>CAZRUR010000038.1:0-23033 GCA_964603335.1 uncultured Sangeribacter sp. | reverse complement strand
ATGCCCCACGCCACCTGCCGCAGAATCATCTCGTCACCGGTATTGATCACATCCATGAGGTTGTCGATAGTGATTCGGCGTATAGAGCCGTTCACCTCAATCAGCACGGCATTGCTTTTCAGTGCCGATGTCACAAGTGTTGCAGTTCCTAAATTCTGATTTGCCATAATAAATATTAAAGTTGTTGTCTGTTGATATTATGTCCATGACACCTCACCGACGACCTCAACGTCATTCTCCTTTCCGTTGCGGTCGGTCTCTGTTGTCGTCACGGTGATTGTGTCGGTGTTTGATGTCTTGATTACTGACCATGTGTCCTTGTCCATCACGTCCATCCTCCATGTCGGTGAGGACGGTGTGTACTCCGTCATCGTGCGTGTGTTGATCAGTTTGGCCGTAACCGTCACATCCTGCCCCGGGGCGACTTCCGTGTTGGTTGAGGTTATGCTGGGCATTATGACGAACTCGTCAAGCGAGTCTATGACATACACACCGCCCCGCGCCACCGGTGTCGTGTCGGTCGCCGAGAGATAGAACTCCGCTATGAAAAGTTGCGTGCCGTCCACATCGGAGCGTGTGACGGTGATCTGCTTCTGGCCGTCCTTCTCAGTCCAGTGTGTGTCGTCCTTGTACCACTTCACATGATAGTCGGTGACAAGTGTCGCTCCAACCTGAAGGGATGTCTTGAGTGTTGATGTGGTTGTCGTGGAGTCAATGGCTTCCGGCGATGCGATGACAGAACCGTAACTGGACGATGCGCCCATGTTCTGGATCACCACATCAATGGACTTTGACACATTGTAGTTCGTTCCCCCCACTGTGGCCACGCAGGAATATGTCAGCTGGCCATTCGCAACCGCACTTGGATTCGCAAGGTTGTCAATTATCCTCAATGCCCCTGCACTTGACCCGGAGGAGACATTCAGCTGGAATTTCCCAGTGCTGTCCGTTGTCCAGTCGCCCGATGTGGCCCCGGTGAAAAGGAGCGTGACACCATTGTAAGACCATTGGTGGCCACTTCTTGCCACCGTGTTTCCCATCATGGATGTCACCTTTGGTGTCAGTTCCGGCTGATTGGCCGCCACAGTCCAATCGGGAGCGACTGTGCCTGCCGATGTGTCAACGCCCTGATAAAGGGGAATGCCGTTGTTCTCAAGTGTTATGTACAGGGTGTCACCATTGCGGAGACGCCTGATTGTGATGCTCCCTTGTGCTGAATACTGGCTCATAATGTGTCTGATGATTTAATTTGTTCAAGAGTTTTTCTTCCCGACATGAAGTCAAGGGCGGTCTGACGTGAGACCACAATGCCGTCCACAATGCCGGCGGCCTCGTTTAGTGTGTTGCCGGGGTATCTGTACCGCAGTTCATTCTCGTTGACAATTACCCTGCCGTCCACAATCTTTGAGGATGCCGGCTTCCACCCCTGCCTCAAAATCCCTTCATACGATGCTATTATATATTCCATGATGAGTCTAATTGAATATGTATATGTTTCCGGAAGCGTCCGTAAGGATGTCTCCGTTGTCTGTGGCTATCTTGTATTCGGGCTTGTACTCCGCATCGCAATAGACCTCGAGGTAACTGTCGCTGTAGCTGTCTCCCAGTCCGGTCTTCTCAAGCTGGAACAAGGTTGTGTCTCCCTCGTTGTGCTGCACCTCTTTCTTCGCCTTGGTGTCAGTGTACCATACAATCTTGAGGATGCTTCCCGGACATTCCACGATGTTTCCGTCACAGCTGACCATCACCTCGTCATATCTTTCGGTGTCAAGAGGGTGTATGTCCGTTCCGTTTGCCGTGGATATGCTGAATGACTGCGATATCCTGCTCACACCGAACTGGACCATCGCGACCTCCTTGCTCCCGACGAATGCCTTTATGGCATACGATTCCTTTGCCACAAGACGGAGGTCAAGGGTTATTGATGTGTCCGACAATGCCTCCACCTCGTCAGTCCCGGCTGAAAGTTCTGTGAGCGAGGTCACGGAGTTGACACGATAGAGTTTTATCGTGTAGCCGGAGGTCATCTTCGTCTTTCCGTTGAAGACTGAAAACGGTATGACATGGCGGTAGGCGCATTTGTCGGTGGCGGCGTCCTGCGCGGACGTTGACGCGCCGGTGAGTCCGTGCGCCACCTTGTACTCATACAGGGCAAGCTTGTCTTTCACCGGGTCGTACTGGATGATTGGGCTGTCGTCAATCGACATCGAGTATCCGTCAGCCGCCTTTTCGGTCGTTGAGAGGATGATCGGGTCGGAGACAATAGGGATATTCACACCGAGACGGTTGTCGGCGACAACAGCCTCGAAATGCAGCTGGATCTGCCGGCCCGGAGAAATGTTCCTCGAGATTGAGATTGCCCCGCGTGTGGAGCCGCTGTCCTGGTCGATGGAATATTTCCCGGCCCATTCTGAGAGTGTGGTGATGTCAACGCCGTTGGCATACCATTTCATGTCAGCGAGCGCGCTGTTTGCCGACGGGTTCGGCCATGAGCCGTCAGCGGCATTCGCCACGACTTCCGGCAAAATTATTGTCGGCGTAAGGTCGCGGTCCGGCTCATACTGGCTGTTGTCTCCGTTCAGCACCTGCGTTGTCGGCGATGCCGGGGTCGTGCAGACAAGCGACACCGACACTGTCAGCGGCGCATAGTCAATCCTTATCCGTTTTCTTTGGCTGATCATAATTATCTTTGTTAGAATGTCAGACTGTATGTGGCATCCGGACTATCGGCAATCTCGGCCTTGAACGTGAACAGTGTACTCAAAACCATGCTGTTGGAACCAAGGTCATTCTCTTCTGTAGTGAAACTTATCTCTATTTCTCCATTGAATTGCTGTGCCTTTGATTTCAAATTCCACGCCGCGTCTTCTATTGGGTCTCCGGTGTCCCGTGTTACAGTCCAATTAGTCACCCTGTCGGTTATATCCTCCCATCCCCTATATACACTGCATTTTACTGTCAGTGTTTCTCCAAATGCAAGGAAACTCTCTCCTCCGGTGTCAATCTCCATTCTCGGGAACAGGGCGTTCATCTGCTCTATCGTCCCCACCATGTAGATGTTGTTCAGATACGCCGAATACCCGGACATATCCATGCCGAAGACCGAAAGATTGCTCAGGTCTCCGAACTGGGCCGCTATATTGTTTCCGGTAAATTCCCAGTCCGTAACGTCCTTTAGGTATCGCTCGTATGTTCTTGTCGAATACCTTGCCGTCTGGCGGTTCTTGTCCGAGAAATTGCCGTAGCCCACGAAATGCATCGCCTCCGTGGGGTGGAAAGTGTGCATCCACGTCTCCGACACCGGGCGCAGCGCATACCGGAAGCAGGAGTTGTTCCCCTCGTTCAGTATCTCCGTCACGCGGAAATACACCGAATAGAATCCGGCGAAGCGGAAATTGCCGATGCCGTCGTCATAGCCCACGGCAGAGTTGTCGGCCGCCTTGTTCTCATTGTGGAAGATTCCCATGCATATGTCGTCCACTGCAACCGTGCCGATCTCCCCATCCTCAAGATGAAGATACACCGTGCCGGTCATCAGAAGATTGCCGTCCTCGTCGCGGTCGGGGACACATTCCTCCACAATGCCACCGCCGGGGGCCCTCCATGAATTGCCGACCTCGATGCTCACCCGGTTGTAGCGCAGTTCCGGCACCTCCAGAAACTTGTGCAGTATGAGGCTCTGCATCTCTCCGTCGCCGCTGGCGGTCACTCTTCCTCCATTACCGTTCGGCCCGGAGACGAAATCGCCGATTTCAATGCCTCCGAGAAACTTTATGAGCTTTTGGGCGGTGTCCGGGTCTATCTTGCTGAGGAAATATTCCTCGACGGCCTCTATGATGTCATGGAACATCTTGCCGACACGCTCTGCGGTGTTATGACCGTCTTGAGTCTCGTATCGGATCTGCGACGCATCACCTAATAGTTGTTCTCTGTTGGTAAGAGGCATAAGATTGTAATTATTTCCCTATTTTACGAATTGTGATACCGCCGAATGATGCACTTGGCGTACCGGATTGTTTAATAAGTCCTGTGGACTTGCAGTAGGACACACACTCACGAAGATATGAGTGGGCTATCTCCAAAGTATTGTTGTAGCAGTCGGAGCGTTCCTTGCTGCTCAGATGAGAGGAATAGTCATCGTTTTTCACGGTCATGCCGAAGCGTGTGGACTGGAAATCCCCCGACATTACGTTTTGGGCGTACACATAGTAGGACAATGCGACTTTGAGGCCGACAAGGGACTGAACTTCGCCTTTGTCGTCGTCATATACGCCTCCGTCAAGCAATTTCCCAATCTTTTCATCCTCGCCTTCATAATCGAGCAGTTTCAGAAACAAGGATGTGCCGAGAGTGGGCTTGATATACAATTGCTCGGCTTCGGTTATGTATGCGGTCAGTTTTTCAGGGTCAACCTTGCCTATTGGCCTCCCCAGTTCAACTATTTCCTGCGGTGTCGCTAAGTGTTCCATTTGATTTGTTGCTTATATAGACAAGAGGTTGGATAAGGTAGTCGTTGGAGGGGTTTGCCTCTTCAAACCAATGACGGAATATGCTCTTGATGGCTCTCGACAAGGCTCTTCTCTCCGACCCGACATAGGAATTGTAATATTCGTATGTCTCCTCGATCACGGTGCCGCTGAATCCGAGTTTTCCGTTGCGGATGCACAGCCACGGCTCCTGCCCGAATGCGGAATAGATGCGTGAGATTACACTCTCATCGGTGCATTTGAACTTTGTGTCGAAATTATTGCCCTCTACAGCCTTGAACTCCGGCATATCCTCATCCGACTGGAGAGTGACATCCATAATCGTGCAGCAGTTCATGTCTCCCTGGAACGCATCAAGACTCCTGGCAAATTCTCCGCTGTCGTCGGTGCTGTCCTCAATAGGATTCCCATTCTCGTCAATGCCGATGCTTGACCCTTTCTTGCGGCAGAGCATGCCTGCCAAGAGGAAATTGTTCCTTGCGTTACGGTATTTCACGTTGTCAAGAGCCTCGTCGGTTGAGAGGTTCGTCACAATCTTGTCATAGATAGGTCTGGGATACTCATTCTTCCCATCCATGGAAACCCACAGGATCTGGCCTTTGTAAAACTCGATTCCTCCGGCTTCGATGATTTGGGCTATTACTACTTCCTTGCGAGGATTGAAAGTGTGGATCTTTGTCACGGTGTTGCGGTTTACGGAGAGGCTTTTGCCCTTCCGCGTCTTGCGACCGCTCCAGTCCGGGTGTACGTTTATGAAGAGCACCTGTCCTTCGTCGTTCTCCTCCTCCAGCCGGCAGTTCTGAAACGGAACGTGCTGCAGTTCCACAATCTGACACGCCATGTTGTAATTGACATGGAGGGCGAAACCGTGGTACAATGCCATGTCGCGCGAGATAAGACGGTGTATGTCATCCACTGTCTCTCCCGCACGGTTGACTATGTATTCCGAGAAATTCTCATCATTGTAGCCATTCCCCTCAATGAACTGCTGATAGCGTTCCAGGCACACTCCCCCTGTCGAGGAATTGAGTATAAGGTCAAGCATTCGCTGGGGATAGAGGTTGTCTATTCCATACGACTGGATATTCAGCGAACTCAGATATGAGGTGCTGAATCTTTTGCTTGATCGCTTTACGGTGTTGAGGTTCATAGGCTATGTTTGGGGATTACTCTTCGGTTTTTTCTTCGGGTTTCTTTTTCGATGTTTTGGAGGGCTTGCCTTTGAGCGCGGACAACTCCTCTTCAAGTTTGGTTTTTCCACACTGGAGTTCCGCAATGTCGTTGTTCGCGGACTGGAGTTCTGCGTTCAGCGCATCAATCTGGAGATTGAGGTTGCCGATTTCCTCCGAGGCGTTGTTCTCCGAGGATGAGTTCCGAAGATTCTCCAGTTCTGCTTTGAGCGAGGCAATCTCTTCGTCTCTTGCCTTTACATCGGCTTCAAGTCCGGCGATGATATTTCCGGCTTCTTCCTGCGAGAGTTCACCTTCGGGAACCTCTCCGTTCTTGCGTCTTGCGACCCTTGCCTCCCAGTCTGCCGGGAATTGGGCAAACAGATTGATCGACTGCGGGAACTCCGCGATATACAATTCTGGTATCTCGTCATTGGGAAGCGGATTTGCATAGAACTTGTTGTCTCCGGCACGACGAAGAATGGCACCGGCTTTCAACACATATTGTGATTTGGCTTTTGGCATAGTTTTGGTGGTTTTTAGTTCGTTGAATATTAAGATGTAGGCATCGCGGTAGCAATCGCTGCACGATTTGTTGCTGATTCCTTTGCCGAAGAGGACACGATGCAAGTTTTCAAGGGTAGACCTGTCAGTAGAAGAAAAGCCGTCCTTAAAACGGCTTTTCATCTCAGTCAGAATTCCAATGGCATCATCGTATTCCATAATCAGGCTTTTGAACCGGCTACAAGCGACTCAAGCATTGCTTTTGTCGCAGAAAGGCTTGTTGCGTAAAGGAACATGCCGCTCTTGTTGGATCCTGTCTCTTCAAGAGTGGCGGCATAACCACCGTTGGTCTCCTCGGAATATTTGTCGTTAGACATTTCGGAGGCCGTGAGGCCTGCCTCGTATCCGTAAACTTCATACGTGGCCTTGCCACCTGCACCCGAGGTCTTGTTCTCAAGCACCATCACGAATCTTCCGTTGGCAAGTTTGTCTATGATGTCGTTGCAGACATCGGGGCCTTCGTTGAGGATGACAAGATGCACATCCTTGGTCCAGGTGTTGATGTAGGTGCCTTTGACAAACGTCTTGACCGTCCCCGTGAACGGAGTCGAACCGGGAACATATACATTGTATGCTGTCGCACCTGTGTTCAACACAAGAGAGGTAAGCAATGAGGGATTGGAAGAATCTACTGTCGATGTCTCGCGGTCGATGTCATCGAAGTTCATTATCCAGCCTCTGTTACCCTGGCCCTTCACCGACAAACTCGCGCAATCGGCGGCAATGTCGGCGGCTAAGTTGAAATCACATTTCTCCATAGCATTGGGTTTTAGGGATTATTAAATGGCAACCTGCACAAGAGCGTCCTCTCCTACGAGGGTGTCAATCTTGGAGGTGGCGTAGATATAGTTTTTACGGTCAACGTCACTGAACGTCAGACGCAATTCGGGAATCTTGTCAACGTCGTTGGTGCCCACGAAGAGGTTGGATGGATTGCAGACGATTGCGCGGTGAGGATTGTTGAGGCAAGTGCCTGTGTCCTCATACTTCTTGATCATGCGGTCCCAGATGTCGCATACCACGATGCGGACACCGTCATACTCTGACAAGTGAAGTCCGGAAGCCACTTGCTCATAGGGCATTGTTGCCTTGGTGTAGTGTGCCACCACATCGGAACGGAGCGCCTTAAAGACCGAAGAGGTCATGTAGATACTTGCATTCTCACCATCGAAAATGCGGGAATCTGCATCAGACAGAAGAGTGTCGACAAGTTTGAGTGCGTAGCCCTCCTTGCGGATAGCCTCTTTCTGGGAGGCGTATGTTGTGTCTGCGCCATCGCCCATGTCCGTGTTGGCAGTGATGATGGTCTGCTGGTGTTCGTTTTCTGCGATGATGGCACTGAGACGTTTCCACAGGCCGTCGCACATGTTGAAGAGTTTCGGATCGATACCTGCAGAGAGGATTCCTGAGTCTGCAACATTCTTGGCTTCAAGGTCAGCAAACCAGATTATGCGCCAAGCCATTTCGGTCACAGCCCTGCGGAGCAGCTCGATGACGAGATCCATGTAGGGCGTGCCGTTGAGGTCAGCTACATCAGTGCCGGTGTTGATGCCGATTTCACCGAGGGTGTTTTCGATGTCCTTGTAGCAGATATGCTTGGCGATTTCCCACGCTCCGAGATTCCACTCCTTTTCAATGCCCTGGATAACGACTTTGGAGTAGCTTGGGTCGCAACCACCTCCGGAAAGACCCACGTCTCCGAGGGAATCCACAAAGTCAAGTTTCTGTTTGTCCTTGACACCGGTCTTTGTGGTGACAAGGAGGTCGATATCAGGATTCTTGAATACCGTGAGATAGATGAGCTCGCGCAAATCGGTAATCGCGCCATTGCTCACCGTAAATTTGCTAAAATCAATCATTGTCTTGTTTGTTTTTAGTTTTTATTTTGTTCTTGATGCGGCGTAACGCTCTTTTTGTTCGCGTATGGCGCGCTGGGTTCTTGTCTCTCCTTCGGGAGCAGTGTTTGACGACTGGTGGTCGACAAAACGTCTGTTCTGCGAATGGAATGTGGAGCGGAGTTTCACGACACCGTCAAGCCATTCCTTGCCGCCGGCCTTTGAAACGCAGTCGAGAATTGCTTTCTCGTCATCGGTGAGGACTCGGGCGTCGGCTTTGGCATTCAGTCGCGACTGGAGGTTGTCTCTCTGTGCGGAGAGGTCGTCGCGTTCCGCCTCAAGTTCCGTCACACGTGTCTGGAGTTCGCTGACGCTTGTCTCCAGTTCGGAAATGCGGGTCTGCAATTCCTCCACTGTCGGGACTTCCGGTTCGGGGTCTCCCGCCGGTTCGGGGTCAGCCGGACTTGTGGCAGGGTCTCCTACCGCCTGCGCATTGGGATCGTCGGGGTCGGACGCTGGTTCTGGCTGCGGCTCGGGACTCGGCTCGGGAACTGATACTGATGTGATGATGTTGTCTTCGATGACGATGACGGTGCCGTCCTCCATTGTGTACGTACCGTCAGGGTATGCGGTATCGCCAATTTGGGGGTCGCCATCTTCACGCTCGACAGTAAACTCACGACCGTCTGCCGCGGTCACAACCTGGTCACGCATTGTCACGTCCTCCAGTTTGGAAAGTCCGCACATAGCAAGAATCCGGTCAAGCAGTGATTTCTTCACTGCAACTGTTGTCTGAGGTTTGCTCATGTTAGATGGGGTTATTGGTGAATTGTTGTTGACTATACTGTTGGAGTTGCCTCCACGGTGTGCTGTGTTGGGAGTGAGTGTCTTGCTGATGAAGCCGAGTTCCTGCGCCGTTTTCGTGTCGATGAGCGTGTCAAGATTCATCAGATCCTGCAATTCCTTGCGGCTTGCCCCGGTTCTGTTCACATAGAGGTCAAGTATCCTCGACTGCTCGTCTCGCAGCGACTGCTCCTGGGTCCCTATCTGGGTGCGGATTGTGTTGAGTCCGTCTGCGGTGAGCCGTCTCGGGTAGTCGGTGTCAATACACATCACTGCCGGGTTGTGAATGCAGAAATGGGCGTTCTTGTAGGCGGTGCGTCTTTCTTTGGGCGCTGCCAAAAGAATGATTGTTGCCATTGAAGAACACTCGCCCTCGACTGTTGTGTAGATTTTCTTCTTGGATCTGCGGAGCGCGTCATACATTGCCCACCCTTCCACGCAAGAGCCACCACGGCAGTGAATCCGTATGTCTATCACATTGTCATCTTCGGGTATGGAATCAATAAACTCATTGATGTCCTTGTAGCAGTGACCGTCCAGACCCCATGACTGGAGGAATACCTTTTCCTCCTCGTCCACGATGTCGCTGTAAAGTCTGAATGTTGCCATATTGAATATCTTAATTACCTTTCAAAATTACGATAATTTAACTAATTGTATATTATAGATGTGAGTAATTGCAGTGCAAAATTGATTGCAGTTTTTATTATATATGGCAAAAGGGTGTCGATGCTCACGCACGGACACCCCGGGTTACTTAAAACTCGCTTCATTTAAAGTCTGAAGCTTCGACTCTGTCTTTCCCTACCGACGATTTGCCGTGTTTATATATCATCAACTGATTTTGCTCTCTCAACAATTTCCGATGAACCTCCCTGTGTTGCTCCGGAATGCGAGAGGGCTTCGGGATTGTGGCGTTCTTTGCCGTTTTGCATCCGCATAGGATTAGAGCGAGTAGCATTCCGACAACAACCCTTATGACCATACGCTTATTCATCGTCTTCATACCTCCAGTTGTTTATTATGTGGTAGCCATCGGAGCCAAATAAGATTGGGTTGTCGCATATCAGCGTTCCGAACCAATTCACCAAAACGTGAGGCTCGATGGTGGCCGGCTCGCACCAATCATCATCGGAATGCCGTATATCATAGAGATATTTTCCCTCTGTATCGTTTATGTGGTCAACCCGATATTCGGTCAGCAGACAATGTATTGACTGATTCTCGCCAAACTCCATCATTACCGGGCGTAGGTCTCCATCAGGACCCATAAGTTCCTTTACCGTTCTCCGTCTCATATCGCAGCCAATTTTAGTTCCTTTCCATATACCTCAAGCGCTCTCTTCACTATCTGCGCCCTTGTGTCTTCGTCAAGGGCTGGCCACAGAGAGGCGGCGGCAGCCGTTCTCCCCTCATCTTCACAAATGGCTCTCCACTTGTTGAAGATGTGCTTGCCGAGAGTATGGGGATTGTCGGAGAATCCTCCGTCAAAGATTATCTGGAACTCCTTCTTGATGTCTGCGTTCCACATGAAGAGCATATATGCGTGTATTATTCTTTCTTCCATTGTTTGTTTAGTTTCGTTAGAGATTTGTTTATGAGTTCCACACTTCGGAATAACTGAAATGCTTGTCTTTTGTCAGGCTCACTGACGAGTAATGACGGTTGTAGCCGATGGTCTTGCCTTTGTCGGTATATTCGGTGATTCTTGTGTATCTTTCGTTTATCCATCTGCGGAAGGGAATGCTTACCCAGTGGTCGCACACTCCATAGTTGTGGTCGGGAACTACCACATACCATTCCTCGCTTTCAGCCAATCTGCGCATTTCACAAGTGTTCAGCACCTCCGGCTTTCTTCCGTCTTCTTCAGGGAATGATACGACACACATGTCGGGAATTTCTTCCACCTTGTCGTAATAAGAAATACATCCTATTCCGAATCTTGCATTTTCGTGATACATAATTCTTTCTTTTTGGGAGGGAGCCGGATTCCACCGACTCCCTAATGATTTTCAGATGAGGTTTGCAGCACAGAATGAACGGAAAGCGTTCTTTTCGATGTCGAAGTAGCAGATTACGTCAACCGGACGTTCCTTGCGAGGTTTGCCGTCGGCCGGAGTCTTCGGAGTGTAGTTGATGTTGAAGAGTGTGCCGACCGCCTTGCGGATTCCTCCGTCCATCTTGCGGTAGGAGAACTCCACCTTGCCTGCAAGCATTCTTGCGTGGAGTTTCATGACTTTCCATGCCTTGCGGAGTGCCTCGGAGAAGTTCGACGCTTCTGCCTTGCGAAGCATTGTGTGAGCCATTTTGAAAAGCTGGGATTTGTTGATTTGTGTTGCCATTCTCTTGTGAGTTTTAAGTAGTTTATAAATCTTATTTGCTTCTCTGTTGAAAGGATTATCATCATCTTTTCAACAATGCAAAGTTAGTAAAATATAATCATATATGCAAATTTTTAAGAAGAAATTTCAAAAAAATAATCATTTTTTACTTGATTTGATTCGGATCGCAGACAAGGACATTGCCGACTATGCAATCGGCGTGCCGTCCATAAAGGTATGTGGCGATGACGTTGATGTCGTAGTACATCTTCGACACTATCATTTGTCGTTTATAAGTTTTTCCTCGATGCAGCCGACGAGCAGTTCATAGAGCGCGTCTATCAGTTCGGGAGCGGATTTATATGTTTCGTCCTCGTCATTGTCGTAGATGTCCTTGTAGGCACACCACCATCGCTCATCGTATTGGTCAACGCCCATATTTAGCCACAGCAGATAGTGGCGGTACTTAATCCACTTCGGGATGATTGTCAGGAGGTCGGTCAATGAGAAGATGGGGTCAAGCTCGCGTGCGGGTGAGCCTATTGTGTACATTCCTTTTGCGGAGCTCGCATAGTTTCTGTCTACGCCCAGCTCTATGAGCCGTGCGGATTGTTTGGTTGTCAGGTCTGTTTTCATTTTCTTTTCTCGTCGTCGTTGAAGAGCCACGCCACAAACATCACACAAAGCCCAAGGGCAAGGCAGATGAGCGCGTAGGCTATTACACATTTGTATATGTTCATCTCTTACGCCTCTATTTCTTTGAGAATATCGTTAATCGCCATCTTGAGGTCGGAGAGGTCTTCGTCGCTGAACTCCGTCTCCTCGTCCTCGTAGCCGTACTCGTCACGGTACACGATGCCGATTTCGTGTTCTCCTTTGCCACCATTCCCACGATGATGGGGAAGAGGGCCTTTAGTTCTTCAGTTGTATTCATATCGTTGTTGGGTTTTATTTGCATCGGGGTGAGGAGAGCGCACCCCGATTTGTTATTGCGCTTTTGGCTCAGCGTTGCTGATTTCAGACTGAATGTTTGCGATGCTTGACTTGATGTCTTCACGTTTCTTGTCGTAGGTCTCCTTGATTTTCCCTACAACATCGGCATTCTGCTCCGGCATCTTTTCCTCCAAAAGTGTAGCAAGGAGCTTTCCGAGGTCTGCGGCGTAGCACACGCTCTCTTCCGACAATGCCCCTTTGATGAACTCGCGGAGTATGAAATTCTTGTTTCGCAGTGCAATCTCAAGCATTAGCTCCATGTTGAGCGATGCGGTGAGGTCGAGACCGATGGATTTCTTAAACTGATACCCCATTCTCTTCAACATAATGGCGAGCATTAAGGATTCCTCACGGCTGTTCAGAACGTTCTCGTCTGCCGAATAGGTGCTATCCTGCAAGAGAGTCCTCTGGGCTTCCGTGATGTCGTTCTGCTCTTTCTCCATGCTCTCGTAGAGAGTCCGCTTGAGGCTGTCTATGGATTTCACCTTATAGGCGTTCTGGGCGCTTATATTGCCGTTCTCATCGGTTGGAGTGTTGTAGAGGTATTTCTGCTCTCCGCTGAGGTTGCCGTTGAACGACACCTCATACACCGGCATTATCGTGCCGTCTTTGATATTGTCGTCGAATGACGCTTTCTTTGCCTGGTAGTTGGCAAGACGCTTCGCATAGTATTCCTTGTCGGTGAATGCCTCCTCATTAGGGGCTTTGGGACATACTACATATTCACGGTTCCCGAGTGGAACGGTTTCAACTCCGAATGTCTCGCAAGCGGTCAGAATGTCGGCATTCTCTTCTTTCGTTCCGACAAATACAACCGGCAATTCGCTTTTCTTCGCCTGTCGCAACACCGACTCGCGGTTCTTTGCCAAGAACAACTCTCGTTTCATGCATCGCGGTTTGTTGGAGTCTCCGAATCTCGCCGGGCTGGTGGCCGTGTTGAACTTGCAACCCTCGCATGCTCCGCAAGTGGTGTAGGACGGATCGGATGTGGAGAACTTGGCGGTGTCAAGCGAGTTCATCACGTGCTCGTCTATCATCGCGGCAAGGTCTTCCATCTTCAGTATCTTCTGCGGCCACCTTGCAATGTGTTCGGGAGTGAAGCAAGCGTCATAGAGTATCTCCTGCTGGCTCTTGTCAAGTTTCGCTATCTCCTGCAAGTGTATCAGCCACAAGGTCCGCTCTCTGAGCAGTGAGGCGAACTTGTCTATGATGTTGGTCAGCGTTATGCGGTCGCGGACGTATGAGCCGCTCTTGCCGAGAGCCTTGGCTATCTGCGACACTTTGTAGCCACCCTCTTTGTAGAGGTGCTTGATAGCTGCTCCCTCTTCCAAGGGGTCAACCTCTTTTCGCTGGAGGTTCTCAAGCACCATGCAGAGGAACGCCTGCTTGTCATCAAGGTCTTTGACCACACATTCGATGGTCTCCATTTCGTTGATGACACACGCGCGGTAGCGACGCTCGCCACATACGATTTCATATTTGTGCCCCGAGCCTTTCGGAGTCTTGCGGATTGTGATGGGCTGTATGAGTCCGTTTTCCTTGATGGAGTTGGCGAGTTCAAGGAGTTCGTCAGCCTCGAATGTCTTGCGGGGATTGAGTGGGGACGGAGTGATGTCCGAGATAGGTACGTTTCTTACTTGCATTTTTATTGAGTTTTAAGTGTTATGAGATCCATGTCAATTCCATTGGCTTTTCTATTTTCTTCCAACTATTGAAAGCATAGTTGTTGATGAGGGTCTCGTATGAGAGGATGCACGGCATATCCGGCTCACGCTCTGCGTCGATCTCCATTGTACCATTATGCACCGGCATTACTATTGAAGTCAGGCTTGGGGACTCCAATTTGGCGGGCCTGTCTTTTCCGTTGAGATAGAACTTGCATAGCGGTAATTCCCCTGCCGCCACATAGATGTTCAATACGCGGTAGAGATAATCCACGGAAATGATGTTCTCATCGAACGCGACCATATCTCCCTTGTTGGAGGTCGGTTGCTGCCTGTGCCATTTAAGGGCCTTGTGGAGTTGTGAGAGATTGATTGGAAGCGCATCGTGGGGCATTTCGGCGGGGATAACCCTCTTCCAATTCGGATATAGACCCTTGCATTCCTCGCCCTCTGCATTGAGGGTTTTCCCTGCGAGGTTCTTGCTTCCCTGCTTGTAAACCACAAGCACATGAGTGTCGGAGGCGACACATTCTTCTTCCTCGAAGTGTATGCCGGTCATCATCGGACGGATGAAATCCTTGCTCACGATGTCTGCATACATCTGCTTTAAAACTTTCTTGTCCATAGTTTAGATATTTATCTTATTTGCGGTTTATTTTCCTAATACAAAGATAGTTAATTATAATCAAATATCCAAATTTTTAGCAAAAAATATCTGAAAATAATCAATTATTTTTCTCTGTCTCCTTGATTCCGAAGCCGGACTCATCGTATGATATGTGGTATATGGCGGTTATGCCATTATGTTTACTCCAATAGTTCTTCCATTCCTCAACCTTGTGGCTGTAGATGGAGTAGAGGGCGGTCCCGTTCTCCCGGATTATCCAGAACATATTGAACTTGTTCGCTCCATATTCGGTGTTTTGAACCAGGAGTTCAATGTCGGCAAGTGTGTCGCCCTTTACAAGCCGGTTCTCGTTAGCAATAATATCCCTCATTGCTCCGATGAGTTCGGAGAGTTTCATTCCTTTTATTTCCATATCAGAACTGCTTGAAGAAGTTGTTGATTGTTGTGGCGGTGCGGATCGCATAACCAACCGCACTCCTTGCCTCTGCGAATCTCTTTGACTCGATGCTCTTGCGGGCATCTGATGTCACTGCACTCCATGAGCCGAGCGACACGAAGTATTCGCCGGTCCTGTCATCTATGTCAACCAGGATTGTGTCAATGGCCTCGTCGCGGCCAAACTCCAGATGAAGACAACATCCGAGGAATTTTACTTTGGTCACTCCGTTTTCCGAGATTTCTATCCCCTTGGAGATGTTTTCAAGGTTCTTGGCAAGAGCCTCACGCTGTTCGTCTGAAATATACTTCATGATTTCCGAGTTTTAAGTGGTTTATAAGTTTCTTATTTGCATATACAAAATTAGTAAAATATAATCAATTATGCAAATTTTTCGGGATTTATTTTTGAAAAATAATCAATTTTTTTAATCCAACTCAAACTCATCTGCATATACCCAAATATGTTTGCCGGGACCACAGATCTCCACCTCCCACTTGCACATGGTCGGCCAATACTCCACAAGGATGATATTGCGGTAGCCGAGGTGCGGTTCTATCAAAGTTGCATATCTTCCGTCCATTATCGCTCATCTTTCTGAGAGACTTCCCTTTGTCTTACCTAAGGCATCATTCAAATCTCCTACCATTTCCTCACACTGCTCCATGTCTTTGATAATATCGCTGAGATTGTGGGGTGCGCCATTTTTGCCGTGTCCGTCTGGACCTACCCACTTTAATGCCTCCTCGTCAGGGTCGTATGACTCATAGTATGAATAGATGCTCTCTATCAGTGTCGGCATTTCGCCATACATCATTTCGGCATCGAAACTGAAATCCTGCCCTCTGTCGGACTGCTTGGCAAAGTTGAAGATTGTCTTTCCTTGTTCGTCGGCTGGGTGCTCTATAGTAACGTTCCATCCGAGATCCTCACTGACCTTCAAGACTGATGATATTGACATTTCCTCCAATGCTATCTCGCAAATATCAACATCGTGTCTCTCGCACATATCGTGGCAATCGTTGAGAATGGAGTCAAGTCGATTTATCATCGCGCCACTCAAATTCCACTCTTGCTTTTCGCATTGGTCAAACGTGTCCTCGGGATGTATCATAATACCTTCCCTTATCAAGTCTTGGAAGAACTCCCTTACATCGTCAACGCTCTCGATGTATTTCTTTACTTGGATGATTCTATATTCCATCTGTTCCAGTGTTGTTTTCAATGAATATTCTGATAGTCTGCTCGTCTTTGTCTGCCATATCATCGGGAATGTAGAAATATATCTTCTCGTCTATGGAGATTGCCTCCGCATCGCGGTATGTGCCATCGTCGGACATTAATCCGCTTTCAAGTGATTCGACGCTGACAAAGACCGGCTCCAGTCTTCCGTTGAGGTTGAGGTTTATGCTGACCTCATACATAGGGTATCCCACCCCTTTGTAGCTGATTGTATCAATTGCTTTCATGGCCGTAGTCTTCTGCGTAGTTGACAACAAAATCGCTCGTCCACTTGATGTCATGGAAACGGAGACGAGCCAAGGGATTGAACTGGATTTCGGGATGGTCGAACACCAAAAGGTAGTCCCAACTCCCGTCATCACCGAGGACATTCCCCAATATCCTGCGGCATCCTATAAGATTCTTGCCCCTTGCGAAGCCTGTCTCATCGGAAAAGTAATTCTGCACATCCTCCCAGTCCTGGCCTTCGGGAAATATGACTGCCGTCATTACGGCTGTCTCGCGGTCGTTCATGTCGAACAACTCCTCAAATGTTATCGGTGTGGTATTCATAATTCTGAGATTTTAATAATCAACGTCAACTTCTGCATGGATCTCCTCAAAGGACATCTTCCCGATTTCGTTCTCCCTTACCCCATTCTTGCGACACCACGATTTAAATTTGTCGATGTCGCCAGTCTCAGTGATTACGAAGTCTCCGTAGTCGAAGACAAATCTCTCGTTCATCGCCATGAGGAACATCGCGAATGACTGGTTGGCGTTTTTAATTCGGATTGCTTTCATATCTCTGAGTTTTAAGTGTTATGTCATTATCTTATTTGCATATACAAAGTTAATCATTTATAATCATATATGCAAATATTTCCGATATTATTTTTCAAAAATAATCAAAAAAAATTTGGAGGCTGGAATCTCCGGACCTCCAAGACTTAAAACTCAGAATGGAAATATCCACGGAGTAATGATGTACTCATACCAACACTCCGTTTGTCCTTTGGTATCTATGACAGGTTGTCGCAGCCTGGAGCCACGCCTGGCATTCGCATTCGTTTCCGCAGAACACATGGCGTTCTCCAATCAGAATGTGAAACTGGCTGTTCCAATATCTTATCTTGAGATCGAGCTGGGTCTCTCTCCATGCAGCGTCGAGCAATTCAAATGTGTGGTATGTATATTCGGTTTCGTATGTGCTTTGGCTTTCCATAATCAGTATGCGAATTGAAGAGCCTTTTCCTTTCCGCAGACGGTGAATGTGATGACGTCTGACCCTTTTATAACGGTAATACAGGAGAAGCCCACACCTTGGGTCTGGCTGAACAATTCGGCAGACTCGCGTTCATGAGCCCGGCGGATCTTGTTGTTCAGGCTCTCCCAGAACCGGGTTACATCTGCTTCCGTGCCGTAGGAGTAGATGCCGTAGGGAACGAGGTCAAACTCATCCTCCGGGTTCCACATGTCGAATGGCTGGCGCTGCTCCATGATGAAGCAAGTGTCCTCCGGGAGGCTCTTGATGCGGAATATTGTGTTCGGGTCTACTTTGGGGATAAAAGACTTTCTCATATTGCTCAATAATTAAGGGTTCTTATTGTATTTAATATTTTGTCAAGCAGACGTTCGTTGAAATCTTCCGGCAGATCCACTATGCCGGCCAACGATTCTATTATCTCTGCCAATTTGGGATTACCATGGTCGAGGTGGTCTTCTATGATTTCTATTGCCCAGTTGGTTGTTTCTTCAATCATGATTCTATTTTTTAGATTGATAAAAGACCTATTCCAGGAGCCGGAGAGTTCGTACAGGGACATCAGTTTTCGGACAGGCCGGACATTATAGTCAGAATCGTGCAGCCGGCTCCTGGTTTTCGCGCGGGTCTATATTTTATGCCATTGCCATCATCTGTTCCATTTCGTATGATTCAAGCATTCCCGACAACACCGACGGACCATTCTCGAAAGAGAGTTCCATGCCCTGCATGCCGAAACTGAATTCGATGAAGTCGAGTTTCGACCATACATTGAAGAGTTCCGTGCGGTTCTCCTCGTCGTAGGAGAGGGCTATGCACTCACCGCAGAATCCCCACTGACCGGGGAAGTATTCTTCCATCGTTTCGGATACGAGGTTGAGGGTCGAGAGGCTCTTGGAGGAAATAACTGTTGTCATCATAATTGTTGAGTTTTAAGTGTTAAATCTTATTTGCATTCAGTTGAATATCATATCATTTTCAACACTACAAAGTTAGCAAATTATAATCATATATGCAAACATTTCAGTAACTTTTTTATAAAAAAATCATCAATTTTTTTACATCACCAACTGTGTGTCAAAACGCTTGATGATTGTATAGATGGCCCGCTCTTTGAGACCATATTCATCGGCAAGCCAACTTACCACATAAGTGACCTTTTCCTTCATCGCGGTCAGTTTCTTGAATTTTTCGTAGATTTCCAATTTGCGGACATCTGATGGAGAAATCTTATTCTCCACCATAGTCTGCAATAAATTCCGGTTTACCTTCAACAGTTCGTAGCGTGTCACGATATTTAGAAATTGTCAAGATTCTCAATAGTCCTTACTCTCGTTTGCATTTCATTGATTTCGGTCACGGAGACCACTGGTTGTATTTCCTGCACCGCAGCGGAGAATGATTCCGTAAGACTCTCGCTCATATAGGCATCGCGGTTGGAACTTACAACCTGCATGGGAACTCCCTTGCCGATATTGTTCATGGCTACAAGCAGTGGCTCATAAATCTTGGTGGCGGCGGCGGTCATTACAAACTCACCATTGGAGAGCATAGCTGGGATACTGTCACTCGTTCCGGTACCAGCCCCTGTCACTTTTCCACCGGAAGCAAACTTGGCGCTCTTCACCGTTGATATGGCAGTCGTAATGTTTGCTATAACCGTGGCAACTGTTGTGGCTATGGCGGCGAGGTTGGCCGGGAACGGCATGGAAGATGCGGAAGCCACACCTGCCGATATTGCCTTGCCGGTGTCTATCGCAATCTGGGCAAGGGTTATGACCTTGCTCATCGCGGCAAAGGCCTTGTTGTCCTCGACAAGCGTGTCAAGCAACCCGGTCAAGGAAGAGGTGAGAGCCTTCATGGAGTCATACTTTGCTTTCTCTTGCTTCACGTAGGCATCGTCAATGGCTTTCTTCGCGTTGAGGTTGTTCTGACGTGCTTGCTCCACCTCTCGGTTAAACTCCTCCTCAGTTTGGGTTGACAGCTGACCTCTGGCAATTAGATTCTCGTATGCCTGTTGTGCATATTCCGCTTCCATTTCAAGTTTCTGCGCCTCAAACCCACCTATGGATTCAAGTTTGCGCTGCTGGTCGGCCATTTCCTCTTCTTCGGTCATTTGTCGGCCATAGCTAAGTAGTTGCAGACGTTGCTCCTCGTCATTTTGCATCACAAGGATTCTGTCTTCAAGCGCCTGCTTCTGACGCTCCACCGCCTGTGCCTCGGATTCCTCCTGTGCTGCCGTTGTGTCGCGAACATATTGCTCGTTGATGAGGGTCAACGTCTCCTGCTTGCGGGAGAGCGCATCGGTGGCTTCCTGCAACTGACGGTCATAGGATTCTTTCTCTTCCACCGACATCGCGTCATATTCCTCTTTGCTCAATGACCGGAGTTTGGCAATCTTCTCTTCCTCCACGGCAATGGCATCCTGCGCCTCTCTTACGGCTATCTCATGCTTGTTGTCGAGGTTGGCAAGGCGCAATCCAAGTTCAGTGTCAAGAGAGCCTGATATAAGGTCAAGACGCATCTGCTCATAGTCTGCATTGATGAGATATATCTGGAGTTGCCTTTCACCTTCGTCGGAGATTTCCTCCTGTGCTTTCTTTATCTTCACATCACGTTCCTCGGCAAGACCTCGCAATTTCTCTGCCAATTCAGAGCCGGTGCCTTTCCTAATGAGGTTAAGGCGAGCCTCATTGTTCTTGGTTTCCTCTTCAATCTCCTTTTTGCGTTCCTCTGCCGACAACTTGACAAGCGCATCGGATTTCTCTTGCTCCAAAACTATTATGAGGTCGTTGATCGCCTTTCTTGCAGTGGAGGTGAGGTTCTTTTCAGTCGCGAGTTGAGTCTTGAGTTTGTCAATGCGCTTGTCATACTGGGATTCGACTTCTTTACGGCGTTTCTCGGCTCCGTCTGCCTCTATCTTATACAACTCGTCCTGGAGATTGGCAAGAGCCTCCGTTTCAAGTTTCTCGCGTTTACTGCGTTCCGCTTCCTCCTCGTCCTTTGTCTTGCTGTCTTTACCCACCTTGGTACCAGTAGTGTCGGTGGTCTCGGGGTTTTCTGCGGATGTTGTTGCAGGGGAAGAGGCTGGACTGGAGGATGTGTCGGCACTGGAAGCGGAAGATCCGTTGCCGGAACTCCATTCCACCTTGTCAATCTTTTTGTCGAGGTCGCTGAAACTATCCACGAAATTATCCGCAATCTCTTTGCTGGAATCCTTGATGTCGTTGAAAGTGTTTTTGTAAAAATCAAGAACCGCATTCCCAATCTTCTTGACACCTTCACCGGCTTTGCTCCAATCCAATGTAAAGAGACCCTGCAGTGCAGTTGACACACCTCCGATAATGCCGCCAAGACCTTTGAACAGATTCACGATGACTTCTATTCCCGTCTTCATTACGGTCCACACAGATTTGAAAACACCTCCCAATAAGGCTATGGCTCCTCTGACGGTAATGGAGTCATTGTAGAACTCAATGAAATAGTTTATCACATCGGTTATGACTTTGCCAAGTTTCTGCAATGCATCCTGTATGAATGACTTTATGGAGCCACCGATTTTACCCATCACGCCCTCTCCGCTGTCAAGGGCGTTCCACAGTTTCATTATCAGTTCTATCGCAAGCGACAGAATAGCCGTGAGGGCGAATGACTTCATTGCAGTCTTGCTTGCAGTGACAAAACCCTTGACAGCAAGGGAGGCCGACTGCATCGCCGCTTTCCATCCGGTGGCTGTTGACAACGCCGCCGCCTGCTGCACTGCCTTTTGCTCTGCAAGCATGGCTTTCTCCTTTGCAAGGTCGTTGATACGCAGCTGCTCTTTGGTAATCGCAAGTTTCTGCTCAATCAAAGTACGCTCCTGCCCCGAAGCCTGGGCCAGCTGCGTCTCCTGTCTTCTCTGCTGGTTGCGCAGTGAGGTTTCTTTGGTGATGAGGTTCTGCACATTCTGCGAGGCTGCATTGGCATTTGTGATGAGGTCTGTCTTCATCTGCCCTGCGGAGGTCTTGACATGGTTGACAAGTTTTGTAAGGGTGATTCCTGCGATTATTGCCATTATCATCGTGCCAAGTTCATTGACATTGGCCCTTACCCATTGTATGAGTGCCGTCAGTTCCTCTATCGGGCCTTGCATCATTCCCGACATTCCCGTGTTGCCTTCCTCTTCCATTCTTGTCTGGAACTCCGCTTCAAGCTGAGCCTTTGCATCGAGATATTCCGATGAAACACCTTCAAGGGCATTGATTTTCGTCTGGATCTCGCCTTGCAGTCTGTTCATTTCTTCTGTAACGGAATCGTCACCCTCTGCAAACCGCGAAGTCAGTTCCGTCTGTTTCTGCTTCAACGCATCTATTTCAGACTTGGCACGTTCTGCCTCCGCAATCTGGTCGCCCCATTGCGCCTTCAGTTCCTCAAACTTGTTGAGGTATTCGTCCCTCAACTTGTCGTTCTGACCTTGCCACAATGCTATCTCAAATCCCTCCCACGCGGATTTGAGGGAATCGGCGGCCACAGTGAAGTCGGAATATGACTGATTGAACATCCGGTCTGTTGTTCCGGCTGCACTCTCTGTGATACTGCTGAACTTCTGATCCAGTTGGTCCAGGGAGTTGATAAGGGCCAGCACTCCCGGAACAGCCCTTCTGCCGAAGATGTCCGACAACTGATTGATGGAGGCGCCCGCCCCGGTTATCTTCTTAAGGGATTCGACAAGGCCGTCGTTCTTCACAGTGGCGAGATTCATTTCAATGCCAAGTTCCTCGAAAGCCTTCTTTGACTTCGAAGATTCAGTGATAAGTCCGTTGAAAGTCTGACGCAGGATTGTTCCAGCATCCGCACCCTTGATGTTGTTGTCGGCGAGCACACCGAGGGCGGCGCAAGTCTCATCAATGCTGACACCTGCCGTATAGGCTATTGGAGCGGTGTTGCGGAGGGAGTCGTTGAGCAATGTGATGTTGGTCGCTGAATTTGCGCAAGTGAAAGATAGGACGTCGTTGATATGGGAGAGATTCTCCGACTGCTTCGCGGCGTCTTCACTGCGGAGGTGGAAAGCATTCAACTGACCCGTTACAATGTCGGCCGCCTCACCAAGGCCTATGGCATTTGCCTGTGCCAAGTGCAGGGTGCCGCCCAATGCCCCGGTGGCCTCACCCGCGGAGAGTCCATTTCGTGTCAGGTTCTCCATTGCCTCGGCTGCCTGTTGCGCCGTATAACGTGTGGTGGAGCCAAGATGCTCTACCTCCTTGCTCATCATAGCGAACTCAATGGATGAGGCATTTGTCACGGCTTGCACCTTTGCCATCTGGTCGGCATAGGCAGAGCCGACATCTTTGACTTGACTGGCAAACGCCCCGGCTGATGTTATGCCTGCGAGTCCGAGAAATGCCTTTCCCATGCCTTTTGCTTTCTGCTCCACTTTGTCGAGGCCGCTTACAGCCTCCTTATAGTTGCCGACATTGCGGTAGAAACGGTCGGTGGCTTCCTCCGCTCCTTTCAGCTCGGCTGATATGCCGTTTATCTTCTTCTTCAGTTCCTGGCCTTTGGCACCTTCTCTTTCGGCTCGGCTCATAGAGTCATATTCGGCGGTGGCCTTTGACAATTCGGCGCGGAG
>CAZRUR010000037.1:20955-23577 GCA_964603335.1 uncultured Sangeribacter sp. | reverse complement strand
TGGGCGTTGAGGTTGGACTGGCTCCCAAATGGACACTAAACGCATCAGGAAGTTTCAATGCGTGGGACTCCTATGGACATAAGTGGAGACACTGGGTGGTGCAGCCGGAGGCACGATACTGGTTTTGCCAACGTTTCTCAGGCCATTTCCTCGGGGTGCATATTCTCGGCGGACAATACAACGTCGGCGACATCAACCTCAATTTCTCATTCCTCGGCACTCATTTCTCAAAACTCAAGGACTCCCGGTTCCAGGGTTGGTTTGGTGGTGCCGGATTGGCATATGGCTACGTCTGGGTGCTTTCCGAGCACTGGAACCTTGAGGCTGAGATCGGTGTAGGGTGGACCTACACCCGCTACGACCGCTATCCATGCGCAAATTGCGGCACCAATATTGAGAGCGACAAACCTCACAACTATGTCGGGCCCACAAAAGCAGCACTAAATATAGTATACGTTTTCTGACCGACTGACAGATTCCAGCTCTTTATTAGTTAACCGATTAATCAACTGAATGAAATGAAAAGAATACCTTATATACTGTCTGTCATCCTGACCTTTGCCCTGAGCATGGAGACCTTTGCCGATATAGCCATCAGCAAAATCTCCATGGATAGGACAGGAGCCGGCGTTGTGGTCACCATGACGGTTAATCTCGAGCACGCTGACATCAAGTCGACGTCATCTGTCTCAATCATTCCGGTAATCTCAGATGGAGAGGGCAACACTATGCCTGTAAAGGGATTTACGGTGGCTGGAAGGACCCGCTACTACAACCTGCTCCGCAATGGGTATGATGAGGCTGAAAGCGGTCCGCTATACCGTTTCAACAAGAAGATGCCGACCGTTGAATTCTCGAAGGTGGTGGAGTATGAGGAATGGATGGACAATTCGTCGGTTTCAGTACAGACTGTCTCGCAGAACTGCTGCGCCACACCCTTGGAGGAGACATACTACAACCTTGCAGCCGCTGAATTTAAACCCACCAATCTTCTGATGGCTTTGCCGGAGTTCGTTTTCATCACTCCGGAGGTTGAGGAGGTGAAACACCGTAACCGGGAGGCGAGGGCGTATGTCAAGTTTAAGGTCAACGAGACGGAGATACTGCCGGACTATCGCGACAACACCGCCCAGCTTGACACCATACGCCAGACCATTGACGAGATACGCAACAATCCCGACGTCAGCATAAGCGCACTCTCCATCAAGGGGTATGCCTCTCCGGAGGGCAGCTATTCCAACAATGAGCGGCTTGCAAAAGGGAGAACCGGGGCACTTGCCGACTATGTGAGCTGGCTTTACAATTTCCCTAATGGACTGGTAGCCACAAGCTATGAGCCGGAGGATTGGGAAGGGTTGCGCCAATATATCGTAGACAATCCCCAGATAGATGGCAGCAGTGAGATTCTTGCAATCATCGATTCCAACCTTGACCCCGATGAGAAGGACGCCAAGATTAGGACAGATTTCCCCACCACCTACAATAACCTCCTGATAGGAGAATATCCCCTGCTCCGGCATTCCGACTATAGGATAGATTATGTTGTGAGGAGCTACACCACCATCGAGGAAATTGCAGAGGTCTATAAGACAGCCCCCGGCAATCTGTCGCTCAATGAGCTATTCCGCCTGGCATTGTCTTATCCGGAGGGGTCAAGGGAATACAGCGATGTGTTTGAGACAGCAGTGCGCCTGTTCCCCAATTCCACGACGGCAGCCATCAATGCCGCGAATGTGGCTCTCCAGCGCAATGACACAGTGGGTGCCGAGACCTATCTTGAGAAGGCGGGAGACTCTCCCGAGGCAGAATATGTGCGTGGCATCCACGCTGCCATGACCGGTGATTATGATGATGCCATAGCCTTCTTCACGAAAGCTCAAGAGGGAGGCATCCCACAGGCAGCGAACGCAATATCCATTATAGAGACCTCCTTAAAAGACAGAAAACATAACTAAATAAACAATATCAATCATTATGAACACAAACTTTCTATTCAAGGGCTTGGCATTGTTAGGCTTGGGAGCATTTCTGACAGGATGTTCCTCCGACGAGATAGTGCCGGACACCCTAAAGACGGTAAACCGTGACTCCAGGTTCTACATCAATGTGAGCATCGCAGCGCCGGAAGCCAACTCAACACGCGCTGACGAAACAACTAATTATGAAAATTATAACACGGGCACTGAGGCAGAGCAAGAAATCAATTCCGTGCTTTTCGTATTCTATGATGCCTTGAACAATTACGTGGCACATGCCACGCGCACAGGAAGTGATTTTAAGAAGGTTGACAACACTACTTCGGGCAGTGTGCAGACAGATCTGACCTTGATATTGCCTGTCGATGTTCAGGAAGGCCAGGGTGTACCTCAGTATGTGATGGCGTATGTCAACCCTTCATCAGATGCGAATCTCATCGCTGACAAAGATGTTGTGACCAACCTTAGCGATGTGCTTGTATTGGGAAGGTCGCTTGAGCAAGTGATACCGTTCACCGAGAGCGACAAATCCAAGTATCCTACCAATTCCTCCGGGAAAAGAGTTGATTATATAGGTGAAGAGCTTGTACAACATAAAGGCTTCACTATGACGAACTCTGTATATTATGCCTCATCTGAAGATAAT
>CAZRUR010000037.1:0-20855 GCA_964603335.1 uncultured Sangeribacter sp. | reverse complement strand
ACATAAAGGCTTCACTATGACGAACTCTGTATATTATGCCTCATCTGAAGATAATGAAAATGATATGCCTAACAACATGCCGAGCGTAGCCGTAAAACTTCCTGACGGAGCTCTTTTTGAATCGGAGGAGGCTGCAAATGCAAAGGATGCTCCATGCCTTGTCATTTACGTGGAGCGCGTTGTGGCTAAGGTGTCGGTAAAAATGGCTGAGAATTTGACTGAGAAAAACAACACAGCAACATCACAAAAGGATGAATCAGATGATGCAGATGCCGATACTTATGTGCTGAAATTTGAGCCATTGGCGTGGGGGGTCAACAATGTTGAGAAGGGAACTTTCCTGATAAAGAATTTCCGTTCAGGGAGCAATAACTATATTTTTAGCTCTTCTGCTGCAAATACTCCGGCTCTTACAAATTTATTATATAGCTCGGCAAATACGGCCTTGATTGCCTTGGATGGCTGGAACAGCCCAACAGATTACCGCTCTTTCTGGGCTTACTCTCCAACTTATTTTCCCGGTAGCAGCTATCCCGAATTCTCTGATGAATATTCTGATTCAGAAGATTCCTATCCGTTGCACTATAAGTCGTATAATGACTTCTACGACACTACAAGCGGCACCATCGGCCATATGGGTCAGGAACTTGGGGACGATCCCCTTTATTCTCTTGAGCAGACAACTCAGGCTGCTGTGTTGAGACAAGCCGGTGAACCGGCGATAACCTCCGCCACTATTGTAGGGAAATATAGTGTTTACAAAGAAGGTTCAACTGAGGCGCTACCGGAGGGTAATTTCTATCTCATAAGAGAGACAGACAAGAATGTGCTTTATGCAAGTGATGAGATAATGACAAAGGCGTTCCTGAACCGGAACCATGCCATATATGTGGTTAATGATGAAGATGAAGATGACACTGAGGGTGATACTTCATATAGATTGCTATCTTCAGATGATTATGAGTCATGCAAAAGCCACTTTATTATACGGCACCCGTCAAAAGAAATAACGGGGGTATACACCTCAAGCCGCTACGTATCTTTACAGATGCGCGGAGCCGGAGCAACAGCAGGTAAATATTATTACAAGGACATCAACGGCAGATTCGCTAAAATTACCGACGACGACACAAGAGCCACCGCCAACACCAATCTCTATTCCTGCCTTACAGAGCATTTCAGCGCCGTGGAGATGTTTAAAAGCGGTATGGCATATTTCTCTGTCCCCATCGAGCATCTGTGGTCACCCACAGACGATGATAGCGACAGCACAGACGCGGATGATAAGTTCAGCGCATCTCCGGGTCAATATGGAATAGTACGAAACCATGTATATTCAATTGACGTTGAAGGAATTGATGGCATCGGAATGGGTATCTCAGACCCTGACGACCCAATCATCATCCCCGTCAAGAAGAAGGAATATTATGTCAAGACCCAGATCCGTGCACAGCGTTGGCGTCTTGTACCGACCCAGACCGTGACTCTTTCCCCACGTTGAGACGTTTACTCCACTCCATATAACCATCCGCTTGGAGGCTCCGGCCTTCGAGAATAGGGTGGAGGGGGCTGATACCCCCCTCTACTCACTAATCAAACATTAAGACGATGACTTTAGATTATCTCCATAACCTTGGCAAAACATGTGTCGGCAGCCTGTTGATTGCGACAGGCTGCGCGGGATGTGACAGCGTCATATATGAAGACCTGCCACCCTGCGAGACTGTCACCTTGCTCAAGTTTAAATATGACTACAACATGAAGTATGCCGATGCCTTCAGCAACGAGGTTACCTCCCTGTCGGTGTGGGCATTTGCGGAGGACGGCACTCTTGCCTGGCAAACCTCGGAGAGCGGCACACGGCTTGCCGATGAGGATTATCAGATAGAGTTGCCGCTGCCTGACGGGATATATGACATCGTGGCCTGGTGTGGCCTTGAGGGTGAGACCCCTTTCTCCCTTGACAGCACATCCCCCTCAGCCATCCACCACCTCTCGACAACCCTTTCCCTTGATGAGGATGAGAATGCCTATGGTGGCAAAAAATGCGACTCATTCCTGCCGTCGCTCTTCCATGGCATTGTGAGAGACACCGTCGTCACTACAGATATCTCCCGGCCAACGACAAATGAGATAGTTGTCAGTCTCGTAAAAGACACAAACTACATCAAGGTGCTTCTCCAGAACCTTGACGGTAGGACCATGAATGCAGACGACTTCTCCTTTCACATCACGGCAGCCAACAGCCGGCTCGACTATGAGAACTATATAATCGCAGGTGATGACTTCTCATATCATCCATGGAACCTCTCATTAGGTGAGACCTCTTCAATGTCTACCAGCGATCCTGAGATAACTTCTGTCACCTCCCTGCTTGCGGAGATGACAGTGTCGAGACTTATGGAGGATAGCCAACACGAACTGGTTGTGACACGCAATTCTGACAACAAGGAGATTATCCGCATTCCCCTCATAGATTATCTCCTCTTGGTGAAGGGTAACTACCATTCCATGTCAAACCAGGAATACCTTGACCGCCAGGACGAGTATTCAATGACCTTCTTCCTCGATGACAACAACAACTGGTATTCATCTTTGGGTATCTATATCAACTCCTGGCATGTGGTGCCACCACAGCAAACAATCCTATAGCCCACTCACTGCGTGACATATGAATCTGTTTTCTCTACATAAGGAACTGGTGTCTTATCTTGTCATCCTGCCATTGTCGGTGGCGGCAGTGACGTCGTGTGGTCATGCGGAGGAGGATATCGCCAATCAGGAGGATTCCTTTGGGTCGGATGGTATCAGCATCAGCATAGCGCTGTCTGGCATTGGCGAGACATATACCCGGAGCGCCGGTGAGGATTCTGATGACGAGGATGGCGAGTGGGGTACGGCTGACGAGAACTACATCAATATCAATGACCTTTATGTGATGACCTTTACCATTCCTGATGGGAAGACCACCATTGATGCCGATTCGGAACTGATTGAGTTCATATGGCCAAACACAGCAAGGTCAACTGCCGATGCCGACGGTGAGTCATACGTTTCTTACAGCGGCTCCACTGCCTATCTGCGCGCGTTTCTCAATTCCTCGCATTCTGAATATAAGGATGGTAAGTATTTTTGTATAGTAGCTATCGCTAACATAAAGGACTTTTCAACCTTTGAACCTAGCGAAATTACTACATTCTCAGATTTGCAGAGTCTGACGTATACTTATAAGGTGACGTCATCTACAACATGGGCTCCGGATGTCGCAAATGGCATGGGGATTCCGATGTTTGGCGTGAAAAAAGTTAGCCTAAGCGGTTATGACACCAATATTTACAACGCAGACAACCCTTATCCGTTGGTGAGCGGCAGTGGCAACTCCACGCTGTGGATGCTCCGCGCCTTTGCGAAGGTGGAGATTGATGTGAGCAACCTTGACGGGAAAAACCTGAACGGTGAGAATAATGTTGATGTCAATATCGTCTCTGCCTCTATTGCCAAATATCAGTCTCAGTTCACCCTTATTCCGGATTTGAATCGTATGCAGGGATTCTCCACAACCGGAGGAACGGGACAAGTTATTTCCGGTCCCGATGAAACCACTGTCCCCGGGATCCAAACAGAAGGTAGTGAATTAAAGTTTAAGGTGAGTGATGATGGGAACACATGTGTGGCTTACTTGCCGGAGTATGTGTTCTCCGAGACTGATACGGAGAGGCCAAAAATCAGCCTGCAGATTCAGATAGGTGACAACCTCCCGCAGGAATTCGAATTTTACCTAAAGAGATATTCAGATTCAGATGATGATTGCGACAACAGAGTTTGGTGGCTATATCTCCTTAGAAACCACTGTTACCGCTTCGCCATCGACGTGAACTTCAACATCATAAGCGTCATCCCTAACGACTGGGAAGATGTCCATAACAATGAATTCACCTTCGGAGATGGTCAGGTTGTATCGTCTGTCTCCCCTTGGGAAGATGAAATAGACAATAAGATTGAATTATAAATGACATGGATTATGCTGTTATACCATCAATTCTTAAAAAAAAGCCATATCTATAGTAAATTGGCATTTGTCGTTTCCCTTACCCTATTATTGTCATCTTGTATTAAAGATGAGTTAAGAACGACAACCGAAGAGGAAGGTAAGTGTGAGGTGATTATAAAGTTGTATATGGAGTCGTTTGGATTAGACGGAAGAGACTCTACTCGGAGTTATGTGGAAGGTAATGAGGATGAGAATAGAATCAACAATATATGGGTATTCCAATACAATGCGGAAACAGGCACGAGCCTACATGATCCTGTATATATTGATAACGACAAATTAGATTCCAACGATATAGAGATAGATCTAACATTAAATGGGAATGGAGAGCAATCATTGGTATGTATTGTTGCCAATATAGGCGCAGAATACGCAGATGACGGCTCTACATGGGCATTGGATGAATACGGCAAGATAAAAGAATCTTTCGAAACATATGACAAATTACTGACTACGGCTCTTCCATCTTCAGTTCCCTCCTCATTTTTATCTTCCAATATGGGGGAAGACGGATACGTTATTCCGATGTTCGGGGTTTCAAAGGCTATAGCGATAGTATCAAAAAGTTATGTCAGCGTCCGACTTGTCCGTATGCTTGCTCGCGTAGATATCAACGTGGATCCATCGTATTATGCTGAGGCAGGAATGACAATAGATAAAATGCGGTTGTGCAATATCCCAAACTATTGCCGGGTTGGAACCTTAGCTTCTGATGACAACTTTGAAAAAGCGGCTGATTATCCCTCCGAAACCCAATGGGAAGATATCGATGTCGGAACAACGACTGAATTCATTGTTTACCTACCGGAGAATCTACAAGGCATCGTTGCCGGAATGCTTGGCAAAAATGAAACGGTTGAAACGCCAATTCCGGAACATGCACTCTGTGTGGAGCTCACAATGACCTATGACGAAGGGACAAAGACGCATACCTATAAGGTCTATCCAGGCCTCGACATGGAGTCTGATTTCAATGTCTTGCGCAACTATATTTATAAAGTGAGTATCAAGATTAATAAGCAGCCAGAATAAAAATGAAAAAGAATATAATCTTCTATTTGATTCCGTTTTTGGGATTCTTTTCCGGATGGCTTGTCTCGTGTACTGACACCCTTGTCAAGGATCAGCATTCCGACATAGCAGTAGACGACTCAAATCTTGTCGAGGTCCGACTTTCGTTGGATGTAGAGACAATGTGTGTCCCGACTGTCCCAACACGCACAGATGATTCGGGTGATGACAGTTTGTCTGAAATAACGGAGGATGAGAAAATCGGAACGGAGGCGGAACGCAGGATTAACAATATCTGGGTGTTCCAATTCGATGCCGAAACAAAGGAGCTTCTAATCGCCCCACAGTATTACGAAATTCTCAACAATAAAAATGGGGAAGAGGTGGAGGTGCTTCTGAAACCGGATGTGTCATCAGTTGTCTATGTGGTTGTAAATGTTGGTAAGACCAACGAGACAGGCTCAGCATGGAGCACCGCTGAGAACTCTGCCACACTGGATGCTGTAATGAAGAGGTCTTTGCCTTCTCCAGACTACATAGCTGTCAATACTGAGGAGGAACCCTCTGATCTCTCCTTACCAATGGAAGGAGCCTCTGAGACAGTAACACTCTCACACGACGATGAAGTCACTGTGAAAGTGACACGAATGTATTCCAAGGTGGAAATTCTTGTGGGTGATATTCCGGAATCCATCATTCTTACAGATGTTAATGTTACCAATATCCCATATTACTGTCAGGTGGGTACTCTTGCTCCTGATGACAGCAGTAACCCAGCTTCATATCCTGACAATAATATGGAATGGCACTCATATGCCTTTAAGGCTGGTTCAAAAGATAGCAACGGTCAGTATTCAAATAAACTGACAATATATGTGCCAGAAAACTTGCAGGGTTGCACTGATGCCAGTGCTGACCTGAAAAGCGAAAATGCCCCATCTAACGCTTTAAAAGTGGATTTTGTGGCGAATTATGTGGATATATTCACTGGTGAAAATAAGGAGAGTGGACGGCATTATACTGTCTATCCTGGCTCCAACATTTACAACGATTATAACATATGCCGCAACTACATCTATCGAGTAAAGCTCAATATATATACTGACAAATACGATCAGGATATTCCATCGTCCAATTGCTTTGTGGTTAAACCCAACCAGTCGCTGTCTTTCTTGCCATATTATCGCACTGAGACAGGCGGTGGATATGATTTCGCAGACTATCTAAATCCAGAAGGTGATGATGATAAAAAGATTAATGATAGCGAGAATATGCTTGAGAACATAAAGATTATATGGCAGTCGGAAAACGCTATCGGTGACAATACAAATGGAGATAAGGTCTGGGTTGATCGCCGTTCAGATGCTTCTGATGAGATGCACCGTAAGATTCATGTAAAGACCGGAGAGTGTGGCAACGCTCTGATAGCTGCATATAATAAAAATGGGGAAATCATATGGTCGTGGCATATATGGATTACGGATAACGAGCCTGCCAACATCAGCAATGCCATCGTCTACTCAACATATGCCTGGAATGAAAATGGAATTAATAACCAGATACGTGTTCCGGGTTATGCGGTCATGCCCTGTAATCTCGGAGCATTGAGGAATGAACCTTCTGACGATGAGAGTGATTGGTTGGATTTGAATACGAAAGGCCCATACATTGATGGTAAGACTTTCGGCATGCTATATCAGTGGGGACGCAAAGATCCTTTCCCTCCGGTTATAACTAGCGGGGCTTATGAACTTCCAAAAACAGGTACCGACGAGTACACCGATGATTTCACTGGTTATCATTACGACAATGGCGGCTCTACCGTAGTAGGCAAAACAAATAATTTCGACACAGACGAACTATTCCATTCGCATAAAAACTCTGACAGTGACACAAAAAATGCGATCAAATACACCATCGAGCATCCAACCGTGTTTATGACCTACGGTAATAATTGGTTGCAAACAAATGACAGCAGGCTATGGGGAGCAGAGGAAAGAACCGGGAAAAAGAGTCTTACATTCACGTTAAAAACATACGTAAATGGAAGCGATGAAACCCCTAATACAACAACAGTTACATTATGTGATGACTACGGCGACAATAAGAGCATTTTCGACCCATGTCCTTCGGGTTGGAGAGTTCCTCCGATGGATATGTGGTTGAACTTCACCAGCACTGGGCTAAATCCACAGTACAATAAAGAGATTAATTGCAAGACGGATAACAATATAAAAAATGCATGCTTACAGAGCAGTTCTACCGGAAAGTGTCCGGGATTGTATTTATATGTGCAGGCCTGGCAATCAGGGCCAACACTCTTCTTCCCCACTCAGGGTCGGCGCATGGCAGACGGGAGAAGCTATCGTTGTGGAGGCTGTGGCAATTACAACTGCGCCACTGAGAATCCCACCAATTCCGGAAGCTATTATGCCTTTCATATACATAATAGTTATCATTATTTTCGCGTGATTGAGACTTCTTCATATTTTTGTGTTAAGTCGCTTGGTTCAGCAGTCCGGTGTGTGCGGGATCATAAATGAGACGAAACACTTTATTGATAGGGTTGCTGGCAGTCGTCATGCTTACCTGTTCCTGCCGTTCCAAATGGCGGGAACAGACGGGGCGTGATGGAGTGCGGGCGGTGTCCGACACGCTGCCTCGCAGTGGGTGTTTGCTGCCCCTGCCCGATGTGCCAGTCTCGCTGACAGCACCCGATGAACGGGCGGCATACATCATCGCCCACTTCTGGGACAGGATGGATTTCAGCGACACGCTCCGCTGCCGCAACCGCGCATTCATGGAACAGAACTTCGTGAACTACCTCTCGCTCTTCCCCCATGCGAAGCCGGAGGCTTCGCCAACGCACATAGCGCGGTTGCTGGAACGCGCGGCTGCGGATTCCATCTGCCTTGGCCTCGTGAACGACCTTGCGGAGCATTACTTGGACGACCCCAATTCCCCCATGCGCGACGAGGAATATTACATTCTCTTTCTTGAAGGGTTTCTCCAAGTTCCTGAATTGCCGGAAGTTGAACGTATGCGTTGCTCCTATTCTCTGAAAATTGCTAACAAGAACAGAAAGGGTTCGAAAGCGACAAATTTTAAATTTGTTACAAGTAATACATCGCAACAGCGAGCACTTTGTGATGTTGATTCCCAATGGCTGTTGCTGATTTTCTATGACCCGGAGTGTAGTCATTGTTCTGAGACTCTTGATAGAATATCGGCAAGCGATAACCTAAACCAAATGATTGCTGCCGGCTTAATGAATGTGTTGGCAATCTACACGGAGGGGAAAAGGGATGTGTGGGAGAAATCTAACGGCAAAATGCCAAAGAATTGGACTGTAGGGTATGATTGTTCCGGAATCGTAGACAATGACCTTTACTACATTGACGCGATGCCAACACTCTACCTACTTGACAAAACGAAAACGGTAGTCCTCAAAGACCCCACCCTGTCAGCCCTCGACAGATGGATACTCCAAAATATCAGCAATAAATAAAGTGGCAATATAAAAAGTAGTAAAACGAGGTGGTTGTAGCCCGTGAGGGTGCTCGCCACAAAAAGCCGGGGCGCGTCCCCGGCTTTTCCCTTAATGTGACTCCTCATTTCGTTTTCCCAAAAATTTATCGTCCTAAATGAAAATGAAATTTGCGTGTTTCATAAAATTTTGTTATCTCATCTTTCAAAGAGCTATGTGCGAAAGGAGAGCAGACGTGTTCCTTCAGCGCATATTGTAGGGAGCATGGTGTCTCGTCCACTCAAATGCGCCAAGTACTGAAAGAAGAATTTCAACACGCGCGTTCTCTTCCCGGCTATCGGAGTGCTTGTACACAATGCAGGGAAGTGTATGAATCTTTTATTGATTCCAGAGGGTGTTCCGATAGGATTGATAGAAATGATGCCTTGTGTGTTCATAATGGAAGTTTTTTATATTGAGATTAAGAAATAGGCAAAATGCCATAAATTAAACGATTAACATAAAAGACACCATTAGAACGATTATCTTGCCTGATTGGATTTTCAAAATTATTACATTTTTGTTAAATCAGCATATAATTCTGTGATTCAAGAAAACAACCTAAAAAACGCACCTTAGGAGAAAATCGTTGTAATAAAAAATTTGCGTATCTCATAATTCGGTTGTAAATTTGCAGTATGAATAGAATTGGCAAACTTTATTTCCGGTATGGAACAATGGGGTCGGCAAAAACAGCATTGCTGCTCACCACGGCCTATAACTTCGAGGAACGCGGAATGTCATATATGTGCCTCAAACCCGTCATAGACACAAGAGAAAAGAAAAATGTAATCCGCTCTCGCATAGGCATTGAGCGCGAATGCAAATGGATATATCCGGAAACCGACCTCTACGAGATGATCCACGACACATTTGAGCAGACTCTCGATGTGCCGGACTGGATTCTCGTGGATGAGGCTCAATTTCTATCCGCCGATCAGGTAGACCAGCTGGCAAGGGTCGTCGACGACTATGCCTGCAACGTGGTATGCTACGGACTTCGCACCGACTTCAAGACTCACCTCTTCGAAGGGTCGCGACGTCTTTTTGAAATTGCTGATTCTATCGATGAAATAAAATCAACCTGCAGCTGCGGACGAAAGACCATTGTCAACGCCCGAATAGACAGCAACGGACAGATAATCACTGAAGGCGAACAAGTGGAAATCGGAGGCAACGACCGATACACGGCCGTTTGCCGAAAATGCTGGCGCAACAAGAGGATAGAAAACGCCCACCGCGACACTCTTCCTTTTGAAGACTAACCTAACCAAACAACATCATGGACAAGACTATGCGTGATCAAATTACGCAACTCATAAAAAGAGAAGTTGTGGCTGCCGTAGGATGTACAGAACCGGTGGCGGTGGCATTAAGCGTGGCTAAGGCCACTGAAACTCTCGGATGCACTCCCGAGAAAATAGAACTGCGTTTAAGCGGCAACATAATAAAGAATGCCATGGGCGTCGGAATACCAGGCACCGGCATGATCGGTTTGCCAATTGCAGTGGCCCTCGGTGCATTAATCGGCAAATCGGAATATGAACTTGAGGTGCTCCGCGATGTCAATCCCGAAGCCGTGGAAAAAGGGAAAAAATATATATCTGAGGAGAGAATCAAGATAGCTCTTGATTCAGAAGCCCCGTCCAATCTGCACATCGACGCGACAGTTTCAGCAAATGGTCACTCAGCCCGTGCAGTGATTTCCGAATCCCACACCAATTTCATATTGATAGAAAAGGACGGACAGACTATATTCCAACCGAAAACCGAAGACCGACAACCGACAACCGACAACCGACAGCCGACAGCCGACCCCGAACTCAACCTCCGCATGGTGTATGATTATGCCACGACTGCACCTCTTGATGAGATTTCTTTCATACTTGAGGCCAAGCGTCTCAACCTTGCAGCTGCAGAAGTTGCATTAAAAGGACATTACGGACACTCTTTGGGTGCCACAGTGCAACATTTCGGCGAAAAATTTTTCGGAGACACACCTGCAGCTCATGCCATTATGTACACATCGGCGGCCTGCGACGCAAGGATGGGAGGTGCAATGGTGCCGGTGATGAGCAACAGCGGTTCCGGCAACCAAGGAATCACTGCCTCTATGCCGGTGGTTTCTTATGCCCATGACATCAACGCTTCAGAAGAGCAAACCATCAGAGCATTGATACTCAGCAATTTGACCTCCATCTATATAAAGCAGTCGCTCGGACGACTCTCTGCACTATGCGGATGCGTAGTGGCCTCGACCGGAGCCTCAAGCGCCCTTGTATATCTTATGGGTGGTGGTTATCCGCAAATATGCGATGCTGTAAAAAACATGATTGCCAATCTTACCGGTATGATTTGCGACGGCGCAAAGCCTTCCTGCTCCATGAAGATATCAAGCGGAGTAGGCACAGCAATGATGTCGGCAATGCTCGCCATGAAAGGGTTTGCCGTGACCTCGGCAGAGGGGATAATAGCCGACGATGTGGATGAGACCATCCACAATCTAACCCAAATCGGAAGGGAATCGATGCAGGCCACAGACCGCCTTGTGCTTGAAATCATGACATGCAAATGAAAACATACAGACATAATAAACCTTTTGACCTCGAATTGGGCGGAAGACTCGAGAGCCTGGAAATAGCCTACCACACTTTTGGCTCCCTGAATGAAAAGAAAGACAATGTGGTGTGGGTGTGCCATGCACTTACCGCCAACAGCGATGTCTCCGACTGGTGGCCCCATACAGTGGAGAAGGACTGTTTTCTTGATCCAGACAAATGGTTTGTGGTCTGTGCCAATATCCTTGGATCTTGCTATGGCACGACTGGACCTCTCTCCATCAACCCGGCCTCCGGAGAACCTTATTACAGCGATTTCCCGAAACTCACTATCCGCGATATGGTCAACGCCCATATTCTACTTGCCGATGTGCTCGGACTTGACAAGATACGCACGCTTGTCGGCAGTTCTGTTGGTGGCTTTCAGGCAATTGAATGGGCCATAATGGAGCCGCAACGTTTTCATCGGCTTATACTCATAGCCACTGCCCCTAAGGCATCCCCCTGGAGCATCGCCCTCGATGAGACTCAACGTATGGCCATTACTTCGGACTCCACGTATGGTGAACGTCGCCCGGATGCGGGAATGGCCGGTCTGGCTGCTGCCCGCGCCATAGGATTACTCTCCTACCGCGGTCCCTGGGGTTATAATGCAACCCAGCAGGATATTGAATCGGATTCCATACCATCAAGCCATCGCGCTTGCACCTATCAGCAATATCAGGGTAAGAAACTCTGCCGCCGCTACAACGCATATTCCTATATGACAATTCTTGACGCTTTCGACACCCACGATGCCGGACGCGGACGAGGTGGAGTGGAGAAAGCTTTGTCGGCAATAAAGGCCGACACCGTAGTAATAGGAATCACCACCGACATCATTTTCCTTCCTGAAGAGATGAGGCAACTGACCAGCATGATTCCACATGCAAAATACTTTGAGATTAAGTCGCCATTCGGACATGATGGATTCTTGATGGAGCACTCTCAATTAAACCAGTTGCTCTTGAAGTAAGGTAATTAACCGCATTTTTGGCGTTGTTTTGGTGAAATGCATAAAAAAATTACACTTTTTATGCAAAAATTAGCAAAATTTTAAAAATAATTTCGTAAATTTGTGCTTTGTGAATCATACAATCTAAACTAACACCAATAACACCAAATGAGAATTAAACTGATTTTGGCATTCTTGCTTGCATTTGCAGCGAGTGCTTTCGCGCAATCAGACAACGTCTCGGGTATCGTCTATGACAGCGGGACCAACGAGACTCTAGTCGGCGCCACAGTGAAGGTGAAGGGGACGAACATTGCCACGATGACTGATATCGACGGCAAGTTCACTCTCCATGGTATCAAAGCCGCCGACAAACAGCTCGAAGTGACCTATGTCGGCTACAAGGCAAAAACCGTTGAGATCAAACCTTTCGTGAAAATCTATCTTGACTCGACCACCGAGATGCTCGATGAGACTATTGTGGTCGCATTTGGAAAGCAGAAACGCGAGTCGTTCACCGGTTCGGCAAGTGTCGTAAGCGCAGACCAAATCGCACGTCAGCAGGTTACCAACCCTATCGAAGCTTTGAACGGTACCGTCACGGGCCTCAACATGATAGAGAGCAACTCCTTCACATCGGATCCGACTATTACAATCCGTGGCATTGGCTCTATCAATGCCAGCAGTTCTCCTCTCATCGTGCTCGACGGCATGCCTTATTCAGGATTCTGGAACGACATCAACCCGGCCGACGTGGCCAGCATCACCGTCCTGAAGGACGCCGCCTCCAACGCTCTTTATGGCGCTCGCGGTGCCAACGGTGTAATTCTCATCACCACAAAGAACGCTCAAAAAGGAGTGACAAAGGTCAACCTGACAGCTAAATGGGGTGCTAACACCAACGGCCGCCAGGCATACGATGTCATCACAGACCCCGGCCAATATTATGAGGCTTTCTATCTGGCATACAAAAACATGTACATGATGGATTATGGTCAGGGAGAAGGCCTTGCCCACCTGAATGCCAACGACAAAATCGGGGCTTCATATTCCGAAGGCGGTCTTGGCTATGTGGTCTATACAGTGCCCGAAAACGAAGTCCTTATCGGCACAAACGGCCGACTCAATCCGAATGCCACCCTTGGCAACAGAATCACCAACAATGGCGAAATCTACACCCTCTACCCTGATGACTGGGAGAAGGAAGGCATCCGCACCGGTTTCCGTCAGGAATACAATGTGCAGCTCACCAGCAGCAACGACAAGTATAGCTTCCTCGCAAGCCTTGGCTATCTCGACGCTCAGGGAATTGCTTACAACAACGATATCAAACGCTACACTGCCCGACTTAAAGCCGACGTGCAGGCTTACTCCTTCTTAAAAGTAGGTGCATCTGCCTCTTACAATCACACAGAAAACAATGCCAACAGCAATATTTTCTCTGTCGAGACCGGTATGAGTCCTATATATCCGCTCTACGTTCGCGACGCGCAGGGCAACATCATGACCGACAGCCATGGCAAAGTCTATGACTATGGCGCCGGTGCCATCACCGGTATACTCCGCGCCCCTGACAGCAACGACAGTTATGTGCAAGACGACTTGCTCGATTCAAGCCGAGACACCGGAAATTCGTTTACTATCCAAGGTTATGGTACTGTAGATTTTCTCGATGGATTCCACTTCACTCTCAATGGAACTTCATTCGTGACTGAAAACCGCTACAATTACGCCTACAATCCATATTACGGATACAACACGGGCCGAGGCAGCGTCTCCACATACCATTATCGCACTGCCAACTTCAATACCCAGCAGCTTTTGAACTATTCAAAGAATTTCGGCGACCACTCTCTTGATGTCCTTTTAGGCCATGAGTATAGCCGCGACAGCAGCACTTCCCTCAGCGGTCAGCGCAGCAAAGTCGCTCTCTACGAAGAAAACAAGGAACTTGCAGGCGCAATTACCCTTGAGAATGCGGATGGCGACACAAGTATGTACAATGTCGAAGGATGGTTCATCCGCGCTCAATATGACTATCAAAGCAAATATTTCGCATCAGCATCTTTCCGCCGCGATGGCAGCTCTCGCTTCGCGCCCGCCCACCGCTGGGGTAACTTCTGGAGCATAGGCGGTGCTTGGATCATGACAAAGGAGGAATGGTTCCCAAAGAACGACCTTGTCAATATGCTTAAAATCAAATTGTCCTACGGCGAACAGGGTAATGATGGAATCGGTTCATTCCGCTATACCAACAAATACAACATCCGCGATGCCGATGGAGAGCCGGCTTTTGTATTCTCAAGCAAGGGAAATGAAAATATTTCCTGGGAAACTGTTGGAAGCCTAAATGCCGGAGTAGAATTTGAATTCTTCCAAAACCGTCTTTCCGGTGGTCTTGAATTCTATTCCCGTACCACCCGCGACATGCTTACATGGTTCTCCACTCCCGTATCGCTCGGTTATTCCGGATACTACGACAATGTCGGCAACATGCGAAACACCGGTGTCGAACTCGAACTTAATGCCGACATCATACAGCTAAACAACTTCACATGGAACTTAGGACTTGTGCTCACTTGGGAACGCAACCGTGTTTCTTATCTGCCCGAAGAAAAGAAACTTGTCACAATGGACGGATACCCAGGCTACACAAGCGGCTACAATTTCTATGGAGAAGGCCTGCCAATGTACACTTGGCGCCTCAAGAAAGACGCTGGTCTCGACGACCAAGGTCAGGCACTCTACTACATAACCAACTCCGACGGCACGCTCGGCACCACTACCGAATATCAGGATGCCGACTATTATCTCTGCGGTTCGGCTCTCCCCGATGTTTTTGGCGGATTCAATACTTCATTCAAGTTCTTCGGAGTGGATGTCAACGCCCAGTTCAACTACTCCATAGGCGGCAAGAAACTGGACTCAAACTATTCATACTTCATGTCCGCTCCTTACGGAACTTATACCGGAATGCCAATACACAAGGACGTATTCAAGGCTTGGACAACTGAAAACACAGATACAGACATTCCTATCTGGAAATTCGGATACTACACCCCGGGATCATACTCCAGCCGATACCTGACAAACGCTTCCTACATCGGACTGCGAAACATTTCTGTGGGTTACACTTTCCCATCCAACATCACACGCAAACTGAAGATGTCCACTCTGCGCGTATTCTGTCAGGCTGAAAACATCTACTACTGGTCGCACCGCAAGGGCTTCGACCCAAGAATGGGCGAGATGTATGGCAACTACAACAGCAACTCAGGCTACGCATTCCCGATGCGCACCATCTCCGGTGGCCTTACTGTTGAATTCTAAATCCTATTTCGCTTTGCAAAATTTGAAGTTTAAAAGTTAAAGTTTAGTTGTTTTCAAAAACCAATAAACTAAACTCTAAACAATAAACCATAAACAATAAGAAAAAAATGAAAAAACATATAATTGGAAGTCTGCTTGTGTTGGCATCTGCTCCTATGTTGGTTTCATGCCTTGAGGAAGCCATGCCCACCGACATCGCCATACAAAAGCAGGTGGAAACGGAGGAAGGCAAGGAAGGACTTGCCAAAGCAATCCCATACTATCTGAATTCCTTCAGTTCAGATGAATATTACGACATAGGCTTCGGCGGGTTCAAAATCTGGCGCGATGTCTCCACCGGCGATATGCCCATCTATAGCCTTGCCTACGACTACTTCGCTTGGGTGGCCGAGGCTGAATACCTTGGCGCCGGGTGGCAACTTCAATACACGGTCTGGCAACGCTACTACTCCTTGGTGCAGAAATGCAATCTCGTATTGGAAACAATCGATTTCGAGAACAATCCATCCGATGCTTCTCCGGCCGCTACTGCAGTGGCCTACCGCGCTAATGCCTACATGGAAATGGCTGAATGGTTTGAATACAAACTCACTGGATACCAGGCTCTTGACCAGAAAGCAGAATCGGATGGAATACTTGGTCTGACAGTACCAATTGTAACAGAAAAGACCACAGAATCAGAGGCTCGCAATAATCCGCGAGTTCCATTTTATGAAATGTTCCGCTTTATTCTTACCGACCTTAACAACGGTGAGAAATACGTAAATGGCATGAGCCAACCATCATCAAAGATGTATGCAGGCAGTGGAGTAATCTATGGTCTTCTTGCAAGATTTTGGCTGACAGTCGGAACCCGATTTGATCGATTCCCGGCAGACCTTGCGACTGCCTTGCAGCATGAGGATGACTCCACGATAGAATGGGATAAACTTGGAGTCACCACTGCAAAGGAATGTTTTGTTAAATCTGCCGAATACGCACGCCGCGCAATCAACGCGGGTTACACTCCATTGACAGAAGACCAGTGGTATGACCCGAAAACCGGCTTCAATACGCCCAACAGCTCTTGGATGTGGGCCAACATCATATCTCCGGACAATAGCCTTGCTACCAACACATGGCAATCATGGCCTTCCTTCATGTCGCCGGAAACCGAATATGGTATCAACAATGCAGACTACAAAGCTTGGCGCATGATCGATGCACGACTATTCTCCAAAATCGGCAACAACGACTGGCGCAAGACCACTTGGCTTAATCCTAATGACTTCGATTATGATGCTGACGGCAACCCGACCTACGGCAAAGAATCGGCTTACAACAGTAAATATGCGCGTGGCACAAACCTGACTTACGATGTATGGAAACTGACTCCTCCTTACGTAGGCTTCAAGTTCCATCCAAATCAAGGAAACATTTCCACTTCAAGTGTGGGCAATGCCATTTCACTGCCCCTGATGCGAGTTGAGGAAATGTACCTCATTGAAGCTGAGGCTGTCGGACGCAGCCAGGGTGAGGCTGCCGGACGCCAACTCCTTGAGTCGTTTGTCAACACTTATCGCTACACCGACGGATCATATTCAAGCAAAGGAACCGGTTTGGAAGGCTTTATTGAAGACGTTTATGACCAGAAACGTATTGAATTCTGGGGTGAGGGCCTCGTAATGTTCGATATGCGACGCCTTGGTATGCCTGTTGAGAAGGGATATGAAGGAACCAATTTCCCATCAGGGACTCGTTTTAATTCATTACCCAATTATGTGGCTCCTTGGTCTACATTCTCTATCCCTGAGTCAGAACGCAACTACAATCCTGCCGTAAAACTTAATCCGGATCCTTCTCACGGAACTATATATACAGAATGGACTGGCGAATAACAACTAAAAGATAATGAAAATGAAAATATATCATATATTGGCAGCTGCCCTGATATTTCCGATTTTCGGTTGTTCGGATTCTGATGAATGGACACCCGGACCGACAGACACGGAATCAGGTGTCAGAGCCTATTTCGTGAAACCGTCGAAAACTTCTTATATTTTTGACACCGAGTCCTCCACTGAAGCTGCTGAAGTGGATGTGACTGTAGAACGATTAATCACTGATGAGGGAATCAGCATTCCTCTAAAATTAACATCTGAGGCAGATGGCATATCTTTGTCTGGCAATGCTGAATTTAAAGCCGGACAAAACGAGACCACTGTCACTGTCAACTGCGAAGGAATTGAGGTAGGAAAACAGGTATCTTTCACACTTGAAATCCCCGACAATCAATTCTATACCTATGGAATAGGTTTGCCTTCTGTTAAATACACAGTCATAAAATCTACATGGGTTGAAATTTCCGAAAAAGTCACGTATTGGTATTGGGACTCCAGTAGCGAAGATATATATCCCCAAACCTACGGCAAGCTTTACCAACTTGAAGGAACCAACCAGTTCAAAATGACAGATTTCTTCGGTTCAGGCCTCGACATGGATTATGAATGCACATCTGGTGATTACACGCAGTTTGTACCTCTCAACAACTGCGATTTCGAATCAGCAAAAGGAACGTCAATGGAGCAATATGAATTTTGGTATTTATACGATGACGAAACTGATGACTGGCCGGAGTGGACACCTGGCAATGTGGAAGGATATCCATCCATCTATTATCTTGGAGTGTATGGTTCTGAAGGTTATTGCAACATCACAATGATTGATGACCCGACTGATTTATATGGTTATCTTTATATGTCATCATACCTCACTTACTCCAACGGAGAGGGCTATGCAAATCTTTATGCTACTTTCTATTTGAATCAAAATCCATTTAACAAATAAAAACTGACAGACATGAAACACAACAAAATCTTCGCCTCGCTGATTTGCATGGCTTGCGCTATCGGTTTTTATTCCTGTAGCGATGACGACGGACCGAAACCGACATTGCAGAATCCGGTCGTTTCCGAAACAGCCGCTGCCTACAATTCCCTCACTTTTGAGTGGAGTGCAGTTGAAAATGCCGTGCAATATGGATATCAGCTCTATGATCCGGAAAACATCGCTGTGAAAGCTGGAGTGACTCATGACAAGACAGTAACTCTGACCGGTCTTAAGCCTGCCACAACCTACACCCTGAAGGTTTGGGCTTTCTCAAGCATGGACGGAGACTACTCTACTCCAGCCGCTGTGGAATTGACTGCCACAACAGACCCACTTATCAAACTGGCATCACCGGCCAACCTCGCTCTGACAACTGAAAACGGTTATAACTATACCGCCTCTTGGGATGCCGTCGACAATGCAACTATATATATATGCAATGTCAGGGATACCGAAGGTTCGCTTGCCATGACCGACACAATAACCACAACCACTCTTGACATCAAGAATCTTGAGACAGGCGAATATACTTTCTATGTATTTGCAGCAGCTCATGATGGTTACGACCTGAGCGATACCGTATCAGAAAGCTTCTACGTAGAACAACCGGAAGCACCGATTTATACTGTGAAAGGAACTTATTATAGCTTCTCTCTTGACTCAAGTTGGTCTGCAAACATGGAGGCGTACTCCGACGGATCATACATCATCCGCGCATATTATGGAGTCGAAGGATATGACCTCAACTTCCGAATCAACGAAAATGATCCAAGCGATATGTTTGAGATTCTCAATGGTGAAATGGTACAGGATCCTTCCAATGGATATTGGACATGGGACACTCCTACCGGATTATCAAATCCTTCAATGCTGAAGTCTTACCCATGGTATAACTATTCTTATTTCGATGGGAATCAGACCGAAGGCGAAGTTGGAATTGGTTGTTACGATTCAAGTTGGAACTGGGGCTATGACACATTCACCTGGGGTGGTTCTGGATCCGATTCTTCTGTAGATGCTCTTGTAGGCACATACGATTGTCATTTCACAGGATGGGATTACTACTTGACCAGCAATAATGGATATTCATACTGGGACGACACATGGACCGACTATGCAACAATCTCAAAAGTAGATGACCAAACTGTCTCAATTGACGGACTTTTCTATACGGAACAGCCTGTATTGGGAACTGTAGATTTCACCAATCTTACAATCACACTTGACTTCACAGACACTTATTATTATTATTATACTGTAGCAAGTGTTGACGGTCACGATATTCATGCAATCGGTTATATTAATAGTGATGGGACTATAACATTTGCTGATTGGGCACTATGGTATAATTATGGCACTGCGTCCTCTCCCCAATGGTATGCATATCTTGAGGGAACAAGTGTACTCACTCCATCATCAACCAAAGCAACTATCGCAAAAAAATGTAATCCATACAAGCAACAAGCCAACAAAGCAAATCCCAAGGCTGCACCGAAACATGGAATACCGGTAAAGCCAACATACTATCCAAAAACCAGATAAAGTTATCACACTATCTGTGTAAATAACTATAATTCAAAAACGAAAATCAAATCGCCAAAAATATTTGGCGATTTGATTTTTTTTTATTAATTTTGCAGTCGCATTTCGCGCCATGGCCATTAAAGACGAAGGCAATTTTGCCAACGCGCCCAACGCAAACATCAATAAAACAAACAATAAAAATGTACGCAATCGTAGAAATCAAAGGTCAGCAGTTCAAAGCCGAAGAAGGCAAGTATCTGTATGTGCACCATCTCGGCGATGAAGTGAAAGAAGGCGATGCAGTCGTTTTCGACAAGGTTCTGCTTCTTGACGCCGACGGCGACGTCACTGTCGGTGTTCCTGCCGTGGAAGGAGCTAAAGTAAACTGCGAGGTTCTTCTTCCCCTCGTAAAAGGCGACAAGGTTCTTGTCTTCAAGAAAAAACGCCGCAAAGGCTATCGCCGTCTCAACGGCCATCGCCAGCAATTCTCCAAAGTATTAGTTAAAAACATCGAAAAATAACAAAGAGATATGGCACATAAAAAAGGTGTCGGTAGTTCTAAGAACGGCCGCGAATCACAAAGCAAACGCCTTGGCGTGAAAATTTTCGGTGGATCTAAGTGCAAGGCAGGCAACATCATCAAGCGTCAGCGTGGTACAGTGCACCACCCCGGCCTTAACGTAGGCATGGGCAAAGACCACACCCTCTTCGCTCTTGTAGATGGCATCGTGGTATTCACCACCGGCAAAGAAGGACGTAAGTTTATCAACGTAGAGCCCTACGCAGCAAACTAAAGAAACAGAAGGAGTGGTTTTTTAACCACTCCTCTTCTATTTTCAAAAAAAATCAAAAAAACTGCCGAAATATTTGCACAGTTCAAAAAAAAGCAGTAATTTTGCATCGCAATTGAGAGGAAGAGTCTCTTGAACGCAATACTCGCTTCAATAGCTCAGTTGGTTAGAGCACCTGACTGTTAATCAGGGGGTCGTTGGT
>CAZRUR010000036.1:0-24121 GCA_964603335.1 uncultured Sangeribacter sp. | reverse complement strand
ATTAAGACAATGGCAAAGAAGAAAATAGATAATGTGGAGTTGCTTCTGTCAAAACTCGACAAGAAGCAGCTTGCTGACTTCATACGCAAGGAGTGTGTAAATGACAGTCAATTGCAAGACCGGTTCCTTGCCCTCGGAGCCGGGACGTTGTTCAAGCCCAATCCGCAGACATACACGTCACGAGTTGAGGATTTGATTGAAGATTACGCGGGACGACATGGCTATATCGAATATCACACTACTTTCGATTTCAACCGTGCGGTTTGCCGGATTCTTGATGAGGCTGCCGATGCAATGGCAAATCATCAGTGGGAGGTGGCGATTGCGGTGTTGACGGGAGTTGCAGCCGCAGGCGATGACATTCTTAATAGCGGTGACGACAGCGCCGGTGAACTTGGAGGTATAGTAGATGAATGTTTTCAGATGTGGCGTCAGTTGTGTGATGAAGAATCTTTACCCGAACACATCAAATCCGAAATTTTTGAACTGGCGTTGACTCGTTTCAATGAAAAGGATCTCAAAGGATGGGACTGGTGGTGGGACTGGATGGAAATAGCCATCGATTTTGCAGATACTTCCGAAAGGCAGAATCGGATTTTCAAGGCTTTAGATGCCATAAAGCCCCATGGCGATAATTGGAGTGCAAAGCATAATGCACAGACTGCGCAAAAATATAAGCTTGAACTGATGTCGCGGTGTGGAACGGCAGAGCAGCAACATAAATTCATGTATGACAATGTTGCCAATCCAGACTTCCGGAAGCGTCTCATTCAAATGGCGTGGGACAAGGGCGACTATAAGGAAGCGTTACGTCTGGCCAAAGAAGGAGTAACACATGATGAGGAATGGGCCGGCCTCGTTTCAGACTGGCATAAATGGGAATATAAAGTCTATCAAAAATTGGGTGACAATGACAATACCCTCCAGTTGGCTCGATATTTCTTCTTCAAAGAAGGTCGTTGGGATGAAAAGGAATTCTCAATGAAAACAATGTATTCTATGATGGAAACACTCGTTCCAAATGACGAATGGAGCAAATATGTCGAGACGTTGATCAGCGAAGCACAAAGGGTAAAGGATTCAAGTCTGTTGCTATTCATCTACACTGAAGAGAGAATGTGGGATAGATATATGGAATACATACGCAAGAATCCCTCTACTTATATGATTGACGAGGCGCCACGGGAAGTTAAGGACGACTTCAGAAATGAAATCATAAAACTTTACACATCCGGTGTCAAAAATTTCTTTCAGCGAGCATCTACTCGCGACAGTTATCGTGAAGGTGTAGGTCTGCTGCGCAATCTTATAAAATATGGAGGCAAAGCTGAAGCCGACAAAATTGTGATTGAGCAAAAGTCAAGGACTCCACGTCGACCAGCTCTTATAGACGAATTCTCAAAATTGTAATTGTTTTTTAACTATCCATTTGCACTATCTGTATGAAAAATCCGTTATATTTGCAGTGACAAGATGAAGAGCATTGTGTGCTGATTGACAATTTTAAGCCGGAGACGGAAGCAATCTGCGGAAGAACGCGGAAGATGATACAAGGCCCGAATGTTGGACTTGGCAAATCGACCCATTGCAAATCATTGATATAAAGGATATTCCAAATCTGAATTTTCCCGAGTGGGACCACAATAACAAAAAAATCCAATCATTTGCAGATCAAATGATTGGATTTTTTTGTTATTGTGGTGGTTACTGGTGTTATTGATTGGGGAGGAAGGTGTTTTGTTGTATTGCTCAGCGGAGGATGAGCATGGCGTCGCCGTAGGCGCCAAACTGATACTTCTCCTTGATTGCCACCTCGTAGGCGTGCATAATCTTGTCGTAGCCGCCGAACGCCGACACCATCATCAGCATGGTGCTGTAGGGCAAATGGAAATTGGAAACCATGGCATTGCAGACAGTGAAGTCGTAGGGTGGGAAGATAAACTTGTTGGTCCAACCCTCAAAGGTCATCAGGTGACCGTTCATGCAGACAGCCGTGGCAAGTGCGCGCAGGGTAGAAGTGCCTACAGCACACACCTTCTTACCCTTATCCTTGGCTGAATTCACCATCTCCACCAATTTCTCATTGACAAACATCTCCTCGCTGTCCATGCGGTGTTTGGTAAGGTCTTCCACATCAATATCCTTAAAGTTGCCTCTGCCACTATGGAGCGTGAGGAATCCTCGCTCCACGCCCTTTATCTCCAGGCGCTTAAGCAGCTCACGGCTGAAATGCAGACCGGCGGCGGGAGCCATCACCGCGCCCTCATTCTGCGCAAAGATGCACTGATAGCGGTCGGCATCCCAATCCTCCACCTTGCGTGTGATATAGTCTGGCAACGGAGTCTCACCCAAGGAATATAGAATCTCCTTGAATTCATCGTGCGGGCCGTCATAGAGGAAACGAAGGGTGCGTCCCCTTGACGTCGTGTTGTCGATAACCTCCGCCACCATTGAGTCGTCATCCCCGAAATACAGCTTGTTGCCTATCCTTATCTTGCGGGCAGGCTCCACGAGCACATCCCAGAATTTTTGCTCCACATTGAGTTCCCTCAAGAGAAACACCTCGATACGCGCACCGGTCTTTTCCTTATTGCCGTAGAGACGGGCCGGGAAAACCTTGGTGTCGTTGAATACCATCACATCGCCATCGTCGAAATAATTCAATATCTCCTTGAATATGTGATGTGAAATCTCGCCCGTCTTGGCATCAACCACCATGAGTCGGCACTCGTCGCGGTTTTCCGACGGATACTGAGCAATCAGATTGTCAGGAAGTTTATATTTAAACTGTGAAAGCTTCATGTCTGATGTTTGGTATGTTTTTAGTATGTTCTTGTATTATAAATTATTCGCAATATTTTCAATTAATCCCGGGCATCCGGTAGTCTTCGGGGAATGAGAGAGGCGACGTGTTGATTTTCTCGATTGCCTCATCGATTGATAGGCAGCTGTCGATTGCCACCTCACCAACCCTTGTGCGCCTCAATCCCGTAAGATGGGCACCGCTCCCAAGAGCCTCTCCGAGGTCGCGGGCAAGTGCGCGGATATATGTGCCCTTGCTGCACACAATCCTTATCCTCATCTCCGGAAGGTTGCACTCCAAGAGTTCCATCTCCTTTATCTCGAGTGGTTTCGCCTTCAGTTCCACATTCTTCCCTTTGCGCGCAAGGTTGTATGCCCTTTTGCCGTCGACCTTTACAGCAGAGAAAACCGGAGGCACCTGCATGATTCTCCCCGTGAACTGTGGAAGGATATCCCTTACAGAATCCTCAGTGATATGCTCCCACGGATACTCATTGTCAATCTCTGTCTCGAGGTCATAACTGGGAGTGGTGGCACCGAGATGTATGGTGGCGACATACTCCTTGTCGCCGCTCTGCAACATCTCTATATTGCGTGTGGCGCGTCCGGTGCATACGATAAGCACGCCGGTGGCAAGAGGGTCGAGGGTGCCAGCATGACCCACCTTGAACTTCTTGACATGCAGACGCCTTTGGATGGCACCGCGAAGACGCTTCACCGCGTCAAACGATGTCCAGCCCAATGGCTTGTCGATGCCTATTATCTCACCTGTGATGAAGTCCATATTGTTATTGCCAGAGAAGACAGATGATGCCCATGATGACGCAATAGATTGCAAACCAGAAAAGCTTGCCTTTCTTCACAAGGTCTATCATCCACTTACATGCGCAGCAGCCAACCACAAATGCCGACACAAAACCAACGACAAGGGAAAGCACCCCAACAGATGTGTCACCCTGGGCTGCCGGGGTCTCTATCAACTCCTTCACGTCAAGCAGTGCCTCTCCAAGAATCGGGATGATGACCATAAGGAATGAGAAGGATGCCACACGGTCGCGCTTGTCACCGAGGAGGATACCGGTGGCAATCGTTGTGCCCGAACGGCTGAGTCCCGGAAGCACGGCTACAGCCTGCGCGCAACCGATGATAAAGGCGTCGCTCCAGGATATGTCCCTTCCCTTCTCAGCGCTTACCACACCACCGCCGGCTTTCCTTCCGGTGAGGTATGCAAACATCAGCAGACAGGCGGTAATCATAAGGCAAACTCCCACAACAGTGAGTCCTGAGCCAAAGAAAGTCTCAACAAAATCCTTGAAGAAGAATCCCACAATGGCAACCGGGATGCACGAGAGGAGTATCTTCCACACGTAATAATAGTCGTAGTCTCTCTTGAATCCGAAGAAGCTCACACAGAGCCTGGAGAACATCGGCCACAGGATGACGATTGTGGAGCACACCGTGGCGGCATGCACTATGATGTCAAATTGGAGTATCTTGTCGGAGGGGATGTCTATCCCCAAAATCTCACGGAAAATCTCAAGATGGCCACTCGAACTGATGGGAAGATATTCCGACAGTCCTTGCACAATGCCCAAGATGAGCGCGTCTAACCATTCCATAAATTATGCTTCTGAGGTTTTATTTTTAGATGGAGAGTAGATTATAGCGAATGCCATGAAGAGAAACCCGAGGAACGACAACAGCGGGCCGACAATGATGCGGCGAGTGCTGAAAATCTCGGGATTGAAACCATTCTCCACCGTGCTTCCGCCGCCGCTCATGAGGATAAAGCCCAAGACTATCAAAGCCAGGCAGCCACCCATCAGGTAATAATTGATTTTTGAGAACGGTCGGTTCTTCTCTTCTATACGGTCAAGACCTTGCAGATCTGGTTTCTTAGTATTCAAATTCAAAGCCATACTTGATTACGAATATGATTTCTTGATATATAATGATGTTTCACTTGAAAAGTTCACCATAGTCTTTTCTGAGGTAGCGAGATGTGGCGAGCCATGCAGCCACACCGCAAATCAGCACCCCTACAATCACCATCCCGACAGCCACGACGCCATATGTGGCCCATGAGATGTATTCTGAGATATCCTCAAATCCTGCCTTTGGAGCGGCGGTCAGTGCCACTGCCATTATTGCCGATGCTATCAGCCCGGCAATAAAACCAGAGAGCATATTATTGAGCACAAACGGTTTGCGGATGAATCCGTTTGTTGCTCCAACGAGTTGCATGGTGTGGATTGTGAAGCGGCGGGCATAGATAGAGAGGTGGACGGTATTGTTGATGAGCACGAACGATATGATTACCATCACGAGCGCTATCGCCCCCAAAATCAGGGAGAACCGCTCTATGTTACGGTTCATGCTGTCAACCATAGCGGCATCCGGGAGTGCAACGTCTGCCACGCCTTCCTGTGCACGCAGCTGCTCCCCAATCGCATTCAACTGGGATTCTGATGAATAGTCTGCCTTAATGGAGAAAGTGATTTCGGGCGACAATGGGTTTACGCCAAACAGTGACTCAAGGTCCTCGCCGGTGTCAGCCTTCCAGCTTGCCAATGCCTGCTCTTTGGTTATTACCGCCACCGACAGGGCATATGGCTCAGCCGCTATCTCTTTCGCTATGGTCTGGGTGAGCGCATTGCTCACGGAATCAGCCATCACCACGCTGACCTCGAGTTTCTCGCGGAGCCGGCGTGTCTCATTTGATGCACTGATTGTGATAAGCGCAATTATTCCTATCAAGAGGAGCACAAGGGTGACGCTCACCACCGTGGTGAGATGTGCCGCCCAGTAAGAAATTTTTACCTCCTTGTTATTTTTCATATTCTGTGGATCACGTCAGGTGCCTTATGGAAAAAGCCATGTGGCACGTGAATAATGTCATGCGACTCGCGCATTTTGGGTATTGAGTGCAAAGATAATATATTTACTACCCCTTTGTCAATAATTTTTATGATTTTTTAATACTTTCACCCCAAAACCTACCACTTATCGACTACAATGAATTGAGAAAGGGAAGTTTTTTGTAATTTTGCAGCAAAATCGATTAGAATGAACCAGCAACTGACCAAAGCCGCCTATTTCACCCTCGGATGTAAACTGAATTTTGCCGAGACCTCCACCATCGGGAAGATGCTTTCCTCCCGGGGCATTATACGCGCAGCCAAGGGGGAGACCCCCGACATCTGCGTTGTCAACACATGCTCCGTGACTGAGATGGCAAACAAGAAGGGACGCCGGCTGATACGCAGCCTCGCAAGCCGCTATCCCGATGCGCCAATACTGGTGACTGGTTGCTATGCGCAGTTGAAACCCCTGGAGGTGGCGCAACTGCCGGGAGTTGCAATCGTGCTTGGGAGTGACGAGAAACTGCGGATGGCAGATTTCATTGATGAGTTCATGAAAAATCGGGAGAAGAAAGTAGAGGTGACACCGTTCCTGTCAATAAAAGATTTCCGCCCATCATGTGAGCGCGGCGACCGCACCCGCTATTTCCTTAAGGTGCAGGACGGCTGCGACTATTTCTGCACCTACTGCACCATCCCCTTTGCCCGGGGACGTTCACGGTCGGGCAACATAGACCAGCTGGTGGATATGGCGCGCCAAGCCGCCGACGACGGGGGCAAGGAGATTGTAATCACCGGGGTGAACATCGGGGAGTTTGGCAAGGATAACGGACAGAATCTGTTTACACTTCTCCGCCGCCTCGACGAGGTGGAGGGTATAGAGCGGTTTCGCATATCATCAATAGAGCCAAACCTTCTCACTGAGGAGATTGTGAGATGGACTGCCACAGAAGCGCGTGCTTTCATGCCCCATTTCCATATACCGCTCCAATCCGGTTCTGACGCCGTGTTGAAACTCATGAACCGTCGCTACGGCACATCCCTTTTTGCATCCCGCATTGAGTTGATACGCTCACTTATCCCAGACGCATTCATTGGAGTAGACATCATTGCCGGTGCAAGGGGTGAGACTCCGGAAGAATGGGAGAAGAGCCTGCGGTTTGCCGAAAGTCTTGACGTGACACGCTACCATGTGTTCCCATATTCAGAACGTCCCGGCACGAAAGCCCTGCAACTTGGCGACGCAGTGAGTCAGGAAGATAAGCACAAGCGTGTTGCGGCACTGACACGTCTCTCCGACAAAAAGATGGAAGCCTTTATGAGAGCGGCTTCAAGGACAGTGCGACCTGTGCTTTGGGAACAACCGTCTGGCGAGGGATTTATGCATGGGCTCACCGACAACTATATCCGCGTGGAGGCTCCGCTGCGCAATGAACTCATAAACACAGTCTCCAACGTAAGATTGGGAGAGATTATGCCCGACCAACCGGAAATAATGACTGCCGAACACGTATGAAGAAACTTGCCGTCATAATATTGAACTGGAACGGAGTCAAGCTCCTCCAGCAATTCCTGCCCTCAGCCGTAAGATTCACAACCGGTGATGAGGTGGACCTTATTGTCGCTGACAATGGCTCCACCGACAAGTCTATAGAATGGATTCGGGAGAATTACCCCGACGTGAAAGTCATAGCCTTTGATGAGAATTATGGTTTTGCGGAGGGTTATAACAGGGCAATCGCAACCACGAACTACCCTTTCACATTGCTACTCAACAGCGACGTGGAGGTGACTGAGGGATGGTGGCAACCGCTATTGACATTCATGGAGAGTCATCTGGATGTGGGGGCAGTGCAGCCAAAGATAAAGGCTTTCAAAGAGAAGGAATATTTTGAGTATGCCGGGGCGGCTGGTGGCTACATCGACCGTCTTGGATACCCCTATTGTCGAGGCAGATTGTTTGACAGTATTGAGAAAGACGAGGGGCAATATGACGGTGAGCCGGTAGATGTTTGCTGGGCTTCGGGGGCTGCACTGATGGTGCGCACCGACGTCTATCTCAAATTGGGAGGTCTCGATCCACTTTTCTTCGCGCATATGGAGGAGATAGACCTTTGCTGCCGTATGATTGCCGCCGGTTATCGGGTGATGGCTTTGTCGGATTCGCAAGTATATCATGTCGGGGGTGCCTCTCTCAATCAGGGGAATCCGGAAAAGACTTACCTTAACTTCCGCAACAATCTTCTTTTGCTTCACAAGAACCTTCCTGAAAAGAGGGGGAAGAAGATTCTCTTTTTGCGCCGTCTTGCCGACACTCTTGCTTTTGGGATGTATGTTGCGAAATTAGATTTCGCTAATGCTAAGGCTATCCTAAGGGCACACAATGACTTCCGAACAATGAAGAAGCATTACACCACGCATCCCGACAAAGACATGCTCCGCACGCTTCCCGGAGCCTCACGTCTTATCGTAATTGACCGATTCCTGCTTCGAAAGAAGAAATAGGATTCTCCGTTTATAGTAAATGTCTCATCATCCGCCAGGCACCGCGGCCGCCGCGATGAGTATATTCATATGCAAAGCTCAATAATTGACGGTCTTTAAATGACCCTAAACCTTTGCCTTGCTGGGCTGAAATATGTCTTAACGCTACATTCTTCAAGTCGTTTGCCAATTGCATCTCTCCTTCCTTGGCATAGTGGGCGGCGAGGATAATCTCACGATAACTGACAATGCCAAGTAGACGTGATTTTTCGGGATGAGAACATTTCTCAATATCTTCCCGGACTGCTTCCAAAGATTTCTCCCAACAGCCAGCCTTCGACGAGAAATTCTTGCCTGTTATTGAATCCGCTTGGCTATATACATCAACCAAAACCTCGTTGATTCCCATAACCTTTAGGTTATTCAGCAGCATTCTGACACCCAGTTCCCAGTCATTCCAGCCCATAAGGTCTTCATTCCATCCTCCAGCCTTTCGGAAAGCCTCAGTGCGAGCAATATACCCTTGTGTGCGGAGGAGGGCGTTGACCATATGGTCTTCCAATGCTCTCTGCGGATTGAATGGTGGTTGCCTAACTGTGCCATCAAGTTGATGGATATCTACCCTCCAACACACAATGTCCACATCCTTGTCCTTCTCAAATTCCGCTACAGCACGGTTCACCAAATCAGGTCGCATGGCATCGTCAGAATCAAAAAAGATAGTGTATTCTCCCGTTGCATTCCTTAATCCAAGATTTCTTGCAGCACAAGCCCCCGGCTTTGGCTCCGAAAGAACTTTTACGGCAAATCCCTGACCTGAATTTTCGTCACTCCATTTCTGCGCAACTTCCAGAGTGTCATCGGTAGAACCATTGTCCACAACCAACACCTCAAGAGGTCGATAACTTTGCCTCCTGATGCTATCAAGACACCGCAAAAGCAGACTCTTGCGGTTCTTCACTGGCACTATGACACTGACTGTTGGATTCACGTCTGCAAAATTACTCAAAAAAGATGTAATTTCAAGTGTTTTCTCCGTTTATAGGATAAGTGATGAGTAAAACGTCTGACAATTCATACAAGAGCATACTGAAAGGCACATCCATCTTCGGGGGTGTCCAGATTTTTCAGATACTTATCAATCTTGTGCGCACAAAATATGTGGCGTTGCTGTTGGGCACAGAGGGTATGGGTATCTCAGCCCTTTTCACCTCCTCCTCCAACACCATACAGAGGTTCTCCTCACTTGGTCTCAACCTTGCCATAGTGAGGGAGATGGCCGAAAAATCTAATGACGAAGATTCTGTCTCCAAGGTTATCAGACTCTCACTTAAACTACTAATAGCGACATCCTTGCTTGGAGCCATTATCTGCATATGCTTCGCATTCCCTCTGAGCAAACTCACATTTGGCGACTCCTCGATGGGTTGGCAATTTATGCTCCTTGGAATCGCAGTGGCATTAGGGATTGCCAGCACCGGGATAATGTCAATGCTTCAGGGATTGCATCAGGTGAAAAGACTCTCAAAGGCTTCCATCGTAGGTGGTCTGACAGGGCTGCTCGTTGGTGTCCCGCTTTACTATTGGTTCGGCACAAAAGGTATTGTCCCGGCTATGATTGCCCTGTCGCTGTCAATGTTTCTATTTTACTTCATATCATTGCGTAAGACGGTTGAAATCAAACCGTCCCAATTCTCTTTTGAAGAGCAGAAGCCAATTGTAAGACGGCTCATAGGGATGGGCGTTATCCTAATGTCAAACGACATTATTGTCACGGCAATAACATATGTAATCAACCTTGTTATACGCACATTAGGCTCTGTGGATGAGGTTGGTCTTTATCAGGCTGCCAATTCTGCCACCGCACAGTATTCCGGGCTGGTGTTCACTGCCATGGCGATGGATTATTTTCCCCGACTCACCAAGGCATCTTCCGACAACCGTCTGATGCATGGGATTGTAAACCGTCAGACTGAGATTGTATCCCTGATCATAGCCCCTGCCGCCACCCTCCTGATTCTCACGGCTCCGCTCGTGATTAAGATTCTGTTCACAAGTCAGTTTACCCCAATCCTTCCCCTGATGAGATGGATGGGACTCGGTATTGCAATCCGGGCCATTACATTCCCGATGGCATACATCACCTTTGCAAAAGGCAACAAGCGGGTATTCTTCATACTTGAAGGGATTGTCTGCAACACCCTTACCCTAACCCTCAGTTGTCTTGGCTATTATCTCTTCGGGCTCATCGGGCTTGGTTACGCCCTCGTGGCAGACAATGCCCTCTGCCTGATTATCTACTACCTTGTCAACCACAGCCTTTACGGCTACACCTTCACCCGGGCATCGATATTATCAATGTTGGGAGCTATAGTCATAACTATTGCCTGCTTCACATCTGCTTTCATTCAAGACACAACAATATCATATGCGTTGATGGCAACCGTTTGTTCGGCATCCGCAATACTGTCTGTCATCTATTTGCGCCGACGGCTAAAATCATAGCTGCTTTATCCAGTCGAGGGGGTTGAGTTTCTCGCGGTTGCGCCACACCTCGAAATGGATTGAGCTGTGACTGTTGTCATCTTCATCGGGAGCGAGTCTGCCGAGTCCCTGACCGGCATTAACACTGTCGCCAACCTTCACGGCAGCAGAGGCGATGTTGCCGTAGACTGTATAATAATTTCCATGGTTTACAATCACCACAGTGTTGTAGCCGGGGAGCATATACACTCCCGACACCTTGCCGCCATATACAGCCAAAGCAGAAGCACCTGCATTTACCTCAGCATCAATGCCCGGGTTATCATACATCACATCGGGGAGGTCTGGCAATGACTGCCTGCCGAATCGGGACGTCACCTTGAAAGCTCCCGAAACCGGTTTTGGAAGACTACCCTTCATGCTGCCGAAATTGCCGCTGCCAACCGATGCCACGCTCTTCGATACCGAAGCATCTCCACGCGGAGTGCGTTTACGTGCATCAGCATATTCCTGAGGCACTTTCTTCTCCGGCTCCTTACGATTATCAGTCTTTTGCTTCCGTTTTCGCTCCTTTTCTGATTTCTTCTTTTCCTCCTCTGCTTTCTTTTGAGCCTCTTTTTCAGCCTTTTTCTTTGCCTCATCCAACTTCTTTGCATCTTTTTCAGCCTGTTTGTCAGACTTTGTATTTTCCGCGAGGAGCCGCGCCTCCTCAGCAGCCTTCTCCGCTGCCACACGCTCAGCCTCCTGGCGTGCAAGACGCTCTTCCTCCGCCTTACGGGCTGCCTCCTGGCGTGCACGCTCCTCTGCCGCCTTGCGCTCCTCCTCAGCAATCAGCGCCGCTATACGGTTGCGAAGCTCGTTTGCCTCTGCCTGTTTCTTACTCAAATGCGACTTCAAGGCATCCCCATTCTTCTTAAGGCCAGCCACAAGGGCATCCTGCTTGGCATACTGGCTATTGAGTGCTGCCTGTTCTGCCTGCTGACGCTTTAATGCTGCGTCATGCTCACCCTTGGCCTTTGCAAGACTCTCCTTCTCCGCCATGAGTTGCGTGTTCTTGCTTTCAATGGCTGACGTCTGACGGTCTTTCCATTCGGAAAACTGCTTGAGATAACGCATGCGTCGAAGAGCCTGGTTAAAATTTTCTGACGCAAACACAAAAGCAAGTCCGGAATTTTTCTTGCGCAACAAGCGCATCTTCTTCAGAGCCTTAAGATATTCCTCACGCATCTTGGCGAGCTCAGCCTCATTTGTGGATATGCTTTTCTCAAGACCGCTAATCTGCCCATTGAGTGTGGTTATCTGCTTGGTGGTGGCTGCAATCTTGTTTTTGGAAGTGGCGATGTCACCCTCAATCTTTCCCAACTCGCTTAGTCCCGTCTTCACCGACTTCTCGTTCTCACGAATCTGCGCCTCAGTCTGCTTAATCTCTTTCTGGGTAGCCTCCTGACGTCGTTTCACATCTGAAGATGTCTCCGGCTTGGCAGACGCAGCCTTTTCCTTCTGGGTCGTAGTCTTACCTTTATTCGTAGTTGTCTTACCTTTATTCGAGGCAGATGTGGTCTTACCTTTATTCGACGCATTTGTAGTCTTACCCTTGGTGTTGGTGGTCTTAGCCTTACGCTTACGCGTTGTGGTGGTCTTTTGCTGAGCCTCGGCTGGCAATGACACAATATCCAACACAGAAGAAGCTGCAATGCAAACCATTGCAGCAACCAAAAAAATATTTCGCAGATTAATCTTCTTCATGAATGTAGAGGCAGTGATGTTGTGATTCTATTATGGTTTAAAAGACTTTATAAACTCACCGAACTTCATCTGCCGGTATTTATTGTTCAGTTTGATTGGTTCGATAGGATTTCCTCCGTCAACAGGGTTGTCAAGCTGCAGCGTCCCGCTATATATCTTTTCGGGTGACTGATAGCTGACTATAATGTCGTAACCCTTCTCGTCATACTCATATGACACGTTGACCATCACCTCCGGTTTTTCTGTAGGGATAACCAAAAGCACCGTCGGCATAAAGTCATGATCTATCAGATAGCCATAGTTAAAGAGGTCAAGCTCATATTCTTCAGCCGGTATAAGGGAATATTCGCCATAATCCTCGGGATAAAGCTCAACCTTGTCAGCATCGTCAGGCATCAGTGTTCCATACCCGGGAAGCACCACACGCCCCAACAACACCGACTGCACATCACCAATCGACACAGGATATTTCGACAACAGACTGTCAAGGGGCTCCTTGACGAAGGTCTTTTTCATCTTATTGACCACCAGGATGGAATCTGAATCAATCTCAGCTCGCCCAACCTCACCCATTAACGGAGCGCGAAGAGAGATGCTGACTACACTGTCTCTCTCCATATATATCTTCACCGTAGGACTGAGCGGCAATCCTGCCATCTTGAATTTTCCAGATATGGTGAGAGTTTCACAGTCTTCCCATGGCAAGGCAATGGAATCAACCACAGCCTCTTTCTCCTTTTGGGGAAGAGGCTCCTGCGCCGTCACTGTCTGCACAGACACCAAGCCTGCGACAGCCATAATTGAAATCAAAATTTTATGGAATAAGCCGCTAATGCACCTATTCATTTTCCATTTTCCATTTTCCATTTTCATCTATTCAAAGAAGAATGTCTTGTGTGCCACTTTCTTCTTAAGCAACTCATTGTCAGGCTCAAGAGAAAGGGCTTTCTTCCAGTTTTCCAAAGCCTCTGCCGGCTGATGGTTCATGAAAAGTATATCACCCAAATGATGGTATAGTTCAGAAGACTCATCGCCAGCCTTTTCCGCATATTCTACGGCCTGCTGCTGATATTCAAGGGCATCGGCATAATCCTTACGCTTAAACAACACCCAGGCATACGTGTCAAGATACGTTGGGTTTTCCGGATCGGCTGCCACTGCAGTCTTGCTCATCTCCAGCGCACAGTTGAGGTCTCCCCCAGTCTCCGTAAGGAAATAGGCATAGTTGTTGAGCGTCATCTGGTTTTCAGGATAGAAGAGCAATGAATTGTCGTAAGCCTTGAAGGCTTTGTCAAGACTGCCTGCCTGATAATACATGTCGCCAAGCATATTGTATAATGTGCTTAGACGGGTCAGACCCTCAAACGAGAACTTGCCAAGCACACTCCTGTCGGTTATCGAGTCGGTCAGCGGCAAATCCGGGTCTGCCTCGTGTATAAGGTCGGCATATGCCTCCTCTGCCTTGTCGAAATCCTTCACTTGTGATGCCGCCGAGGCATACATGAGTTTCAATCCGGAAGGGATTGTGATGTGTTCAGCTGCCTTGTCATAAGTCTTTATGGCATCGGCAGGACGGTCGTCGGCAAGCTCATATTGCATCAGCTGTCCCCAATAGTTCACCTCATTGGGGTTAAGGTCTATGGCATATCCAATCTGTTCCTCAGCCTTTTTATAATCACCTTTTGCCCCATTATAACGCGCCGAAAGGTCAAGCACTGTTGGCTCATGCGGATATTGCTCCATCAGCACGCTAAACAGATGGTCGCCACGGCTTGTGTCACTGCTGTCGTTGAGGAGAGTCTGCAGATACTCCTGAAGCATAGAGGTTTTGTCTTCCAAGTCAAAATCTTCGGAAAGCAATGCCTCATACATCTTCTCGTCATATGCCGTGCTGTCGCCTATATTCTTGTAATAGTTTGCGAGCGAGATTTTTGCCATGCCGTTTGAAGGACTCAGTTCCTCCGCCTGCCTGTAATAGACGAGGGTGGAATCATTGTTTCCGATCACCTCAAACAGATTGCCCTTCAGAATCCTGTAGGTTGGCTCTGACGCGTTATGGTTTATAAGGGTTGTTGCCTCCTGGATTGCCGCCACTGTGTCGCCGGCTGTCATATAGATGCTCATCTTCTTGAGCGACACCTGTGGCGACATGCCTTCTGCCTTCTCATAACGGTTGAGAGCATCGATTGCCATCTCCGGATTATGGGAAGCCATGTAGACATCTGCCAACTGCACAAGATTCATGGTCTCCTTAGGACGCAGGGAGTCAAGACGCTCATAAATCCTTATGGCCTCCGAGAGGGAATCAAGATGCGTGGCAAGATAGGCATAAAAGCGTGACTCATAACTGTCTGCGGGATAAGTGTCGACATACGATTGCACCATCCTCATGCTCTTGTTCACGGCAAGAGGATTGTTGAGCGACTCAGTGTTCACAGCCAAGCGCATGGCGCCATAGTCGTTCGCTGCCTCAACATATGCCGAGTCAGTGAGATAAGCCTTTTTGAAATACTCATAAGCCTCAAGGCTGTTGCCTTGTGCACGCTGCCGCGCACCCTCCAGATAATAATATCTGGCTTTTCGGCGAGTGATTGCGCTTTCATCGGCGACAACAGCAGCCGCTCCCAACGCTGTGAGAACGGTCAGTATCAGCAATATGTATGTCCCTCTTTTCAATTTCCTTTAAATTTAATTAGATACCCCAAACTCTCAACTCTATACTCTCACCCCGTAATCCCGGTATGTCCGAAAGCGCCGTCCTCACGCTTGGTGCGGTCAAGCTCATGCACTTCCTCCCATTCCACGTGGGAGTATTGCTTGATGACCATCTGGCAGATGCGGTCACCGTCGTTGACTGTGAAATCTTCCTGGCCCAAGTTGAGAAGGATAATTCCCACCTCTCCGCGATAGTCGGCATCGACCGTGCCGGGACTGTTGGCAATGGTGAGCCCATTTTTGAGAGCGAGGCCAGAGCGCGGGCGTATCTGACATTCATAACCTTGCGGCAACTGCATATATAACCCTGTTGGTATCAGGGCACGCTGGCCCGGCTTGAGAGTCACTGGACCCTCTGGTATATATGCACGGACATCCATACCGGCTGCCTCGAAAGTGCCATACGACGGAAGTTCATGATGGCTCTTGTTGATTATCTTTACTTTTATTCTATCCATAATGGTTGTTTTTGGTTATCTCTGAGCTCTCTGAGCTCTCTGAGTTCTTAAAATTTTAAACTCTTAAAAAGCATTAAAAGTTCTTTCGTTGAGCAAGAATTGACAAAATTAGTAAAAATAGGTGGAATTTGTCAAATCAAGGGATATAAAAATAAAAGGGCCACCTCCCTGAATAGAAAGATGACCCTTGTTTTTCCTTGCGATTTCTGATTAACCCTCAGAGATAGCGTCGTTAGGACAAACCTGTGCGCAGCTTCCGCAGCTGATGCAAGTGTCTGGATCGATGTGATAGATATCGCCCTCAGAAATTGCGTCTACGGGGCAAACTGACATACAAGTGCCGCATGCGACGCAGTTATCGCCAATTACATATGCCATAATAATAAGTCTTTTAGTTATTAGTTATTAGAGTTATTTTTAGTTTTCTGAATTGCAAAATTAGACCATCCCAATCAAAAAAACAACTTTTTCCACACTTATCACCCTAATTTATAATCATTCCAAATAATCCAGGCCTCATTCCGGCATCTGCATCTCCCTAAAAAACAAAAGATTAATTGTCTCTCGACAACTAATCCTCTAACCTTAAATCTAATACCATGAAAAACACAGCGCAAAAGTAATACTTATTTTTGTTTCAAAAAAATTTTTTAACATAAAATTTTGAGAAAATGTGATAATTTAACCTTGAATTTTGAGGTTAAAATTTATTAAAATACTCTTATTTGCTTTCATTTTGCTATTATGCCCTTAACATCTGACATGCGATGCCTATAGAATGAATGTATTTCCTACACCCATCTACCCTCAAATTGACATATTGCTAAAAATGAACTTTCTCAGTTGTTGCGGCAAACCTGCCGCAACCCTCCCCTCTCAGCAACCCTCAGTTGCTACGGCATCCCTGTTATCTGAAAACATCCCTGATAACCTCAAGCGTCCTCAGATTGGATGTGCCGGGATAATGGATGGCATAATAGGTAAGCAGTCGTGATAGTATCATCCTTCGCGACTCCCCCCTCAACCGAAGAGCCCTGATGTTAAAGAAATTAATGCGGCTGACTTTAGCGGCAAATCGTGCCTCCTCTCCGGAGAGGAAATCATGATGTGGAGGAAGAAGGTCGGTGAAGACACCGGCACGCATGTCAAACACCATTCCCGGCTCATACTGGGATGCATCGGGCTGAATACCGGCGAATGGCAACAACGACGCCATGAACGCTATATGGAAGTCGGCAATCCCTGTCTTCATTGCATCAAACAATCTCAGCGATGACACTATATAATCCCACATACTCTCGTCGGGCATCGAGGCCTTCAACAGGCGGTTGAGAAATTCCGACAAGAATAGGGCTATCATTTGCTTCACCGGATGGAAATAGATATCGGTCCACACCTCTGAGAGTGTGAACGCACCCAATTTCTGTAGCTCGGCGGTCTGGCTGAAGCGGATATCCCCCTCAATCACAGCAAGTGGCTGCAGACGCGACTGCCTCATCTTCCCTGACTTGCCGCTTCCGCATGGCGACAGGAAGACTATGCGTCCACGGCTGCGCGAATAGACCGTCACTATGTTGTGTTTGTCGTTGTGGCGCGTGATGTCGAGCACTATCCCTATGAATTTCTCTGTCATGCCGCAAATTTAACCATTTTATCTCTGCCCCACAAACTATTTAGCCACCTTTGTGTTTTACTATAAAAAGCATCGCGGCCCACGGTCGCGACGGATTATCTACTCTAAAATTATTAATAACACTATGGCAAACACAAAAAGCTTGAAAGGCACAAAGACTGAGCAAAACCTCGCCAACGCATTTGTTGCCGAGAGCACAGCCTATGCACGCTACACCTATTTCGCACAGAGTGCGACCAAAGAGCAATATTTCTATTTCGCGAACATCTTTAATGAGACAGCCGACAATGAGCTTCACCATGCAAAGGTGTTCCTGAAATTCCTCACTGAGGGAGCAGTTACCACCGCACCGGCATGTGTTGACCCGGGCATCCTTACCCCGACAGTTGACAACCTGAAGGTTGCCGCCGCTGAGGAGGAGAAAGAGGGCGTTGAGCAATACACCGCCTCTGCAAAGGTGGCTGATGAGGAAGGGTTCACCGACATCGCTGAGCGTTTCCGTGCTATCGCCACTATCGAGAACCGCCACAAAGAGCGCTTCCAGGCTATGCAGAAGCAGATTGAAGACGGCACCGTTTGGAAACGTGATACCCCAATCAAATGGCTGTGTCTTGTTTGCGGCTACATCTATGAAGGCACCGAGCCTCCAAAAGTATGCCCTGCCTGCGCTCACCCATATCAGCACTTCATGCCTGCTGAGGAGTTTAAGTAATTAGGAATTAAGACAATTTGTCAATTTGTCAAAATGACATAATGACACAATCAAAATTATTAAAAGTATAACCCGAAAGGAAGAGCTTGAGTGCTGTTGCGCCCCGGCTCTTTTTACCATATTAGGCATACCATAATTCCTATTTCCGGATTCCTATTTCCCAACTAAAAAAAGTCTACCTCTTTTCCCAAAGAGATAGACCGAAACCTTAATCTTAATTATACTATGAAAAACACTACGCAAAGGTAAGCCTATTTTGGCTTATTTTCCAAATAACATTGCCATTTTTTCTGATTATTAACAATTATTAAGTGGAAAATGTGTACTTTTGCACTGATTTACGTTGTTTTGGCGTGAACAATTTGCCGTCAATGGAAAAAATGTATCAATATCTTTGGAAATCACGGATGTTTGGCAAAACCCTCAGGGATGCCGACGGAGCCTGCATCGAGGTTATCGACCCCGGTAATCTCAACACTGACTCCGGACCCGATTTCTTCAACGCAAAGATAAAGGCAAACGGCATTGAATGGGTGGGAAACATCGAGATACACGTGAAGGCGTCCGACTGGATTCGTCACGGACATGACACCGACCCGGCATATGACTCCATTATCCTACATGTGGTCAATATCTCCGACCGACGAATCCACCGTCAAGACGGCTCCCTCATACCGCAGGTTGAGATAACCATTCCCCAGGATTTCCTCGCCACATATGCCTCGCTCACTGAGGCTCCCGGCTCTGTGAAGTGTGGGGCATCCATCCCAACGCTAACCCAACTCACTGTGACCGACTGGCTGGAGTCGCTATCAATTGAAAGGCTACAGACGAAGGCTGAGAAGGTGAAAGGCATACTCTCACTCACTGCCAACGACTGGGAACAGACCTGCTTCGTGATGGTTGCCAGAGCCTTGGGATTCGGACTGAATGGCGACCCATTCGAGATGCTCGCCCGCTCCATTCCATTGCGCATCCTGCATCATCACTCCGACAATCCCCTCCAACTGCAGGCACTCCTCTTCGGACAGGCTGCCATGCTCGACTCCTCGCTTCATATCTTCGACGAATATTACCAGCTTCTCTGCCGGGAATACTTCTTCCTCGCAAGGAAATATAACCTCCGCCCAATGCGTCCCGGTCTTTGGAAGTATGCCAGGACCCGTCCGCAGAATTTTCCACATCGGCGAATCGCCATGCTCGCCAAGGCTTGCGAGGGTGGGTTCTCCCTCTTCTCGAAAATACTGAGCAATGCCGGAGACTCCGACAAACTGAGAGAGCTCTTCCGCTGGCAACTCGCCGGCTATTGGCACACCCATTTCTCATTTGATGTGGAGGCAAACAGCATTTCCGACACCCTCTCTGAGCCGAGTATCTCGCTGATTATCATAAATGCCGTCGCTCCGCTCCTTTACGCTTATGGAGCATCGCGTGGCAACCCGGATCTCGCTGAGCACGGACTCGACCTCCTCTCCGCTCTCCCTGCCGAAAACAACACCATCATACGCCTGTGGGAACAGCTCGGCATCAAGGCTGACAATGCCCTGCGCTCGCAGGCCCTCATTCATCTCCGCAAGGAATATTGCGACACCCGCAAATGCCTCTCCTGCCGTTGGGGACACTCCCTCCTCCGTAAAACTCTCAACTCTTAACTCTCAACTTTGTTACTATAATAAAGACCCAATATAAAATGCCTGGGAATAGAAATTACAACCCAACCAAGCCCTATCGCGGCGACAAGATACTCTCCTGGAAAAACGACTCTGCGGAGCCGCAGTCTCTACTTGCCTTTGTGGCTCAGAACATGCCCGGCAAAAGCCGCAACGACCTCAAGACATGGCTGCGCCATGGGCATATGATGGCTGACGACGTGGTTACGTCGGCGTTTGATGCCCCGATACCTCCGGGAGGCGAGGCAAAAGTCAACGTTACCCGTCCCTTTGTCACTCTGCGTCATCCGCGTCTGCAGCTCGTATATGAGGATGACGATGTGATTGTGGTCAACAAGGGTTACGGACTTCTCTCTGTCGGCACCCAAAGCCACAAGAAGGAGATTTCCGCTTACGATATCATCCGAAACTATATAAAGGAGCAAAACCCTGCCAACAAGCTGTTTATCGTGCATCGTCTTGACCGCGACACGTCAGGACTGATGATGTTCGCCAAGTCGCAGGAGGCTCAGGAGACGCTGCGCCACAATTGGAACAATATGGTGCTCGACCGTCTTTATGTGGCTCTTCTCGAGGGCTCCGTAAAGGATGATTCCGGGTTCGTAAAGTCTTACCTTGCTGAGAACTCGCAGTTTGTGGTCTATTCCACCGACAATCCGGAGGAAGGGAAACTTGCCGTGACTCGCTACAAGGTGCTGAAACGTGCCAATGGGCTGTCGTTGGTGGAGTTCTCTCTCGACACGGGCAGAAAGAACCAAATCCGCGTACATGCCTCCGAGATGGGGCACCCCATCTCCGGCGACCGCAAATATGGAGCCAAGGAGAGCCGTCTGCACCGTCTATGTCTGCACGCCCGCACACTCCGTTTCGCACATCCCATCACACGCAAGGATATGCACTTCGAGCTTCCGATTCCCGCCAAATTCCTTGACGCAGTGAAGTAGTCGCCATTCGTTAGTTGTTAGTTATTAGGAGATAACTCGATTTATCTCGAGTTGCCTCGATTAATTTAAATTATACAATTTTCCATGCCTATAGATACATCTTCATATTATCCGGAAGTTCCGTCGCCAAATGGCGATGACTCCTATAGCCTTAATAAACGAGGCGGTGGACTGTTCGGACCCTCTGAACCGGATCCGAAGCCTTCTGAGCCGGAGTCCCAACCGAAATCATTCCCGGAGCCGGAATCATCCACACCCCCTACACACATAAAAGGGAGTAAGGACGATCCGGAATCGCCAGTTGAGAAGGTTATAACCGGGATCTCCCACTTCCTGTCGTGGGCGCTTGTGCCGCTCCTGATGCCGGTCTACGGACTTATCCTCGCCTTCGGGCTGTCGGTGCTTGACGTTGCCCCTATGGGTATGCGCGTAAACTTCACGCTTATAGTGGCTGGCATTACATGCGTAATTCCGATGATTCTTGTTATCCTGCTAAAGAAACTTGGCGTGGTGCAGGATCTTGGACTCAACAATCGCAACGAGCGAGCCATACCATACATCATCATGATTGTGGCTTACGGCATTACGGCATGGTTTATGGCTTCGCGCCATGCACCGTTGTGGCTGTCGATGTTCTTCGCCGGTGGCGCGGCTGCCGCCCTCGTGAATCTGATTATCAACTTTGAATGGAAAATATCGGCACACGCTGCCGGAATCGCCGGTGTTGCAGCCCTTCTTATCCGCATTGCCAAGGATGGCTATGCTGAACCGGAGATATTCACCTGGCTGCTGATCATCATCGGGCTCGCCGGCATTCTCGGCTCAGCTCGTGTATGGCTTGGCCGCCACACTGTCTGGCAGGTAGTCGCCGGTTATGCCGTCGGCTTCTGCGCTGTCTTCTTCCTAACAATGATTTAAGTATGTCAAGATATAATTATATCCGCCGCGAAAGCTCTGTGGCTAAGGCGGGCAACGTTGAGATTGGGGGCAATAATCCCATCCGTATACAATCAATGAACAACACCTCCACCATGGACACCGAGGGGAGTGTGGCTCAGGCACTGCGCATTGCTGAGGCTGGTGGAGAGATTGTGCGCCTCACAACTCAAGGAGTGCGTGAGGCTGAAAATATGGCAAACATACGCAAGGGTCTCGATGAGGCGGGATGTCATGTGCCTCTGGTGGCTGACGTGCATTTCAACCCCAATGCCGCCTTCAAGGCTGCCGAGACTTGCGAGAAGGTGCGCATAAATCCGGGAAATTTTGTCGATGCAGCCCGCACTTTCAAGAAACTGGAATTCACCGATGAGGAATATGCCGCAGAGATTGATAAGATTCGTGACACCCTCGTGCCGTTTCTCAACGTCTGCAAGGCACATAACACAGCCGTTCGTCTTGGCGTGAACCATGGCTCCCTCTCCGACCGCATCATGAGCCGTTATGGCGACACTCCGGCCGGAATGGTGGAGTCGGTGCTCGAGTTCCTGCGCATATGCCGTGAGGAGGATTTCAATAATATTGTCATCTCGATAAAAGCCTCGAATGTGGTGATGATGGTGCAGACCGTTGAGCTTCTCGTCAGGAAGATGAATGAGGAAGGAATGTCATTCCCCATCCACCTTGGTGTGACGGAGGCGGGTGACGGCGAGGACGGACGTATCAAGAGTGCTGTGGGCATCGGTGCCCTTCTGTCAGAAGGAATTGGTGATACTATCCGTGTATCGCTCACCGAAGACCCGGAGAAGGAGATACCGGTGGCTCGCAAGCTCAGGGAATACATCACATCAAGGGAAGGTCATGACAAGGTCATAGAGCCGGCAACTGTCTTGGATAAGCCGGCACGTGAATATGCCGTCGCTGTCCCGGGGTTTGAGAATGTAAATTATCCACTTGTTGTGGGCATCGACATACCGGCGGTGCCGGGAGCATGGCATAAGGTAGACGCTTCTGAGGAGCCTGTGCTTTTCGGTGATGAGAATCCGGTTGTGATCAGTTCTGCGAATGGCAATCCGGTTGGTGAGATTGCCTCCTGGATTGACCGTTTTGTGGCTCTTGGGGGCAAGAATCCGGTGTTTATCCATTTCGCATATGATGACACCGACCTTGAGGATCTACAGATAAAGGCTGGGGCTGATTTCGGTCCGCTGCTTCTGTGGGGCTACGGCTCCGGGTTATGGCTCGAGGCTCCCGCGTTCACCGCTGAGGAAGTCAATTCCATAGCCCTTGGATTGCTGCAGGCTGCGCGTCTGCGCATCAGCAAGACAGAATATATCGCCTGTCCGAGCTGTGGTCGTACCCTCTTCGACCTCCAGAAGACGCTCAAGGAGGTAAAGGAAGCCACGGCAGGGTTGAAAGGGTTGAAGATAGGCGTGATGGGATGCATCGTCAACGGTCCCGGCGAGATGGCGGATGCCGACTATGGCTACGTCGGTGCCGGACCCGGCAAGGTAAGCCTCTACAAAGGGAAGCTGCTCGTAAAGAAGAACATCCCCTCCTCTGAGGCCATCGCCGAGCTCCTCGCCCTCGTCTCCACCTCCGAATCCCTCTGATCCCCCTCACCATCCCCCTCGCTCAGAGGCTCAATGACCCAACCAGACAAATGATTAGGATGAGAAAATATGATAACTTTACCGAATATAGACCCGACGATGATTGCCAATAATTTATCGTCATATGAACCCACACATCCGGGAGAACTGATACGTGATGAGCTGGAGGAGCGTAATATGTCGCAATCCAAACTTGCACACCAGATCGGGATATCGGCATCTTTGCTGAATGAGGTTATAAATGGCAAGAGGACTGTCAACACTGAGTTGGCTCTGCTTCTTGAAGCCGCATTGGGAATCTCAGCGGAAATATGGCTTGGCTTGCAGTCTGACTATAATATGCAGATGGCGAAATCGGATTCCGCTTTCATGCACAGACTCTCAGACATACGCCGCGTAGTGGCTGTATTATGAAAGCTTTCGCAGTTCACCAAGACAAAGGAGGAATGCGAGGGGATTTTTGACTATTGGATCTACAACATCCTCAAGACATTGCCGACAGGTATTAGATAAGCCTTAGTGAGGTTAACTCAATAATAAACGGCAAATAAGAATTTTTGCCAGTACCTTCCTGTGCTATTGTAGTGATGCAGTGGCATTTAGCTTCCCTTGACATTCTGCCACCAATACCAATGACTGCTTGAGGTAATATTTCGCTGATGCGACACATGACACATATATATTGGTCTATCGCCGGTCGCTTCTGCGTATGCTTGAACGATTTTTGTGCGTACTGCGACCTCAATCTTCTCAATAGCATTAAACATCACTGAACGCAACCTTCTGTCAAAACGGTAAAGGTCTATTATGTCGGAAAAGTGAATATCGTCTCGCAAAAATTTGTGGTCAGCAACCGGATCATAGTTATCCTGAAACGGATAGGTATATGCACGGAGACGATAGTAGCTTATATTAGACAAGTATTCTTTCGCGTGCTGATTATCATCAATGAGCAATCCGCGATTATGTAGTTTGTCAACCTGCTCTTGCAGTGTCAGAGGTCGTTTTGTATAGTCCATAAAAATCGAAGACCTCCCCGGGTGCGCTGTTCTACGGGAAGCGT
>CAZRUR010000035.1:0-24364 GCA_964603335.1 uncultured Sangeribacter sp. | reverse complement strand
GCATCCGCGTTAAGAACCGCCGTACGTGCCGAACGGCACGTACGGCGGTGTGAGAGGTCGGTAAACACGAAAGTAGGAGATAAGCACCTACAATTAGTGTTTACCTCCTACTCGATTCGTTTGTCGCTAACTGTCAAGAGGAAAGATGAAGTGGCGAATAAAATTGTGGAAATATAATGAAAAGAAAGATAAAATAAAGGGTAAAAAAATCACAAACTATATTGAGGAATGAATAATTTTGATTAACTTTGTATAAAAGAAACATCGAACCTCAAAACCATGGCAGACATCAAAGCGATTAATGAGGCCTTGAAACATAATTTCGGCTTCGACAACTTTAAAGGAAACCAGCTTGAAATCATCAGCAGCCTACTTGACTGCAATGATGTTTTTGTGCTGATGCCCACGGGCGGTGGTAAATCACTATGTTATCAGTTACCGGCGCTAATGTCGGAGGGCACGGCGATTGTCATTTCTCCTTTGATTGCCTTAATGAAGAACCAGGTTGACGCCATGCGCAACTATGGTGAGGATGACGGGATAGCCCATTTCCTCAACTCATCGCTCAACAAGGCACAGACCGACAAGGTGAAGAGTGACGTCTTGTCAGGGCGCACTAAATTGCTGTATGTAGCACCGGAGTCTTTCACAAAAGAGGAGACCATGTCGTTCATGCGCTCAATCAACATCTCCTTTTATGCAGTAGACGAGGCACACTGCATCTCCGAATGGGGACATGACTTCCGTCCGGAGTATCGCAGGATACGCAGCATCATAAATGAGGTGGGCACACGTCCATTGATAGCCTTGACAGCCACAGCCACGCCGAAGGTGCAGCACGACATACAGAAGAATCTTGGCATGCTCAGTGCCACGGTGTTCAAATCGAGTTTCAACCGTCCCAACCTCTATTATGAGGTGCGACCAAAGACAAAAGACATCGACCGCGAGATCATCAGATACATAAAAGGGCAGCCCGGGAAGTCGGGCATCATCTATTGTCTGAGCCGCAAGAAGGTGGAGGAACTGGCAGAGACGCTTAAGCTGAATGATATCCGTGCACTTCCATACCATGCTGGGATGGACCCCGTGACGAGGTCGGACAATCAGGATGCGTTTCTTCATGAGAAGGTAGACGTGATAGTTGCCACCATAGCCTTTGGCATGGGCATTGACAAGCCAGACGTCAGATATGTAATACACTATGACATACCGAAAAGTCTGGAGGGATATTATCAGGAAACCGGACGCGCCGGGCGAGATGGAGGAGAGGGAAGATGCATAACCTTTTACACTAATAAAGATCTTCAAAAACTTGACAAGCTGATGCAGAGCAAGACGGCTGCCGAGATAGAGATAGGCAGGCATCTATTGGCAGAGACTGCCAGTTATGCGGAATCATCAGTATGTCGCAGGAAAATACTGTTACATTATTTTGGAGAGCAATATGACGCAGACAACTGTGGCAATTGCGACAATTGTTTAAATCCTAAAACACAAGTGGAAGCAAAAGAGGAACTTTGCGCCGTCATCGAGACGGTCATTGCACTGAAAGAGAAATTTAATCCGGAATATGTGGTGAATTTAATGATAGGGAGGGCCACCGATGAGGTGCGCTCCTACCATCATGAGACGTTGGAGGAGTTTGGATGCATGTCGAACACCGACGATAAAACACTCGCCACAGTGATAAAACAGGGCGCAATAGCCGGTTATCTTGAGAAGGATATAGAGAATTACGGTGCACTCCATGTGACACCCAAGGGGAAGAAATTCCTAAAGAATCCCACATCATTCAAGATCGTGGAAGACACAGACTTCGCAGATGTAGAGATCGAGCCACAAATCAAGGGTGGGGCATCATGTGCCGCCGACCCGGTGCTGTATAATATGCTGAAAGACCTACGCAAGAAGATAGCCAAAAAACAGGAGTTGCCGCCCTATGTCATCTTCCAGGAGCCATCACTTGAGGCAATGGCCACTACATATCCGATCACGATAGAGGAGCTTGCAAACATACCGGGAGTAGGAGCCGGGAAGGCCAAGCGATATGGGGCTGAATTCGTGAAACTCATCAAGCTTCACGTTGACGAGAATGAGATTCAGCGGCCGGAAGACATCCGCGTCAGAAGCATGGCCAACAAGAGCAAGCTTAAGATCTCAATCATCCAGAGTGTAGACCGAAAGATAGACCTTGAGGAGGTGGCAGAAAGCAAAGGACTTGAATTCAGTGAGCTGATAGACGAACTTGAGGCAATCGTGGAGGCCGGCACCAAGATCAACATCGACTATTTCATAGAGGAGATCATGGATGAAGACCATGAACTCGACATCATAGACTATTTCAAGGAGAGTCAGGAAGATGACATCGAGGCAGCCATCCAGGAACTTGGGGATGAGTTTACAGAGGAAGAAATCAGGCTCGTCAGGGTGAAATTTCTCTCCGAAATGGGCAATTAGGGTGTCAACATGTCTTGTTTTGCGCATACTCTTATAATTTTATGATAAACTATTCGTTAGATATATAGCTCGATGAGCATAATCTAACGAATAAAAACGTCTTAAAAAGATGAGAAACAAAATCCTAATAGGAGCGGGATTGTCGGCATGTGCTTTCGCATGGGCTGCGAAAGATTCTGTCATCATGACCGTAAATGGAGTAGATGTCCCAAAATCAGAATTTGAGTATCTGTATCATAAGAACAGTCAGCAGCAGCTCACCCCCCAGCCACTCGATGAATATGTGGAGATGTTTAAGATCTACAAGATGAAGGTGGCAGACGCCAAGGCTCATGGAATTGACACGACAAAACAATTCCAAAAGGAGATGCGGCAATATCGCAATGAACTGGCAGTTCCATATCTTGTGGATTCAGTGTTTCTTAACTCATTGGTGAAGGAGGCAGCCGACCGTGCACAGGAAGAGGTAGAGGTGAGCCACATAATGATGATGAAGACGCGCGATGTGGCAGAAAACGGCAGACTTCGCACACGTCTTGACAGCATCCGCAAGGAATTACTCAATGGTGGAGATTTCACCGGCCTTGCCCTCCGCTACTCGCAAGACCGCAGCGTGGTAAACAACAAGGGTTATTTAGGATATATCTCATCAGGACGTTTCCCATACGATTTTGAGACAGCAGCCTACAATACACCCGAAGGCGAGCTCTCAGAAATTGTAGAGTCACCTGCCGGTTATCATATTGTAAAAGCCGGGAAGAAAAGACCATCTAAGGGAAAGGTGGAGGTTTCACACATACTCCTGTTGGTTCCCAGAAATGCCAGTGAGGAGGAAGCAGCTGCTGTCAAATTAAGAATCGACAGCATCTACAACATTGTGAAAGCAGACCCAACTGAATTCGCAACCATAGCAACAAAACTTTCCGACGACAAGGGGTCTGCCCGCCAGGGAGGGAAACTTCCAGCCTTTGGCACTGGGGAGATGGTGCCGGAGTTTGAGACCACAGCCTTCTCACTTGCCGATGGAGAAGTGAGCCAGCCATTCCAAAGCGCATATGGATGGCACATAATCCTTAAGCTTGGCTCCTTGGCTCCTGCCAACGAGTCACAGCTGAAGGCAGACATTCTCCGCAAGGCAGCTAATCCGCAGGATGGAAGATACAAGCACGTAAAAGATAACCGCACGCACAAACTTGCACTCAAGCATAATGCATCCCTTAACAATGCCAACGTGAAGTTGATAGTGTCAAACGCTGCTGAAAATGGCATTGACTCCATATTTATAGCGTCGTACGTAGCAGAGCGATTGGCAAGTCTTCCAATCGCATCAATCGACGGCAAGAATGTCACGGCATCTGATTTATTCTCAAAATTGACCAATTTGAGGGTTGCAGACCCAGCAGCAGCCGCCGATGCAATAAACTCAAACATAGAGAATTTCTATGCAACCCAACTTGTAGAGGCAGAGGAGAACTGGCTTTATAATAATAATGAGGACTATCGCAATCTTCTCAATGAATATTACGACGGAAGTCTTCTTTATGAGATAAGCGTCAGAAATGTATGGGACAAGGCTTCTGCCGATAAGGAGGGGCTTCAGAAATATTTTGACGCACATAAGGGTGACTACAGCTGGACGGAACCCCATGTGAAAGGATATCTGATTCAGGCAGCCAACGACTCAATTGCCGACGTCATCAGACAGCGTCTCAACACAGTGGCAACAGACTCGATAATGCCCAAGATGCGAAAGGAATTTGCCGGGAAAGCCCAGATAGAGAAAGTTCTCACCACAAAGGGTAGCAATCCTATGGTAGACAACATCATGTTTGGAGGTCCGGAGGTAAAGCCCAAGTCAAGTGCATTCACAACCTATTTCATGTATGACCCGCGCATCATCAACACGCCAGAGACAGTAGAAGATGTCAAGGGACAGGTGACAAGTGACTACCAAAATGAGTTGGAGGCCAAATGGGTAGAGGAACTTAGAAACAAGTATCCTGTAAAAGTAAATAAAAAGGAACTTAAGAAAATTAAATGAACCGCTTTAGTTCACGTCTGAATAAAACAATAATTATTTCCATCACAAGCATAATAGTGATTCTATCGTCTTGTGGTGGAAAGTCGTATGTTTCAGACAAGGACAGCGACATCTTGGTAAGTGCCGGTTCAAAGACTCTTTCAAAGCAGGATGTATTGCAGAAAATACCGGTAGGCATAGAGCCGTCAGACAGTGCTGCATTATTTCATCTTATAGTAGAAAACTGGATAAAATCTGAAGTGCTTTCCAATCTTGCAGAGACCAAATTGCCGGATATGTCAACGATAGAGAACAAGGTGCGTGAGTATCGCAACCGGCTAATAGTGGCGGAATATCTGAAAGAGATGAAAGATTCTAAAAAATTCAGCGTTAGTGAAGACAGCATCCGGCTATTTTATGAGAGATATAAGGTGGAGATGCTGACGGAGTCACCGCTCGTAAAAGGGATTTATCTTAAAGTGTCATCCAATCTGTCTGAGATTGAGCAGATAAAAGAATTGATGTCTTGTGGGTCAGATGAATGTATCGACCGACTTGAAAAACTCATCATGAACGAAGCCGTGCAATATGACTATTTCAAGGAGGATTGGATTGATTGGCAAATGCTTGCTGACCAGATTCCCCACAGATTTTCAGATCCTGACATTTTTTTAAAGTCGAATAGAAATTTCGCCACCACCTACGAAGGCTCCACCTATCTTCTCCACGTCAGCGATTACCTTCCAACGGGGAGCATTCCGCCCTACGAGTTTGCGGCAATACATATCTCGGAATTGCTTGAGCGCACCGACATGAGGAAATTTGAGGATAACCTTGTCAAGTCGCTGGTGGGGAAAGCGCTGAAAGATGGAAGTCTTGTGGCGGTGGGTTATGATCCTCTGTCACGTACACTGACAGCGGAACCAATGGAACCAATGACAAACGCAGTTGCCGACAGTATAACATCGATAATTGCAGACAACAATAGTGAACAAAATTAAGAAACCATATAGATGAAAAAAAACAGAATTATAGTCCCCATATTAGCCGCATTGATTCTTGGAGGCGGCTATGCCTTTGCCGGGCCTGGCAAGGAGGTTATAGACGAAGTGGCATGGGTAGTGGGCGACGAGGCGATATTCCGTTCTGATGTTGAGGAGCTCTACCAGCAGATGCGTTCAGAAGGGGAGGTTATAAGCGGAGACCCATACTGTGTTCTCCCGGAACAGATAGCCGTAGAGAAGCTATACCTGCATCAGGCAAAAATAGACACAATAGAAGTTCCGGAAAGCCGAGTGAGGGCGGGAGTTGAGCAACGACTCAATTTCTATATCAGCCAACTTGGTTCAAAAGAGAAAGTTGAGGAATATTTCCGCAAGTCATTGCCGGTGCTTAGGGAACAGCTTGTAGAGGTGATGCGCAATAATGCCATCGTGCAGCAGGTGCAGCAGAACCTTACCAAGGATGTGAAATCCACACCAAAGGAGGTTGGCAAATATTACGAGAAATTGTCTGTGGACAGCATACCATATGTTCCGATGCAAGTGGAGGCACAGATTATAACCATCAATCCGGTGATTCCACGTCAGGAGATAGAGGATGTCAAGGCACGTCTGCGCGACATGGCCGACCGTGTGAATAAAGGAGAGGCTGACTTCTCCACGCTGGCAATCATGAACAGCGAGGATGGAAGTGCGATGCAGGGAGGCGAGCTCGGATTCAGGACCAAGGCATCACTTGTGCCAGAGTTTGCCAATGTTGCGTTCAACCTTAGCGACCCAAAGAAAGTGTCAAGGATTGTGGAGACAGAATATGGCTACCACATCATCCAATTGATAGAGAAGAGGGGCGACCAGGTGAATGTGCGCCACATATTAATGCGACCAAAGGTTAGTCAAAAGGATCTCACCGACGCCACCAACCGTCTTGACTCAATCCGTAAAGAGATTGTAGGCAACGCATTTACATTTGAAGAGGCAGCCCAAGTGATATCACAAGACAAGGATACCCGCAACAATAAGGGGATCATGATCAATGAGGATGAGCGAAGCCGCAACTATCGCAGCTCGCATTTTGAGATGCAGGAATTGCCTCAGGAAGTGGCACGCCGCATAGAGACGATGTCGCCTGGAGATGTCAGCGAGGCTTTCGTGATGATAAACAACAAGAATCAGGAAGTGGCTGCCATCGTTAAGTTGACCAATAGGATAGAGGGTCATCGTGCCACTCTTAAGGATGACTACAACCTGCTCAGAGAGATGTATGAGGACCATAAGAGAAACGAAATATTAAAAGAATGGCTTGAAAACAAGATAAAAGAGACCTATGTGAGAGTCGGCGATGGATGGGGGAACTGTGATTTCCGCTACAATGGCTGGATTAAAGAGTATAACTGATAGGTAAATGTGCAGGTTAAGGATAAACCGTCGCAATATAGTAGCCGCTGCCGTGGTAATTGCAGCGGCATCCTTTGCTGTGAACATAGGTGTGATGGCATATGCCCAGCAGGTCAACAGGAAGGTAGTGAAAAAGGAGGCTGAGACCTACACCCGACCGAAGCCGACAAAACCAATCAAGCCGGAAGTGCCAAGTGCCAACCGCTATCAGGAAGACAAGGTGTTTCTTGAATATGCCGATAGTCTCTATAAAAAATATAACCGAAGAGACACAGTAGAGCGACAGATACTTAAAGGGAGTGTAAAATTCCGTCAGGCAGGCATGTGGATGTATTGCGACTCAGCCTACTATTATCCTGAACTAAACTCACTTGATGCCTTCGGGAATGTAAAGATGGAGCAGGGTGACACCCTTTTTGTATTTGCCGACAAGCTATATTATGAGGGCAACGAAAAGATGGCGCGACTGAAAAATGGTCCGTCTCGCGAAAAGGTTACCCTTATTAACCGCGACGTAACGCTCACTACCGACAGCCTCGACTATGACCTTGGAATTGAGTTGGGCTGGTATTCAAAATGGGGCACCATTGATGACAAAGTGAACACCCTTACCTCCCTTTATGGTGAATATTCGCCCAACACAAAGAATGCAGACTTTTATCACGATGTTAAACTTGTCAACAACAAGGATGGCTTTGTGATGCTAACTGACACGCTCCATTACAACACCGACACCCACATAGCAAGAATAGAGAGTCTCACGGAGATTCAAGGTGACAACGACACAATCGTGACCACACGTGGCCTTTACAACACACAGATAGGGAATGCTGAACTACTCACGCGCTCCATGATAATTCATCGCGACTCGAACAACAATATCACCACACTTGAGGGCGATTCCATTCTCTATGACAAGCAGACAAGGATAAGCCGTGCATACATGTTTAGAGATCCATTCAAACACAGTCTGCCAATGGTGCTTACCGATACTGCCCACAAACTGACACTTATCGGAGGATTCGGCATATATAACGACTCCACACGAGAGACACTTGCATGCGAATATCCATTGCTGATGGAATATTCACAGTCTGACACCTTGTTCTTGCGAGCCGACACCATCAAGACCTTCATAGTGACCGCGATGGTTGCCGCCAGCAGGCGATGGACACCATCCGGTTATCCAGAGAAAGATGGCGTGCCTATCATCAAAGGAGATTCCACCGGAATATGGATTGACTCATTATTCTTCTATGTTATAGCACCCCTTATAGATATGCCACAGCGTCTTTTGCATGCAGCACTACCGGCAAAAGAACAGAAGAAAGCAAAACCCAATAAGGTAAAAGAAGGGATAGAAGAAAGGATAGATGAGAGGATTGAAGAAGAGAATAAAGTAGAAATAATTAAAAGACAGAAAGATTCAATCGTAGCTGTCGGGGATTCAATCGTAGCTGTCGGGGACACGGTTAAATTTGACAGGAATATACCTGATGTAAAGAATGACACAACCGCTGTGATTCCCAAGGATTCAGTGCCAATGTATCTAAAAGATTTCCATGTGGCATTGGCATACTATCGTGCACGCTTCTTTAAGAAAGACATCCAGGGGGTGGCAGATTCCATTGTTTTCGTGGAGCAAGACTCAATGATGTATATGTTCCGTAAACCGATAGTGTGGAGTGGGGAACGTCAGGTAACCGGCAACAGAATAGATGTGCACTTCAATGATTCAACAGCTGATTGGGCACTTCTACCAGAGTTTGGTATGATGTCAGAATATATTGATGAAGACTTCTACAACCAGCTGACCGGAAAGACGATGCTCGCAACCTTCGCCAACCAGACACTGAAGCGACTTGATGTCTCCGGCAATGTGGAGACCATATTCCTTCCACAGGAAAGTGACTCCACCTATAACCGCCTTATCAATGCCGAGAGCTCATTCCTGACAATTGAGCTTGACAGCGGCCAAATGGACAAACTGAAGATGTGGCCAGAGGTGAGCGGCACCGTCACGCCAATATTCCTTGTGAAAAATTCTCAGAAATATCTGCAGAAATTCCACTGGTGGACGGCTCTTCGACCGGTAAGGGAATGGTATGGTGGCACTATCCACTGGGCAGACAATCTCGGTGAGGTGCCTGAAAATCTTGAAAAATATTTCCTTGCGCCGTCTGACTTCGGAGAGCCCAAATCATTCTCTGGGACACGCTTTGTGGCGCCTGTCTCTTCCATACCTCCCATCAACTCATTCGATGACAATAATTCAATGGGTGGGGAATCAGTGTTCCCAACAGAAGAGGAATCCGAGGAGGAAGAAGACATTACACTGCAAGACATTGAAAACAACGAGGCTGTGATGCAAGAGGAAAACAAAGAGGCATCTACAGAATCGGAAGAGATAGAGGAATCTGGCGAATCTGAGGAGAATCAGGAACCGGTGGAGCATCAGGAAGCGGTGGAGCATCAGGAAGCGGTGGAGCATCAGGAAGCGGTGGAGCATCAGGAAGGAGGTGAGGAAGATGAGTGACATAATCAGACTTCTTCCAGATTCAGTCGCCAACCAGATAGCCGCCGGAGAGGTTATACAGCGCCCGGCTTCTGTAATAAAAGAGTTGGTGGAGAATGCTGTGGATGCCGAAGCCTCAGAGATTAAGATTTATCTGAAAGATGCCGGGCGGACCCTGATACAGGTTGTAGACAATGGCAAAGGGATGAGCGAGACCGATGCACGCATGGCATTTGAGCGACATGCCACGTCGAAGATACAGGCAGCAGATGATCTCTTTGCCTTACACACCATGGGCTTCCGTGGCGAGGCACTCCCATCCATATGTGCCATATCGCAGGTGGAGTTGAAGACCAAGACCGAAGACTCCGTCATGGGCACACGTCTGGTGATAAACGCCTCCAAGGTAGAGACCCAGGAGCCGGTGATATGCGACAAGGGTACCAACATAAGCGTTAAGAATCTTTTCTTCAATGTGCCGGCACGTCGCAAATTCCTCAAATCAGACAATGTGGAAAACACCAATGTGATGCGGGAGTTTGAGCGACTCGCCCTTGTGAACAACAACATAAGGATGAGCATCGACAACGGTTCGAAAGTAATCGAACTGCGTGCAGCCACAATGAAGCAGAGGATCAGAGACATATGGAAAAACAATCTTGACCTCCATCTTCTCCCAATAGATGTCGACACATCCCTGATAAAGATCACCGGATTCATATCACGCCCGGAATATGCGCGCCGCAGAAATCCGTTGCAATATCTCATTGTCAACGGAAGGAACATGCGTCATCCATATTTCCATAAGGCAATCATGTCGTGTTATGAGCCACTGATAGCTTCTGACACACAACCCTGCTATTTTCTGAAATTTGATGTGGACCCGGCAAGTATCGATGTCAACATACATCCCACCAAGAATGAGATCAAGTTTGAATACGAGCAGCAGATTTGGCCGATACTCCAGGCGTCGGTAAAAGCCGCCCTCGGCAAGTTTGGTGCTGTCCCTTCAATAGATTTCAACAGCGATGTTCTTCCTGTCGACCCACTTCTGGAAGGTGAGACACCGGAAAAGCCATCTCTTGACATACCATCCGATTACAATCCATTCAAGGAGGAGAATGACTTTGAGAATTCTGAGAATCCATTCTCTCAATCATTCCAATCTGGCAATAGGACACATGACAGTAGACCCTTCAACAAAGGGGGACAACAGAAAGACAACACACCCCGCAACTGGGACACGCTCTATGCTGACTTTATGAAAGGGGCAAGGGGATTTTCAAAATCTGACGTTCAACCTATCCACGTGGAGGAAAGCAAGGAGGATGACAGCACTCTTGAGTTAGAAGTGGCTGACAATGTGGGTGATGTATGTATCCAACATTCAAATAAATACATCATAACGTCTACCAAGGATGGACTAATAATAATTGACCAATACCGGGCACATCTCCGCATCTTATTCGAACAATATCTAAACAAGATAAGGAGTGGGGAACAGGTGTCGCAGGCTGTAATGTTTCCTGAAATTATAGTGTTTGATGAGACAATGCAGGCTGCCTTTTCAGAAGTGGATGACACCCTCTCCAAGATAGGCTTCACCATTGAACAGAAATCGGGAGACTCGTGGAACATCACCGCGATACCCGCGATGCTGAGAAATTCAGATGCTGCGGATGTGGTGACGAGCATATTGGAGTCGGTGATTGAAGACAGCCCCAACTATGGCAAAGACGCATCGGCTGAAGACAATCTGCTGCGAAGGATGGCATTGATCATGGCAAAGTCGGGAGCCATCAGACGCGGCAAGAGACTCACCTCAGACGAAATGGAACACATCGTGAGTGAATTGTTTACACTTCCCGATCCGCTATATACTCCGGAAGGGAAAGCAATCTATTGCAAGTTAGAAGATTCCACACTTGAGGGAATGTTTAAATGACAACTCCCGTCTAAATCTAATATAAACAGTAAATTTATTCATTAACTAAATATCTCATCATGAAAAAGACACTTTTGAAAAAAATCTCCCTGACAGTGGGTGTTGCGATGGCGACCACCCTGTCGGCGATTTCCACGACGCCTACACTTGAAGACGTCACGTTATATGAAGCCGGGGGCAATTACTATTGCTATCCATGGCTAAACGAGACACCACCAGCTCAGACCCCGACCCCTACCGGTTACGAGCCGTTCCACATGGAGCACTACGGACGCCACGGCAGCCGCTGGCTTATCGGCGACCGTCAGTATAATACAGCCTATGAGTTGCTCGACAAGGCAGACAAAGCCGGCAAACTGACCCCACTCGGAAAGAAGACATATGAGACAGTGAAGGCCATCCGTGAGGCCTCAAAGAACAGAGACGGAGAACTCTCCGACAACGGCGCGCTCCAGCACAAAGGGATTGGCGAGAGAATGGCGAAAAACTATCCACAGATTTTCAACCACCGCACAAACATCGATGCCCGCTCCACAATCGTGATCCGTTCAATACTCTCAATGTTTAACGGACTGAAGGGGATACAGAGCGTGGTGCCAAACATCAATATCAAGACAGATGCAAGCGAGGCAGACATGTGGTATATGAACTATTGGGACGATGAATATGGCAGACTTGAAAATGTAATCGACTCCGCGATGCTCAAAGACTACCAGAAACGTCACGCCAACAAGGGTGAATATCTTGGCAAGCTCATCAATGACCCGCAATATGCAAAAGACAGCATCGGCAGCAAGCTTTTCACATCCCTTTTCTCTATCCTTACCAACACACAGAGCCATTCCGACCAGCCATGGATTGCGGACGAAGTGTTCACAATTGAAGAGGCAAGGGAAAGATGGGCAGTAAGGAATGCCGGATGGTTTGCCCACCATGGCAATTCGAAGATAACCAACGGAAGAATGCCATTCAAGCAGGCAAACCTTCTGCGCAACATCATAGAGAGTGCCGACACAGCAATCAATTCACAGACTCCGAGTGCCAATCTACGCTATGGCCATGACACAATCGTGATGCCCTTGACAGTGCTTATGGAGCTTGACAATTTCGGAGAGGAAATCAACGACCTTGAGGAATTGGCAGCAAAGGGATGGCATGACTATCTGTCAGTGCCGATGGCCGGCAACATCCAGATTGTGTTCTATCGCAAGCATGGCTCAACCGACCCTAACGATGTGCTCGTAAAGGTAATGCTCAATGAGAGGGAGATGACACTTCCTATCGACCGCAACAACGGCCCATACTACAAATGGCCTGAAGTGAAGAAATATTATCTTGACAAGATTGGCAATAAATAACCTTTTTTAATAAATAACCTTTTTTAATGTCGACATTTTGTTTAAGCCAGGAAAAAAGGTTAATTTTGCAGTCGGAATAACTAAAGCCTTAAGACAAGGACTTAAAGACATTTCAATTAGGTTCAAAATAGGCTCTTAAAATATTTAGACAATGAGAAAGAATATTGTTGCAGGCAATTGGAAAATGAACACAGTCCTCGAAGAGGGTGTGGAACTTGCAAGCCAGATCAATGACCTCCTGAAGGAGAAGAAAGCTAACTGCGAAGTTGTAATCTGTGTGCCCTTCACACACCTTGTTTCAGTAAAGGCAGTTATTGACGAGCCACTCAAACTTGGAGCAGAAAACTGTTCAGAGCATGAGAAAGGTGCCTACACTGGAGAGGTTAGCGCACCGATGGTGAAATCAACAGGAGCAAGCCATGTGATTCTTGGCCACAGCGAGCGTCGCCAGTATTTCGGTGAGAACAACGAGCAGCTTCTTGCCAAGACCCAGATAGCACTTGCCAACGGGCTGACCCCTATCTTCTGTGTGGGTGAGGTTCTTGAGGAAAGAGAGAACGGCACATACAATGACGTGGTAAAAGGTCAGGTAGAGGCACTCTTTGAGCTTTCAGCAGAAGATTTCGCCAAGATTGTGATTGCATACGAGCCGGTATGGGCCATCGGTACAGGCAAGACAGCCACAGCAGAGCAGGCACAAGACATGCACGCACACATCCGCAACGTCATAGCTGAGAAATATGGCAAAGAGCTTGCCGACAACACCTCAATCCTTTATGGCGGCTCATGCAAGCCATCCAATGCCAAGGAGCTTTTCGCAAAGCCCGATGTTGACGGTGGACTGATTGGTGGTGCATCCCTCAAGGCAGACTCATTCATGGGCATCATCGAGGCATTCGATTAATGACTCCATAATCTTCAGGGAAGCCGTGACAAGCGTTCCGGCTTCCCTGAATTATCCTCTCAACTCATACACACAAATACATTCCTCTCCAGAATTAATTATGAGATTATTCCCCAGCACCACATTTTCGCTACGCACACTCGCCATGGCAAGCGTCATGGGCATAATGATGCCGGCAACGATGGTTGCTGACAATGAAAATGTCGTGGAGAAAATCCAACAGGAATCAAATGGGAATATCATTATAGATATCCCCCAGAACATACTTGAACTGATTCTGCAGCCACAGACCAAGAAGGAAGTCAGCGAGATACGTCCAGGCGTCAACAAGATGGCGGGCTACAGGATCCAGGTGTTTAGTGACGGACGCAACCAGCACACACTCGAGGCGAGGGCAAAAGCACGAGGGGGCGCAATCCTTGCCAAATTTCCCAAATACAAAGGGCAGGTCTACACTTATTCCAGTTCGCCGAACTGGTATACAAGGATAGGAAATTTCAGGACGAATGCTGAGGCAAATTCCGCCCTCACCGAACTTAAAAAGGCATTTCCCAATTATGCATCAGAGATGCGAGTGGTGAAATGTCAAATAGTAGTGATCAAATGAGCAGAACTGACCATGAAAATAAGATAGTGGAGGAGATAGCCTCCCACTATCGAGAAATATTGCGACTGGTAGGTGAAGATCCTGACCGAGAGGGTTTGGTAAAGACACCTATGCGTGCCGCAAAAGCGATATATGACATTACCGCCGGCTACCGTCAGGATCCGGTGGATATAGCCTCTCAAGCCATCTTCGAGCATGCCGGCTCAAGAATTGTGATTGTAAAGGATATTGAGTTCTACAGCATGTGTGAGCATCACATCTTGCCATTTTTCGGGAAAATAGCAGTTGGCTATCTCCCTAAAGGTAAGATGATAGGTCTTTCCAAACTCGCACGTATTGTGAATGTCTTTGCCAAAAGACTACAGGTGCAGGAACGTCTCACAGCACAGGTATGCCAACTTCTGACAGAGACACTTCCAAACAATGGAGTGATAGTGGCATGTGAGGCAGGACATATGTGCATGAAGATGCGCGGTGTTGAGAAACAAGAATCAACCACCGTGACCTACGACTATACAGGAAAATTTGAGGAAGACCCGGTGCTTCGCAAGGAATTCCTAACGCTTATTGGAAATTAACAAGTTTAAAAATAAAAAGATTCAGGGTGTCAATTTGTCATTATGACATATTGACACCCTGAATCTTTTATTTATATATCAGCGGCTTGAGGACTTGACTGCATCGTGGAGCTTCGTGTTGAAGTCCTCTGAGGCGAGGAGTTTCTCGGCTGTGATGTGCATACGGAAACGCCAGTAGTGGTGCACGTCGGCAGGTTCGTTGATTTGTTCGTCTTGCGGGTTCTCACGGCGGAGATTGCCATCGGCAGAAAGCCAGTCGGCAAGAGGAAGGATGCAGAACATTGACGGGCTCTTCAACTGAAGTTCAATCACCTTTTCGCAAACCCATGGCTCAGCGAAATAAGGAGCCTCACCGTGCTCATGAAGGGCATTGTTGAAGAAGCGTTGTGTAACAGCCCTGTCAGTCTCCCACCAAGAGCGGATGCCGCCCATATCGTGGGTTGAGGTTGTGCAGACAGAGAAATAGGGGTATCTCCAAGTGTCGCCAAACTCAAGAGCCGGATCCTTAGGCATTCTCTGAATCTCAAGAGAGAGAATCTCAAGACGGTTCATGACCTCCGGGACACAAGCCGGAATCATGCCAAGGTCTTCGGCACAGGTAAGCATGCCGGTAGAGTCAATAAGAGGTGGGAGCTTCCACATTGCCTTTCCATACCAGAAATCATTATGGCGATGATAATAGAAATCGTTGTAGAGGCGATTGAAACACCATTTCTCATAATCGCTAAGTATGCGGAACTGATATGTGAACTGTGCGGCGATTCTTGGGTGATAATGACCTTTCTGATAAGGATCCTCAATGAAGAGCACATCATCGATAAGGCCCATAAGGGCATTAGAGATCTTCGCGTTCTTGTCGTTTTGCTCCAATTTAGAGAAATAATGCATCACCCTCTGCTGGTTGTCGACAAACGGACGCAGCATATATCTACCACCGGGGAGCGGCTCAAGATAGGATGACTTAACCTCATCGGTATATTCACCAAAGAAATCAGTAAGCATCCACTCCAATATGAGAGGCTTGGTCTGAACATCGGCATCAATCCAGAAGTCATAGTTATGACGCAATTCTTCCGGAGAATAGGGGAGAGCCGGGTTGAAATATCCCAGGAGACCATGGATGGCAGTCATAGGAATCTGCCAGATGCGGAAGAAACCGAGGATATGGTCAATACGGTAGGCATCAAAATACTCAGCCATCTTGCGGAAGCGGTCTTTCCACCATTGGAAATTGTCTTTCGACATCTCTTCCCAGTTGTAGGTAGGGAATCCCCAGTTCTGACCAAGAACAGAGAAATCATCCGGTGGGGCACCAGTCTGACAATCCATATTGAAGAGACGGGGGCGCTGCCAGGCATCTACGCTGAAACGTCCAATGCCAATAGGGATATCACCCTTCAGAACAACGCCATGGAGGTGAGCGTAGTCACGCACCTCGCTCAACTGCTTGTCGAGATGATACTGAAGGAAATAATGGAATGAAATCTGATCTTTATGGCTGTTGATGAACGCCTCAACCTTATCATAGTCATAGACAGCATACTCACCCCACAGATTATTGTCTGGAGTATGGTATTCCTCACAAAGCACTCTCCAAGCGGCATAAGGACGAAGCCATTCCTCATTCTTCTCAAAGAAACACTTAAACTCCTTTGACTTCAAATCTACATGACCCTTCTGCTCGAAAATCTCACGGAGATAATTGTTTTTGGCCTTATTCACTTCCTCATAATCAATTTCTTTCAACTTATTAAGTTCCTGGCCTATTTTCTTGTAATGCTCACGTCGGTCGGCATCAGCCAAGACACCGACAGCATCAAGGCGCAGATACATAGGATGGAGAGCGAAAGTGGAGTTAGCACTGTAGGGATAAGAGTCAATCCACGTGCCGGTCTTGGTAGTGTCGTTGATAGGGAGAACCTGGAGAACAGTCTGCCCAGTGCGCTTACACCAGTCAACCATCTTCTTGATGTCGTAGAAATCACCGACACCAAAATCTTCAACAGTACGGATTGAGAATACCGGGATTGCAGTACCGGCACCCTTCCAATGAGTTCTTGGACTTGCGAAACGCAATCCGTCAACCACAATCTGGCATTCCGGATTCTCATTGACAAAGCCACAACGGCGATTGTCGACAGTCTCCCAAGACACAGCCTCACGGGTATCTTTCTTCAGAATGACAAACTTATACTCAAACGGTTTGCTGAACTCAGACAATGGAAGATTTATCTCCCAAAGAGGATAGTGAGCATCGTTAAGTGCAGGGGCCTTTGCCGGAATCCAATTTCCGAGGAAATCGGTATCACCGGATATGGCGAGCACCTCATCGGGCATAACCATAGGAGCCTCGATGCGAAGCTGCACAGTGCCTGGCAGAGAAGCCAACGGCTGGTCTTTAAAACGGCGCAACAAAATGCCGTCGATAAAGGCAGATGAATAGTAAGGCTTGTCGGCCGGCATATCCTGCCAACTGTCAAACACTTTCACCTCGCTCAAATCGCCATTGCTGACAAACTTATGAGGTTTACCCCATTCAAAACGCCAATCTTTGTCATGAGCCTTAATGACAAAGAAATAGTTGAAATCACCTGGGTCACCGTCAAACTCGATGTCGAGAGCCCATGTGTCGGGGGCAGTCAACTTCATCTCAAGGGCTTTGCCCGCATCTCCTCCACCCAGCTGCAGGAGATCACCGCAAAGATACACGGACTCTCCCCATTGGGTATGGTAGTTGATATTAAAAGAGATTTTCATGTAAGAATTTATTTAGTTTTAGTATTTGGTTTTTAGTATTTGGTTTTTAGTTGTTATTTGCTGGTAATAATCTAACGACCAACGACTAACGATGGTTATCCGCAGCGGGAGGAGCCGCAGTTAGTGCAGATAAGACATCCTTCCTGATATACTAACGCCTCAGCACCGCAATTGGGACATTTCTGGCCCTTAGCCTCAGTGCCGTTAGGCATATATTTCTTCAGGGCACGCTCCACACCGTTTTTCCACGTGTTGATGCTTGTGGAGTCGAGTTCAAGACCGCCCACAAGTTTCAGCACCTGATCGATCGGCATACCATAGCGCAACACACCGGAGATAAGTTTTGCATAATTCCAGAACTCAGGATTGAATTTCTCGCTGAGTCCCTCGATAGTGGTCTTATATCCGCGCTTGTTGATAAACTGGAAGTCGTAACGTTTCTTCCCGTTCTCGTCGATGGCCTTAATTATCTTGCCATGGTTTACGCTCTTTGGACAGAAGATTCCATCCTCGTCATCCACCAGGCCGGTGAAGATCTCATAAGGCTTACCATCCACAAGGCCAACGAATGCAATCCATTTCTCCTTACTGTTTTGGAAACGCACAACATCGGCTTCAAGTTCAACCGGACGCTTCACCGGATGGTCAATTTGATGAATAAGTCCTGACAATGATGACTCAGAGAGAGATACAGTGGCATCCTTTTTCTTCGGGAGCGCCTCTAGCACATTATTGCGGGAGCCATCACGATAGACAGTGCATCCTTTGCAACCTACGCGCCAAGCCTCCGTGTAGAGCCTGTTGACAAGTTCCTCAGTAACGTCGTTCGGAAGATTGATGGTGACGCTGATCGAATGGTCAACCCATTTCTGGATAGCACCCTGCATCCTGACTTTCTCGAGCCAGTCGACATCATTTGCAGTGGCCTTATAATAAGGAGAGCGTGCCACGAGCTCATCAAGTTCCTCAGCAGTCATGCGGTCTTTACGCTCAATGCCGTTTACCTTCATCCATTCAAGGAACTTATGATGATAAACGATATATTCCTCAAAAGAGTCACCTACCTCATCCACGAAGTCAATCTTCACATTCTCATCGCTTGGATTAACCTTGCGGCGTCGCTTGTAGACAGGCATAAACACCGGCTCAATACCGGAGGTGGTCTGAGTCATAAGGGAAGTGGTGCCGGTAGGAGCGATAGTAAGGCAAGATATGTTTCGTCTGCCCACTTTCTGCATCCTTTCAATCAATTCGGGATCTTCCACACGAAGCCTGTTGATGAACGGATTGTTTTTCTCCCTTTCTGCATTAAAGACAGAGAACGCCCCACGCTCCTCAGCCATATCGACAGAGGCATGGAAATAAGCCAATGCAAGTGCCCTATGCACCTTGATAGAGAAATCTGTGGCCTTGGGAGTGCCATAACGCAGACCCAACGCGGCCAGCATATCACCCTCACCGGTTGTGCCACAACCCGTGCGGCGACCGGCTCCAGTCTTGTCCTTTATTTTCTTCCATAGGTTCAACTCTGTGAATTTCACCTCAGGAGTCTCAGGGTCAAGATTGATTTTCTCAATAATAGTGTCGATTTTCTCAAGTTCCAGGTCGATGATGTCGTCCATCATCCTTTGGGCCTTCATGACGTGACTTCTAAACAAGTCAAAATCAAACTCAGCATTTGGAGTGAAAGGATTCTTCACATAGCTGTAAAGATTTATGGCAAGGAGGCGACAACTGTCGTAAGGACACAAAGGGATCTCACCACAAGGGTTAGTGGAGACTGTCTCAAAACCGAGGTCGGCGTAGCAGTCGGCAAGGCTCTCTCTTCTGATAGTGTCCCAGAAAAGCACCCCAGGCTCAGCACTCTGCCATGCATCATGGATAATCTTGCCCCATAATTCAGCAGCATCCACCTCTTTTGAAACCAATGGGGAATCAGAATCAATAGGGAATTTCTGCATATACGGCTGTTTATTGACAGCCGCGTTCATAAATTCATCGTCAATCCTGACAGAGACATTGGCACCGGTCACTTTCCCAGGAGTCATCTTAGCATTGATAAACCCCTCAGCATCGGGATGCTTGATTGATACTGTAAGCATCAGGGCACCACGTCTGCCATCCTGCGCCACCTCGCGTGTGGAATTGCTGTAACGCTCCATGAAAGGCACAAGACCGGTAGAGGTAAGTGCGGAATTTTTAACCGGAGTAGACTTCGGACGCAGATGAGAGAGATCGTGTCCTACGCCACCACGACGCTTCATAAGCTGCACCTGCTCCTCATCGATCTTTGCAATGCCGCCGTAAGAATCCGGCTTACCGTCAAGACCGATAACAAAACAGTTGGAAAGGGATCCGACCTGATAGTTATTACCGATGCCAGCCATGGGGCTTCCTTGCGGAACGATATATCTGAAGTCTTTCAACAGGTCGTAAATTTCCTGCTCCGACATGGGATTTGGATATTTGCTCTCAATCCGCGCAATCTCACGTGCAATCCTATGGTGCATCTGTTCCGGTGTACGCTCATAGATATTGCCAAAAGAGTCTTTCAGGGCATATTTAGTGACCCAGACTCTTGCCGCCAATTGGTCGCCTTTGAAATATTCCAATGAGCCGGCGAATGCTTCATCGTAACTATACGTTTGTGGTTCAGCCATTTTATTTGATATGTGAATTTATCTAAATTTTGATATGTGGAAGGTGAAATTCAAAAAGTAGACATTGCTTTTCAACTTTGTGTCACTCCGACTGCAAAATTAACAAAAATAAATATTAAATTTGCACTATAAACACACAAATCTTATGTCAGAAAAACAATTGTCAGAAAAATATTTCACCGAGCGATACACCATAAGGAACTATGAGACAAAGGAAGTTCCCATGGAAATGATAAGGGGCATCGTAGAAAAGGCGATGCGAGCCCCGACGTGTGGCAACATGCAGCTTTATTCCGTAATTGTGACCCAAGACGAGGAGATGAAGCGCCAACTTGAGCCGCTACATTTCAACCAGCCGGCAGCGACGGGGAGCAGTGCGATTCTCACTATTTGCGCAGACTACAACCGCTTCACCCGCTGGTGTGAGCTGAGCGGAGCAAAGCCCGGCTATGATAATTTCCACTCATTCATAACAGCCATGACAGATGCAGTAATCTTCACTCAGCAGATTATAACCATAGCAGAGATGGAAGGACTCGGCACCTGTTGGCTCGGCACCGTCAATTATAACGCGGCAGCCATATCAGAATTGCTAAAACTTCCGGAGCTTGTGGTGCCGGTGGCAAGCATTTCGATTGGTTATCCCAAGCCCGGAGAGGGACAGTGTGAGCGACTTCCGGTTGAGGCTGTGCTACATGAGGAGACTTATCGCAATGATTCCGACACAACCATACTTGAGCTATTCAAGGCGAAGGATGATTATGAGCCAAACAAGGAATTTGTGAAAGAGAACGGCAAAGACTCACTCGCGCAGGTATTTACCGACATACGCTATCCCGAGGAGATGAATCTTGCAGTCTCCAAATCCTTTATGCAGATTCTTAAAGACAAAGGGTTTGTGAAATGAAAAATGAAAATTGATTTTCATTTTTACATAGTTTAATAATTTTGTTCTCTCTCCCATATTTCAACATGGACTTAGGACTAAATTACAACATAGACCTTCCAGACAAGGTCACCAACATACTGAGTAAGGATTTCTGGGTGCTGAAGACATTCAACCGGAGTATGATACCCGTTTTGTCAGACCCGGTTAAATTCACGTCAGACGTTTCCATCATAATGAAACGAGGGTCATGCACTGCCTCCATAAATCTGATCACCTATCAGATACAGGCTCCGTGCATAGTCAACATCCAGAGTTCACAGATACTGCAGCTCAGTTCTGTGAGTGATGATTTTGACTCATCATTTATAGTCATGTCACGCAGATTCAGAGACAATCTTTTCCTGCTGATACAGGATTGCCGTGTTTATCCGGCAGCGTCATCCAACCAGGTTGTGAAAGTGCCGGAAGGATTGCTTCCAAAATTTGAGCGATTCTACGATCATATCGACACCATATTCAAAGACACAGAGAATCCCTATGCCTATCAGGCGATGGTGCTTGCCATTTCCTCCTTCTTTATGGAGGCCGGGTATAAGTGCTATCTACCGATGATGGAGGATATGAAATATGCCAACAACCGGTTGCTCGACAAATTCATGACGTTGGTGCAGAAGAATTTCAAGAGCGAGAGATTCTTGGAATTCTACGCAGACAAGCTTGACATCACGCCCAAACATCTGTCGCGCACGGTCAAGACTCTGACAGGATTCACAGCGGTGGAGTGGATTGAGCGATATGTAGTGCTTGAGGCAAAAGTGCTTCTGAAATCCACAAATCTGACAATCCAGCAGATTTCTAATGAGCTGAACTTTCATTCCCAGTCATTCTTCGGGAAATATTTCAAGAAGAAGGTGGGGATGTCACCGAAAGATTTCAGGAATGGTTAGCCCCCTCAATCCCCCTAAAGGGGGAAGTTATATTTATTTTAGTGCTCTAAATTTTTGAGGATGAGAGGGGCGAGGATTGGGTTGGATGCCATGATAGAGAAATTGCGGTTGGTGCGTATGGGATGGGTTATGGCACCAGCCTCGTGGGCAATCAGCATACCGGCAGCCACATCCCAGCGGTTTAGATTCAGTTCCCAATAACCGTCGAGGAAACCGGCTGCGACATAGCACAAATCAATGGCAGCAGACCCATATCTGCGTATTCCCCTCACGAGAGGAGCCATCAGGGAAAGCTCCCTCACGTTATTGTCGGGATTTGTGAGTTTGTCATAAGGGATTCCGGTGGCAAGCACAGCCTCAGCCAAAGATGACTTGGAGGAACATTTAATCTTTTTGCCATTCAGGAAAGCACCCTCACCTTTGACGGCATGGAAAAGCTCACCAAGATAAGGGGCATAAACCACACCGATCACAGCCTCCTGATTGTGTTCCAAAGCTATAGACACGCTAAAGACAGGGAGACCCTGGCTGAAGTTGGTGGTTCCGTCGAGAGGGTCGATCACCCAACGCCATTCACTATCGGCATGCTCATCGGCCGATTCCTCAGATATTATGCCATGAGAAGGGAAATTCTCATGTATGTATCCCTTTATGAGTTTTTCCGAAGCCTTGTCGGCAGCGGTGACAACATCATAAGTGTTCGACTTTGTGTGTATATCAAGGTGAGAAGTGCGGAAATATTCCAGCTGGATATCACCGGCAGCGCGAGCCATGCTGATGGCTGCGTTAAGGAACTCTTTCATAGATAAATGTGTTTTTGTTTGGCGATTTGGGAGAAATCGCTTTCCCGTGACGTTATTTCATTTTGTCGGAGATTACCAATCCGCCGATTATGAGGATGCAGCCCACATAACCGAGCATGTAGATTTGTTCTCCGAGGAGGAAGTATGCGGCAACCATTGTGACCAATGGCTGGAGATACAGATAGTTGTTGGCAGTTACCGGGCCCAGAATCTTCATTGACTCATTAAGGATGAGATAAGCGAAGAGAGAACAGAAGATTACCAGGAATAGGAAATTCATCGGAATCAGGGGATGGCTGAAATCAAACAAGAGATGAAGGTGGAGCGGTTCGTTTTGCAAGAGGAGCAAAGGCAATGCCGTGATTACACCATAGAAGAACAATTTGCGAGAAATGAAGAATGAGTTGTAGAAAGGGCTCACCTTCTTGACAGCGATTGTATATATGCCCCAGGTGAAAGCAGCCGTAAGAGCGAGGAGGTCACCCTTGGGGTGAATCTCAAACCCCTCACCATTGCTGAATATAACGAAAGCCACGCCGATAAACGCTATAATAGAGCCGATAATAGCTCCAGCCGACATCCTTGCCTTATAGACCACAGCCATAAGGATAGTGGTGAAAATAGGGGATATGGAGGCCAGAAGCGACACATTGGCAGTGGCGGTAAATTTCAGGGCATAATTTTCGGTGATGAAGTAAAGAGAACCGGCACAGAGTCCACAGATCAAAAGCTGCAATTCGTCACGCCAGTTGTTTGCGAACAACTTTTTAAATGTAAAAAGAAAAAGGATGACATATGCAGTAAGGAAACGGTAGACATACATCTCCACCGGAGTGAAACCACCTTCCGTCATAACAACCTTAGTGCTGAGGAAAGAAGAACCCCATGCGCACATGGTGAGCAAAGTTGCTATATGAGCAATAATATTTATCGTGGCAGAACGCGAAAGGCTGTTTATCTTCGTCATAGTGGGTGTCTCAAAAGTATTAGTGGCTACCGATAAGGATGGATGGTCCATTCTTTGCAACAAAATTACTACTTTTTAAGAAAACCGACAAAAAGAAATGACGAAAAAATTAAATACCCACCGACATTATGCAATTCTTCATTGGGGAAATGACAATTTATTATGGGGAATTACTGTCATAATGACACCAACTCCCCAATAAATTATCAAATGTGAAATGAATAACGGCATTACGGTTCCTCTACGAACTGATCCTTACCGACACCGCAAACCGGACACACCCAATCATCGGGCAAATCTTCGAAAGCTGTTCCGGGAGCAATGCCACCATCAGGATCTCCCACTGCCGGATCATAGATCCAGTCACAAACCTCACATCTGTACTTTTTCATAATCTTTTGATGTTGATGGGTCAATCAAGACCCGTTAATGAATATGTTAGTAATTCCCAAGAGAAAAGCAAAACCACTTTTCAACATTATAACATTCTATCGGCAAATTTGTTTAAGGTAGGTTCTAAAAATACATGAATTTGAGTGTATGCCTATCCGCTTATAT
>CAZRUR010000034.1:0-24593 GCA_964603335.1 uncultured Sangeribacter sp. | reverse complement strand
TTGGGATATGGTGGAGGGCAGTCACGATACCCTCCACTCCGATTTGACGGAGCATATCGAGTGTTATTTTGTCGTTGGATCCGAACCAACGCCATGTCTTTTCCATATGGCTGTTGTTTTAATTCACGTGTACTGTTAATTCGCGTTTTCAAGGAACTCAGCCTCGACGATGCCGAGCTGGTATTCCTTGGCCTGTTTGGTATCCATATGGTTGGCAGGACCACCGGCGAGCTCCTTCAGCCCGAAGGCATCCTTCTCAGTGGCGGCGTCAACCTGACGGATAGTAATCTTGTCTGACTTAATAACGGAATTTGGACGGATATGTATATATCCGAGTCCCTTTGGAGTGTAATCTTTCCAAACCAACTGGTCGCCGGCGTAAACCTCAAGAGGATAGGTGCGCCTTCTCCAGCCAGACATTTTGAGAGTTATATCGGAGATTTCAGCGGGACGCTCCAGATTGAAAGTGATCCAAGAATTTTGGAGATTACCGTCAGACATCCATTCCGTGGTCTCATTATCATCAAAAGCGTTTTGGGCATTCTCCTGCACTGAGCCAGCAGCGATAGAGGCGATGTTTACAGTATTGAGGCGATCCTTGTAAGATGGGGTAGTGGGTGTTGCGCCCTTGCCGAGTCTACCCTTGAGAGTGTTGGCAGGTATATAAGTGCTGAGTCCATCCTTCACGTCAACGGGGATCGTCTTCAGGGAGATAGAAGCAGTGGGGAGACCCTCAGCCTTGGCAGTGATCTTGATGTCGCCGGGCTGGGTTGTGCTGCGCAGAAGGGCGCGGTTTACGCCACACTCCACGGGGAGGTCAGTGCTGAGGATATAGTTGTCGGGACCTTGGGCAATACCGCCACGCCATTCAGCGGGACCCTCGACGGAGAAGCTCACCATACGGTTGTCGAGCGGACAACGGCGACCCTTGGCATCCACCACCTCAAAATGTAGGAGAGCCATATCGGCACCGTCGGCATGGAAACCCTCGGGATTCTCAATTGCTGAGATCACAAGGCGAGCCGGCTCACCAGCAGTCTCAAGAGAGTAGCGGCTGATCTCCTTGCCATTCCTATAGCTGACGGCGGTCAGTTCACCCGGCTGGTAAGCCACGTTGTCGAAAGTATAGAGGAACCCATAGTCACGCTTTCCATGGCCGAGCGACTTGCCATTTAGCAAAAGCTCCACATCATCGCCGGCAGAAACCACATACACCGGTTTTACGGTGTTCTCAGGGTAATTCCAATGCCCGACTATATATGTCTTGGTCCCCTCATTGTCGACCCAGGCATCCTCCCACATCACCTGATGAGCGAAGAAACCATCCTTGGGAATGCGCATCGGGTCAGTGACGCCAGAGCGACGATAGTTTTCCTCACCGCGATAATGGGTGTTGGTGTCGGAGAAGATAATCTTCGCGCCACCGCTGCTTGCGCGGTCGCCACCACCGGGCCGCTCCAGATAATAGTCATACCAACGGCGCACGAGTTCAACGGTGAATAGATCCTGGTTGTGGTTATAGTCGGAAGCGTCATTGCCCTTGTAGAGCGGACCGGCACCCTCCTTATGGAAAGGATAGGAATACTCATCCCAATATTTGCGGAGCCCCTCATTGCGGCAATATTCCATAGCCCACATGGGGTGTTTCTTTGAGCGGTTGATATAAAGCATCTCGCCGCCATATTCAGCCTCGTTCACGTCGAGCATCTCTCGGCAACCGGCAGCACGACCTCCGTGAGGGTCATACTTATCGCGGATAGCCTTCATAGCGAGCATATGCTCCGGGCTGATTCTGAAATTGCCACTCTCGTAGAAAAGGATGGAGGGGTTGTTGCGGTTGTAGATCACGGCATCGCGCATCAGCTCCTCGCGCTGTTCCCACTTGCGTCCGTTGCGGTCTTTCTCAGAGTCACCGGCGGGCATTGTCTGGATAAGGCCCACGCGGTCGCACGACTCCACATCCTGTTTCCAGGGAGTAACGTGCATCCAGCGCACAATGTTGCCGCCCGACTGCACCATGAGGTCGTTGGAATAGTCGCTGAGCCAAGCGGGGACAGAGAGCCCTACGGCAGGCCACTCGTTGGAAGTGCGCTGTGCATATCCGTGCATCATTATTACGCGGTCATTAAGCCAAATCTTGCCGTCGCCAAACTGAGTCTTGCGGAAACCGGTGCGAGTGGTCACCTTATCGAAACTTTTGCCAGACTCATCAATCAGCTCAGTGTCGACATCGTACAGGTATCCGTAGCCCCAGCTCCAGAAATTGAGTTTGTCGAGGTCAGCGGAAGCTGTGAGAGTACCGGTCTTCCCAGGTTGGATAGTCACCTTGTCGCCGGTGAAAGATTTCACTTTCTTTCCGTCGGCATCAGTCACGGTGACTCTATAGGAGATGGTCACGGGCTGCTTGGAGTCGTTCTTCACCTCCGATTCGGCAGTTACCTTAGCCTTCTTCCCCTTAATGTCGAAATCAGAGGCGTAGATATAGACACCTGTCGTCTTAAGGTTGCTGTAGAGAGGTAGGGTCTGATAGACCATCGGGGTGACGTGCAACCACACATTCTTAGGGATGCCGCCATAGTTGGCGTTGAAATTGCGGTCGTTCCATTGGAAGTTTGTGTCGGAATGACGCTCACGATACTGCCAGTCGTTGTCTGCACGGACTGCTATCACGTTGTCGCCATCCTGAAGGTAGGGAGTGATGTCGAAGCCCACAGCCATCACGCCGTTCTCATGCAGACCAACATTATATCCGTTGACATAGAAGTCGGCACCCTGACGCACGCCCTCAAACTCGATGAACACTTTCTTATCTTTGCGGTCTGGTACGCGGAAATGCTTGCGATACCAACTGATAGTGTCGGTGAGATCATGTATAGAAAGTTTAAAAGCCTCGTCCTCATTGAAAGCATGGGGAAGGGTTACACGCTTCCAGTAGTTGTCGTTGAGGTCGGTTTTCTCACCGCCGGCGATGTCGCCGACAGTCACGAGCCAATCGCTATTGAAATTGTACTTCTCTCGTCCGTCAGCGCGGGATATCAGAGATCCGCTGAAGAAGAGAGCCAAAACCAGGAATGAAATTTTATATTTCATGATGTAAAAAATTCAAAGGTTAGCGAAATGTTGGGTTTCGAAATGTTGGGTTTATAGCATATAAGTGCAAAGTTAACAAAATTCCTTTGAAAAATTAAAAAATGTATTCATCATGACAAAAATTTTTGTATTTGGATGTTATTTTTGAAAAAAATTAGATAACAATTATGAATTTTGAAAAATTTTCAATACCTTTGCAAATGGTTACGGCCAAATGGTTACGGCGTATGTAAACTTCCAAAAACGTAGACCGCGAATCATAAGTTTTTCCTGTCAATATTATAATTGATGGGAATAAATGTTAACCTGACAGATAATTAAGACTTAAATACTCATGAAAAGATTTGCATTCAAGATGTATCTCAAGCCCGGATATGAGGCTGAATACGAAAAGCGCCACAGCGAGCTGTGGCCAGTGCTGAAGGAAAGAATCACAGCTTCCGGCGTAAGAAACTATTCCATCTATTGGGATAAAGACACCAACATCCTCTTCGGATATCAGGAGGTGGAGGGCGACTCCAACTCACAGGATGCCGAGGCTGCCGACGAAATCACACGCAAGTGGTGGGACTATATGGCAGACATCATGGAGGTGAACCCCGACAACTCACCGGTGACCGTGCCAATCAAAGAAGTTTTTCACCTTGACTGATAAGGAAAGATGAGAAGATTTGCGATAAGTCTGCTTGCCGGCGCCGCATGCCTTGGTATGGTGGCGCAGTCGAAGTATGATTTCTCCAAATTGAAGATGGAGAATCTCGGTAGGGGAGTTGTGGCAGTTAGAGAGAATCCCCAGAACGTGATAGTGACCTGGCGTTACCTTACGGCAGACCCGGAGAACGTGACTTTCGACGTGTATCGCGACGGAAAGAAAGTCAACAAGAGTCCGCTGAAGGATGCCACCTATTTTGTAGACTCCTATTCCGGCACGAAGGCAGCAGAATACACGGTGAAAGCATCCGCCGGTGTCAAGGATGGTAAATATACCCTCCCGGAGAATGCACCTCTCGGCTACCTTAACATACCGCTTGACAAGCCGGCTTTGGGTGTAGACCCTTATGGTAAGGAATATTTCTACAATGCCAACGATGCCAGCATGGGTGATGTTGACGGTGACGGAGAGTATGAGATCATCCTGAAATGGGATCCCACCAACTCCCACGACAATGCCCACGACGGTTTCACCGGTCCAACGCTCATAGACTGCTATAAGCTCGACGGCACCAAACTATGGAGAATAGACCTTGGCGAGAATGTGCGTTCCGGAGCCCATTACATCCATCCGATGGTTTATGACCTTGACGGCGACGGCAAGGCAGAGGTGGTTGTGAAAACCGCCGACGGCACCCAGGACGGAGTAGGGAAGGTGATAGGCGACCGTAGGGCAGACTGGCGCAACATGAAAGGCCGCATTGTGAGCGGTCCGGAATATCTCACCGTGTTCAACGGAGAGACCGGGGCAGCAATGGCGACAATCGACTTTGAGCCGGCACGCGGAAACCTGAAAGACTGGGGCGACGGCTATGCCAACCGCAGCGACCGTTTCCTCGCTGCCATAGCGTATCTTGACGGAGAGCATCCAAGCGTTGTGATGTGTCGCGGCTATTATGCCAAGACCATGCTCGCCGCCTACGACTGGGACGGCAAGCAACTGAAAATGCGCTGGCTGTTTGACAGTTCAACACCCGGCAATGAGGCATTCGCCGGTCAGGGTAACCACAACCTGCGTGTGGCTGACGTTGATGGCGATGGTTGCGACGAGATAATCTACGGCCAGATGACCATGGACAACGATGGCAAGGGGTTGTATTCCACCGGCATGTATCATGGCGATGCAATCCATCTTCTCTCAGACGTAAACAATGAGAAATATTACGTGTGGGGTTGCCATGAGAACAAGAAAGACGGCACATCCCTTCGCGATGCGGCAACCGGAGAGGTAATCTTCCAATTCCCAAGCGACAAGGATATAGGCCGCTGCTGCGCTGCCGACATCGACCCGACGCATGAAGGCGTTGAGCTTTGGTCGCCCAACACCGGTGGTCTTCTCGATTTCAATGGTAAGGTGATTGCTGAGCAGAAAGAGTTTATGGGTGATATCCACAGCTCAATCCCAGCGAATTTCATCGTGTTGTGGGACGGTGACCTCAACTATGAGATTCTCGACGGCAACGTAATCAGCAAGTATAATCCACAGACCAAGAAGCTTGACGAGGTGGTGACATTCAGCGAGTGTGACTGGAACAACGGCACCAAGCGTAACCCATGCCTACAGGCTGACATCATCGGCGACTGGCGCGAGGAAGTGCTTCTCCGCACAAAAGACAATGAGAACCTACGTCTCTACGTCACTCCTTATAATACAGACTACCGATTCCATACCTTCCTTGAGGACCCGGCATACCGTGTGAGCGTCGCCAATGAGAACGTGGCATATAACCAGCCGGCAGAACCCGGTTTCTATTTCGGGTCAGACCTGAAGGGGAAGAAATTCCGTGGAACAAAAGTAAAGTAAACAATCATGACAAACAACAAGACATATCATTTTGCGGTGGACCTTGGCGCCACATCCGGGCGTACCATCCTTGCATCGTTCGACGGAGTGAAAGTTGAGATGCAGGAGGTTTCCCGCTTCAAATACCCGATGATTCCGCTCAACGGACATCTTCACTGGAACCTTCCCCTTATATATGAGGAGGTGTTGAGGGGATTGAAGAAATGCCATGAGACACTCGGCGAGAACAAACTTTCATCCATAGGCATCGACAGCTGGGGCTGCGACATGGCTTACTTCCACAAGTGTGGCGAGCTCTCCTGTCTGCCGTTCTGCTACCGTGACAGCCATACCGACGGAGCCGCCGACAAATTCTGCGAGAAGATGTCGAAAGATGAGGTGTATGCCGCCACCGGCATCCAGTTTATGGATTTCAACACCCTGTTCCAACTCGACACCATCAAAGAGCATTCTCCAGAGATTATAGAGACAGCCGACAAGATTCTGTTCATACCTGATGCCCTCGCATATATGCTGACCGGGAACGCGGTGACAGAATATACCGTGGCTTCGACATCACAGATGCTCAATCCCAACACCGGCGACCTCGACGAGTCGCTACTCAAAGTGTTGGGCATCAGCCGCGACAAATTCGGCAAGATGGTGAATCCGGGTTATGTGATCGGTAATCTCACCAAGCAGGTGCAGGAATACACCGGGCTCGGCAACGTGCCGGTGATAGCAGTTGCCGGTCATGACACGGCATCTGCAGTAATCGGAGTGCCATCTCCCGACAATAACTACGCGTATCTGAGTTGCGGCACATGGTCGCTGCTCGGCATAGAGTCGCCCACACCAATCATCAACGAGAAGAGCTGCGAATATAATATCACCAATGAGGGTGGCATCGACGGCACAACCCGTTTCCTGAAGAATATCTGCGGCATGTGGATTTTCGAGCGTTGCCGCGAAGATTTCAAGGATGTGTCTGAAAATATAGGTGAGCTTGTGGCATTGTGTGAGAAATCAGACTGCGACAGCATCATCAATCCTGATGACCCGGCCTTCGCTCATCCGGCAAGTATGACAGCAGCCATCAACGAATATTGCGAGCGTACTGGTCAGGCTGTGCCCAAGACTCCGGCAGACTATATCAGAGTTTCATTCCGCAGCCTTGCCAAGAGGTATAAAGAGGTGTTGGGATGGCTGAATGAGCTCTCCCCGGTGGAGATCAAGCGTCTGCACGTAATCGGAGGTGGCTCACTCAACAAATACCTCATGCAATACACCGCAGATGAGATCGGCATTCCAGTAGTGGCTGGTCCGACAGAATCGACAGCATTAGGGAATGTGCTCGTGCAGCTTCGTGCCTGTGGCGACGTGAAATCGGCAAAGGAGATGCGTCAGGTGGCTATAAACACAACAGAAACAAAAACTTATTTACCAAAATAATCATCATGAAAGAAGAACTCGTAAAAAAGGCATATGAAATTGCCAAAGAGCGTTACGCAGCAATCGGCGTAGACACAGACAAGGTCCTTGACCAGATGCAGGACTTCCACCTCAGCATGCACTGCTGGCAGGCAGACGACGTTGCCGGTTTTGAGAACCAGGGCGGCGAGCTGACAGGAGGTATCCAGGTGAACGGCAACTATCCCGGCAAGGCCCGCAACATAGATGAGCTCCGTGCAGACATCCTCTATGCCATGAGTCTTATCCCTGGCAAGCACCGTCTCAATCTCCATGAGATCTATGGTGACTTTGGTGGCAAATTCGTAGACCGCGACCAGGTGACAGTAGAGCATTTCCAGAGCTGGATTGACTGGGGCAAGGCCAACGACGTGAAACTCGACTTCAACTCCACATCATTCTCCCACCCAAAGAGCGGCGACCTCAGCCTCTCCAACCCTGACAAGGGTATCCGTGATTTCTGGATTGAGCACACAAAACGTTGCCGTGCCATCTCCCAGGCCATGGGTGAGGCTCAGAAAGATCCATGTATCATGAACCTCTGGGTGCATGACGGCAGCAAGGACATCACAGTGAACCGCTATCTCTATCGCGAGCTCCTCAAGGATTCACTCGACCAGATTTTCGAGCAACGTTATGACTGGATGAAAGACTGCGTAGAGTCTAAGGTGTTCGGTATTGGTCTTGAGAGCTACACAGTAGGCTCAAACGACTTCTACACAGCCTACGCTTCCAAGAACAACATGATGATCACACTCGACACGGGTCACTTCCACCCGACAGAGAGCGTGGCAGACAAGGTGAGCGCAATGCTTCTCTTCGTTCCGGAACTGATGCTCCACGTTTCCCGTCCGGTTCGTTGGGACTCAGACCACGTGACAATCATGGACGACCCGACCCTCGACCTCTTCAGCGAGATTGTACGCGCCGGCGCCCTCAACCGTGTTCACTATGGTCTTGACTACTTCGACGGCACTCTCAACCGTATTGGCGCTTATGTGATTGGTAGCCGCGCAGCCCAGAAGTGCATGCTCCGCGCCCTTCTCGAGCCGACAGAGAGCATCCGCAAGGATGAGCTCGCTGACAAGAGATTCCAGCGCCTCGCCATGCTTGAGGAATGCAAGTGTCTTCCATGGAATGCAGTATATGATATGTTCTGCCTCCGCAACGATGTTCCTGTAGGTGAGACTTTCATCAAGGACGTTGAGAAATATGAGGCTGACGTGACTTCAAAGCGTTAAGATTTATCAGTTTCCCTGATCCCTGTGGGTTGGGGAAACTATAATGTTTCTATAAGATGTCTATAATAATAGGACTTCTGATCATAGCGTTAGGAGCATTCTGCCAGTCGAGCTGCTACGTGCCTATCAACAAGATAAAATCGTGGAGCTGGGAAAGCTACTGGATAGTGCAGGGTGTTTTCGCGTGGCTCGTGCTTCCCTTCTTGGGGGCATTGTTGGCAGTGCCGTCAGGTCATTCTCTGTGTGAGCTTTTCACATCCGGCGACTCCTTCAACGTGTGGATGACGATTCTCTTCGGCGTGTTGTGGGGCGTAGGCGGATTGACGTTCGGACTCTCCATGCGCTATCTTGGCGTGGCACTCGGGCAGTCGATAGCCCTTGGCACATGTGCCGGACTTGGCACCATCATGGGCCCGGTGTTCCTGAATATCTTCTTCCCGGAGAACGACCCATTGTCGCAACTCACGTTCTCAGTGATTGTAGGCGTGGTTGTCACCCTCCTGGGCATCTCCATCATCGGCATCGCCGGCTCCATGAAGTCAGCTTCATTGAGCGAGGAGGAGAAGAAGGCAGCGGTGAAGGATTTCAATTTCCCGAAAGGACTTGCCATCGCATTGCTTTGCGGCTTCATGAGCGGCTGCTTCAATGTGGGTCTTGAATTCGGCAAGGATATCAATTTCGGAGAATTGACTCCGGATATGTATAAGACCCTTCCAGCCACATTCCTTGTGACTCTTGGAGGCTTCGTAACCAATGCTATCTATTGCTTCTATCAGAATCAGAAGAACGGCACCTGGAGCGACTATGCCAACAGGAAGGTGTGGGGCAACAACCTTGTGTTCTGTCTTCTCGCCGGCGCCTTGTGGTATAGCCAGTTCTTCGGACTCGCCCTTGGCAAGGGATTCCTGACCGACTCGCCAGTGTTGATGACCCTCTCATTCTGTATCCTTATGGCTCTCAACGTGGTGTTCTCAAATCTTTGGGGTATAATACTTAACGAATGGAAAGGTTGCTCGAAGAAGACAATCACAGTCCTCGTGATAGGAATTGTGGTTCTCGTGGTTTCCTGCTTCCTGCCGCAGTTGATATAAGCCCCCTAACCCCCTAAAGGGGGACTAACGACTAACAAATAACGACTAAAATGGCTTCAATATTAGATAACAGACCTGCCCTTGCAAAAGTGGTGTCAGACGTGGCTGAGACAGCCGGCTACCTCTGGCAGAAAGGGTGGGCAGAACGCAACGGTGGCAATATCACCGTAAATGTTACAGAACATGTGGATGATGAGATCCGCAAAATGCCGGCAATCAGCGACCCAATCGCTATCGGCGCAACACTACCCAATCTCAGGGGCTGTTATTTCTTCTGCAAAGGTACCCAGATGAGAATGCGCGACCTCGCCCGCTGGCCTATGGAGAACGGCTCATTCATCCGTATCCTCGACGATTGCGCACACTACGTGATCATCGCCGACAATCCGGTGAAACCCACCTCCGAACTTCCGTCACACCTCGCAGTGCACAACTACCTTCTCGGCAAGGGCTCAACCTATAGGGCTTCCCTCCACACTCATCCCATCGAGCTGGTGGCAATGAGCCATAACAAGCAGTTCCTCAACGAGGACTTGGTCAGCAAACTGCTGTGGTCGATGATTCCGGAGACAAAGGCATTTGCACCACGCGGTCTCGGCATCGTGCCTTATATGCTTCCCTCTTCCAACGAACTTGCCGACGAGACAATCAAGGCACTCGACAACAACTTCGATGTTGTGATGTGGGAAAAACATGGCGTGTTTGCAGTAGACAACGACATCATGTCGGCATTCGACCAGGTAGACGTGCTCAACAAGAGCGCCAACATCTATATGTGCGCACGCTCAATGGGCTTTGTGCCTGACGGCATGACAGAAGAGCAGATGCTTGAGATATCCACCGTGTTTAATCTCCCGAAATAACGCGGTATGAAGAAATCAGCAATATTTCTCTCAATGGTATTGGCGTTGACAGCTTGCGGCAAGCAGGCTGCCAACGACACTGCCGCTGATGAAATCAATGACTCAACGACACCCCTTCACCTTCTGAAACCAGACTATAAGACCCCTTACGGGAAGTTGTCGCCCGACACCGTGAAGGCAGACATCGACCGTGTGTTTGCCTATATAGATGAGGTGACACCTGCCAAGATGACAGACGGGAAGGTGAATCCCGGCACATACCGACTCACCAGCTATGAATGGGGCGTGATGTATGACGCGCTCCTCGATGCAACCGCAGCCACCGGCGACAAGAAATATGCCGACTACGTAAGCGACCGCATCGGGTTCTTGGCAAGAGAGGCAGATAATTATCAGGGCGATCCATCGGAAGATGGGCAGATGCGCCAGGTGAAGGCACCCGCCACTCTCGATGATGCCGGGGCAATGGCAGGCGCATGGATGAGGGCAGCAATGGCAGACTCCACTCTCAAGATTTCTCCCTATATCGAGCAGTATTGGAACATTGTGGAGACCACACCGGTGCATCTTGCTGACGGAACGATAGCACGTAACCGTCCTCATTATAATGCTGTGTGGCTTGACGATATGTTTATGGCACTCCCATCAATGGCAGTGCGTAGCCAATATGCCGACGATCCAAAGCAGCTCGACGCAGCCGCTGATATAGCAGCCGGATTCATCAAGCGTATGTGGCTTCCGGAGAAGAATATCTTCCGCCATGGCTACATAGAGGGTGCCACCCATCAGCCGTCGATGGCATGGGGTAGGGCTAACGGTTGGGCAATCCTGACCATGAGCCAACTCCTCGACTATCTTCCTGAGAATCACCCACGCCGTGCACTGATACTCGACACATTCCAGAAGCATGCCGCCGGACTTGCCAATCTGCAGGGCATCGATGGGTTCTGGCATCAGCTGCTTGACCGAAACGAGACTTATGACGAGACCTCAGCCACAGCAATCTTTGCCTACGCCATTGCTCATGGCATCAACCAGGGATGGCTTGATTCCGTGACGTTTGGTCCGGTGGCGCAGCTTGCCTGGGAGGCAGTCTCCTCAAAGATCAATGAGAAAGGAGAGGTGGAGGATGTCTGTGTAGGCACTGGAATGGGCTTTGAGCCGGCATACTATGCCTATCGCCCAGTGAGTGTCAAGGCAGCCCACGGCTATGGCCCAACAATCTGGGCAGGGGCTGAGATGATCAAACTTCTCAACACGCAGCATCCCTACGTCAATGACAGCGCGGTGCATTATTATAAGGTGGATCCTGAGGCAGATGCCGACGTGCCATTGTTCAGTCTTGACGCCAACGGAAAGGCTGTGAAAGTGGTGCATTAAGTCGTGAAATTTGTTCAATAATACTCTCCTACGATAAAAGCAAGTATTTTTTTACCATTAAAATGTATAAATTCGCTTGCTTTTAACATTACAAATTATTAAATTTGCGTCAAATTTGATTCCTAACATGAAAAAACTCGCATGCTCATTGCTGATGATATCTTGTGCCGTGTGTGTAAATGCGCAGACAGACACGTATATCAAACTGTATGACCATTCTGGTAAACATCCGAGAATAGTGTCTGTTACATACCCTGGCGATGCTAATACACTTGACATGTACAACAGCATATACGGACATGGCGCGGTGATAGAAAATCCGTGGGTGGCTTATCGCGTGTATATGGACAATCGTCAGAGCCTTGACCTGTATGTGAAGCAGACACCCCAGCTGGAGCTTGACGTGACAGGATTCTATACCACTCCCGAGCAAATGGAGGAGGGGTATGGTTGCGATGTGCTGTGGGCAGGTAAGTCGATAGCAGCGGGTTCGTTTCGTGGCTGGCAGAATGACACTCCGGTCACCATCGACACGGTAGCGTCAAGGACACAGACTGTGCTTGATGCAGGAAAGTTCTGTATGGTAGACAAGGACTGGATCTATAATGGACATCCCATTCAGATGACCCAGACCTATTCTGTTGTGCCCGACAATAGAGACCTCTTCGTAGAGGTTGAGCTTGATGGCTATCAGCCGGGAGACGTGTTCTGCACAGGCATCCAGAAGCTTGAGAGCGACAATGTCGGATTTCTTGCGGAAGATGGCGTTGCCGGTTCATGGGGTCAGAATGTTCCAGACAAGGGACATCCGAAACTTGTTGAGACTGTAGGACTTGGAATCATAGTTGACCCGGTGAATTTAGTATCGGTAAAGGAAAGCGACCTCAATTATCTGGTATTTGTTAAGCCGGACAGCGAGGGGAAGATACGCTATCGTGTGCTTGCATGCGGCAGCAGGGAGAAGGACGGATTCAAGGATTCAGACAAATGGTTTGATTTTGTAAAATCACAAAAATAAAAAAAATCATGGTAAACTTTTCACTTGAGGGCAAGGTAGCCCTCGTCACAGGAGCCGTCTATGGAATCGGCTTCGCAATTGCCAAGGCTTTTCATGAGGCAGGAGCAAAAATCATATACAATACCAACACCGAGAGTGGACTCGAGATGGGTGCCAACAATTATAAGGAAGCCGGTATCGATGCAAAGGGTTATCTTTGTGACGTGACAGACGAGAAGGCTGTACAGTCAATGGTGGCAGACATCGAGAAGAACTATGGGGGTGTTGATATCCTCGTAAACAATGCCGGCATCATCAAGCGCATTCCGATGACAGAGATGGCAGTTGAGGATTTCCGCCTTGTGGTTGACATCGACCTTGTCGCTCCATTCATCTGCGCCAAGGCTGTTATCCCCGGTATGATCAAGAAGGGTCACGGCAAGATTATCAACATCTGCTCAATGATGAGTGAGCTTGGACGTGAGACAGTGAGCGCATACGCAGCAGGCAAGGGCGGTTTGAAGATGCTTACCCGCAACATCTGCTCAGAGTATGGCGAGCACAACATCCAGTGTAACGGCATTGGCCCGGGTTACATCGCCACTCCGCAGACAGCACCACTTCGCGAGCGTCAGCCGGACGGCAGCCGTCATCCATTCGACCAGTTTATCATCGCCAAGACTCCGGCAGCACGCTGGGGCACACCCGAGGACCTTATGGGCCCGGCAGTGTTCTTGGCATCAGAGGCTTCCGACTTCGTGAATGGCCACGTTCTCTACGTTGACGGCGGCATCCTCGCCTATATCGGCAAACAGCCTCAGTAACCTTCAAGTTTAGAGTTTAGAGTTAAGAGTGATGACAGCTCTTAACTCTAAACTCCCCTTCTTACCTAATAATGGAACAAGTATTTTCTTATATAATCGGACTTGGAGCGGCTGTGATGATGCCTGTCATCTTCACAGTGCTTGGCGTCTGTATAGGCATCAAGTTTGGCGATGCCTTGAAGAGCGGTCTTAAGGTCGGTGTCGGCTTTATAGGACTCTCAATAGTCACCGCGCTGCTAACCTCAGCACTTGGACCTGCCCTGAACACAGTGGTCGAGATCTACGACCTTCAATTGAAAGTGTTTGACATGGGTTGGCCGGCAGCAGCAGCCGTGGCTTACAACACAGCTGTTGGAGCATTCATCATTCCTGTTTGTCTCGGCGTGAACATCCTGATGCTTCTGACCAAGACAACACGCACCGTTAACATTGACCTATGGAACTATTGGCATTTCGCTTTCATAGGGGCGGTGATTTATTTCGCAACATCTTCGTTGGCATGGGGTTTCTTCGGTGCCATCATCTGCTATATCGTAACCCTTGTGCTCGCCGACATGACAGCCAAGAAATTCCAGGGATATTATAAGGATATGGACGGCATCTCTATTCCACAGCCCTTCTGCGCCGGCTTCGTGCCATTCGCTTGGGCCATCAACAAAGGTCTTGACAAGATTCCCGGAATGGAGAAACTGGAGGTGGATGCCGAGGGTCTGAAGAAGAAATTCGGACTTCTTGGTGAGCCTCTTTTCCTTGGTGTTGTTGTGGGCGTTGCCATCGGATGCCTCACATGCACATCATGGAAAGAAATCGTAGACAAAATACCATATATCCTTGGTCTTGGCATCAAGATGGGAGCCGTGATGGAATTGATTCCACGCGTAACAGTGCTCTTCATCGAGGGACTGAAACCAATCTCCGATGCCACCCGCAGCCTTATCGCCCGTAAGTTTAAAGGTGCTGACGGTCTCAACATCGGTATGTCGCCGGCACTTGTAATCGGACACCCCACGACGCTTGTCGTTTCCCTTCTCCTTATCCCGGTTACCCTCTTCCTTGCTGTGGTCCTTCCCGGCAACCAGTTCCTTCCACTCGCCTCACTCGCCGGAATGTTCTACCTCTTCCCCTTGGTTCTTCCATTCACAAAGGGCAACGTGTTTAAGACATTCATCATCGGAGTTGTGGTGATGGTTATGGGCCTTTACTTCGTCACCAACATCGCCCCGGCGTTCACACTTGCCGCTCACGATGTGTTTGAGGTGACCGGTGATGCTGCTGTGGCCATCCCGGCTGGTTTCGAGGCCGGTTCACTTGACTTTGCGTCTTCACCGCTTGCGTGGGTGCTTTATCAATGCACAGTACACCTGAAATATATCGGAGCCGGCATCCTCGTGATCATTGCTTGCGCGATGATGTGGTGGAACCGCGTGCATATCATCCGCAACCAAAAGGCTATGATTGAGAAAAATTCCACTAAAATACAAACGACTGAATAATGAAAAAGATAATTATGAGTGTAGCAGTAGCCATGGCGGCCATGACTGCCAGCGCACAGACAGAATACAGCATCCAGCGTGCCTGTCATCCTGATGATGTTAAACATTACGACACAGAGCAGCTCCGCAGCCACTTCATGATGCCGGAGGTGATGAAGGCAGATGAGATTGTACTCACTTACTCACTCTACGACCGTCTGGTTTTCGGCGGCGTGATGCCTGTCACCAAGACACTTGAGCTTGAGACCATCGACCCTCTGAAGGCTGAGTATTTCCTCGCACGCCGTGAGCTCGGAGCCATCAATACTGGAGGCCCCGGCATCATCAACGTAGACGGCACTGACTATGAACTGAACTTCAAGGATGCCCTCTATGTAGGCCAAGGGAATAAGAAAGTGACTTTCCGTAGCAAGGATGCCTCAAATCCAGCCAAGTTCTATATCAACTCAACCCGTGCCCACAAGCACTATAAGACCCAGCTGATAACAATCGACGGACGCAAGGGCTCTATCAAGGCCAACAGTTTTGCCGCCGGTTCACTTGCAGAGAGCAACGACCGCGTGATCAACCAGCTTATTGTCAACAACGTGCTTGAGGAGGGACCATGTGAACTTCAGATGGGTCTCACCGAGTTGAAGACCGGTAGCGTCTGGAACACAATGCCAGCCCACACCCACGATCGTCGCGTTGAGGCTTACTACTATTTCAATCTTCCCGAAGGGAACCGCATTTGCCACATCATGGGAGAGCCTCAGGAGAACCGCCTTATCTGGCTCAACAACGAGCAGGCTGTGATGTCGCCCGAATGGTCAGTGCATTGCGCTGCCGGCACCTCCAACTACATGTTCATCTGGGGCATGGGTGGTGAAAACCTTGACTATGGCGACATGGATAAGATTCAATACGTAGATATGAAGTGATCATGACGAAGGATTTTGTTGAAGTTTCGGAAAGCTATACTCTGCCGGAGGCAATCAAGGAGGCACAGCGTTGTCTCCACTGCAAGGTGCCCGGATGCAAGAAGGGCTGCCCGATAAGTAATGATATACCGGATTGGATAGCCGAACTTGCCAAAGGTAATTTCGGCAATTCCATGAAGATTATCAACAACCGCAGCAATCTCCCCGCAGTGTGCGGAAGAGTATGCGGCCACGAGCGCCAATGTGAGGGTGGCTGTGTGCTCGGCAAGAAAGGAGAGGCAGTCCACATCGGCAAACTGGAGCGTTTTGTGGCAGACTTCGATAGCGAGGCATCACTCACGCATGAGGCAATACCGGAAAAGAGTCGCGGTAAAGTGGCAGTCATCGGCAGCGGACCTGCCGGACTTACGATAGCCGGCGACCTCTCGCGTCAAGGTTTTGCCGTAGAGATTTTCGAGATGGAGGGTGAGCCGGGCGGCGTGCTGATGTATGGCATTCCTGAATACCGTCTGCCGAAGGAGGTTGTGCACCGCGAGATAAAGAAGATAGCAAATCTTGGAGTTGTTTTCCATCTTAACAGCACCATCGGCGAGAACTATACCATCGATGATCTCTTTGCACAAGGATTTGACGCCATCTTTATGGGCACCGGCACCGGTGTGCCAAATCGCCTTGATATCCCCGGCATCACACACCCTGGAGTGCGTCAGGCAATCCGATTCCTACGCCGCGTAAGTCTCTTTGAGAGTGGCAATATGGCGAAGGAGGAAGTGATTGTAGGAGAAGGAGACATAGTCTATGTTGTCGGCTGCGGCAACACTGCCATGGATGCAGCCCGCTCCGCAATCCGTATGGGTGCAAAAGAGGTGTATATCGTCTATCACCACACCATCGAGCATATGTCAGCCCTGAAGGCTGAGTATGACGACGCGGTGAAGGAGGGTGTAAGATTCCTTTGGGAAACCTCTATAATAAATATAGAGGGTGGCGAGGGAATGAAGCTCAAGACTATCACCCTTCAACATGGCGATGAGACGAAGGTAGTGCCTGCGGATCATGTCATTCAGGCTGTGGGCAGTGTGCCGGCGTCAAGGATTGTCTCTACCACTGAGGGAATCGAGGTTGACGGCAGAGGATATGTGCTGACAAGGGAGAATCCTTACGGAATGACCACCCGTGTCGGAGTGTTTGCCGGAGGTGATGTCACCAACCGTCCCGCAACCGTGGTCCACGCCATGCGCGATGCCAAGGAGGTGGCTGAGGGTATTGCCAAATATGTCGATGCCGTCAAACTGATGGAATCAATCGGAGGCACGCTCGAATTCAACCACCAAGTAAGCAATCGGCCCCTAACCCCCTGAAGGGGGAATATAAACTAAAAAAACTAACGACTAAATACTAAAACTAACCATATGAGTAAAGTAATAACATTAGGCGAGATCATGCTCCGCCTTTCACCGGCAGGATGCCACCGTTTTGTACAGGTAGACTCTTTTGACGTCATCTGGGGTGGTGGCGAGGCAAATGTGGCAGTAAGCTGCGCCAACTATGGCCATGAGGCATATTTTGTATCAAAACTTCCGAAACATGAGATTGGGCAGGCTGCTCTCAACGCTCTTCGCCGTTATGGTGTGAACACTGACTATATCGCACGTGGCGGTGACCGTGTCGGAATCTACTATTGTGAGACAGGTGCCTCTATGCGTCCCTCAAAGGTTATTTACGACCGTGCTCATTCAGCAATAGCTGAGGCCAATCCGGAGGATTTCGACTTCGATGCTATCATGGAGGGCGCTGACTGGTTCCACTGGAGCGGCATCACGCCGGCCATCTCCGACAAGGCTGCCGAGCTCACACACCTTGCATGTGAGGCTGCAAAACGTCATGGCGTGACTGTCAGCGTTGACCTCAACTTCCGTAAGAAACTTTGGACAAAAGAGAAAGCACAGTCAATCATGCGTCCGCTCATGCAGTATGTTGACGTTTGCATTGGCAATGAGGAAGATGCAGAACTTTGCCTCGGATTTAAGCCCGATGCAGACGTAGAGGGTGGCAACACCGACGCTGAGGGATACAAGGGTATCTTCGCTGCCATGATGAAGGAGTTTGGTTTCAAGTATGTTGTCTCCACACTCCGCGAGTCATTCTCAGCCACCCACAACGGCTGGAAGGCTATGATCTATGACGGCAAGGAATTCTATCAGAGCAAGCGTTACGACATCAACCCGATTATTGACCGTGTTGGTGGCGGCGACAGCTTCTCCGGTGGTCTTATCCACGGTCTGCTGACAATGCCGACTCAGGGCGAGGCTCTTGAGTTTGCAGTGGCAGCATCTGCCTTGAAGCAGACAATCAATGGTGACTTCAATCTCGTTTCCGCTGAAGAGGTAAAGGCTCTTGCCGGCGGCAGCGCAAATGGACGTGTTCAAAGATAAATAAAATGGCAAGATTTGATAAACTTCAGGTAATGGCGAAGATGGGAGAGACTCCCATCGTGCCGGTGTTCTATCATAAAGACCTCAACGTGGCAAAGGCTGTGGTAAAGGCATGCTACGAGGGTGGTGTCCGCGCATTCGAATTCACCAACCGTGGCGATTTCGCCCATGAAATTTTCGGCGAGTTGGTGAAGTATGCAGCTGTTGAGTGTCCGGAGATGGCTCTTGGTGTCGGCTCAGTTGTTGATGCAGGAACAGCATCCCTTTATATGCAGCTTGGCGCATGCTTCGTGGTTGGCCCGTTGTTCAATCCCGATGTTGCAAGGGTCTGCAATCGTCGTCAGGTGCCTTACACTCCCGGCACCGGCAGCATCTCAGAGGTAGGCTATGCCCAGGAGGCTGGTTGCGAGCTTATCAAGGTGTTCCCCGGCGATGTGCTCGGTCCTAAATTCGTTAAGGGACTTCTCGCTCCAATGCCATGGTCAAAGCTTATGGTGACCGGTGGCGTTGAACCTACTGAGGAGAACCTCAACTCATGGTTTAAGGCTGGTGTCTACTGCGTAGGCATGGGAAGCAAACTTTTCCCGAAAGACGTAGTGGCTGCCCAAGACTGGAATGCCATCACTGAGAAATGCCGCGCTTGTCTCAGTCTCGTTAAGAAATGAAAAATTATTGTTGGAATCTTTGATGCTCAAAGATTCCAACAATAATCTAACTCTACAAACCTTATAAATCAAATAATTATTAACTAACAAATTCATTATGAACTACTTCAAAAATGGGGGGGTATGTCGGTTCAGGCATATCCTTATGACCGCGATGATGGTTCTGTTTGCTTTCGCCTCGGCGTATGCTCAGGGAATCTCAATCCGTGGTACTGTGGTTGACGGATCTGGCGAGCCACTTATCGGTGCCAGCGTCCTCGTTAAAGGTACCGCTCTCGGCACAAGTACCGACATTGACGGTAACTACGTGCTCAACAATGTTGACAAAAATGCCACACTTGAATTCCGCTATGTGGGTTATTCCACACAGACAGTGGCAGTGAAGGGTCAGACAAGAATTGATGTTACCCTCACAGAAGACAGTGCCGTTCTTGACGACCTCGTGGTTATCGGTTACGGCACACAGAAGAAGAGCGACGTTACCGGCGCCCTCAGCCATGTTGGTGCAGAGGAACTTCAGAGCCGCCCGGTAAACAATGCCTTTGAGGCACTCCAGGGTAAGGCTGCCGGTGTCGACATCACTTCAAGCGACCGCCCGGGTACAGTGGGTACAATCCGTATCCGTGGTGAGCGTTCACTCACAGCTTCCAACGACCCTCTTTATGTTGTTGACGGTGTACCCTTGATGTCTGGTTCAGGCATTGAGACCCTCAACCCTCGCGACATTGAGAGCATCGACATCCTTAAGGATGCCTCCGCAACCGCAATCTACGGTTCTCGTGGTGCCAACGGTGTTGTAATCGTTACAACCAAGAGCGGTAAGGCTGGCCAGTTCTCACTCAACTATTCCGGTTCAGTGACATGGCAGAATCTCGTTGACCGCAACAAGAATGTAAATGCTGCCGACTATATCACATATCGTCGTTGGGCTGCCTACAACGCTGACCCGGAGAAATATGCAGACCCACGCAATCCTACAAAGGAGAGCGATGAGCTCCTCTTCGGTATATTGGACGACGTGACTGCCTACAACAACATCATGAACGGTTGGAGCAGCGGCTCATGGGATGCATCTAAGGTTCAGGAGTATGACTGGGTAGGCCAGGCTCTCCGCACCGGTTTCATCCAGGAGCACACTGTAAGCGCTTCAGGTGGCACTGAGAAGATGAACGCATTCGGATCTTTCGGCTACCTCGGCAACAGCGGCACTCAGCAGGGCCAGGAATATCAGCGTTACACCGCCCGTATGGGTATCAACATCACACCGGTGAAGTGGATGACACTTAATTTGTCGATGAACGCATCTCGCGAGGAGCAGGATTATGGTATGTCAAGCTCATTTGCTCCATCTTCCTCCAACTCAGCAGCCGCCATCTATGCATTGTATAAGAAATGCTACTCATGGGCACAGCCTTATGATGCCGACGGCAACCGTATCCTCTATCCCGGTGGTGACAACCAGTCATACAACCCAATCAACGAGTGGGAACACAATATCTCTAACCGTGAGACTTACCGTTTCCTCGGTTCTTTCGCTGCAACACTCCACTTAGGTGAGATCTGGGCGCCTCTCAAGGGTCTTGACTACAAGATTATGTTCGGTCCTGACTACCGCTACTGGCGTCAGGGTGACTACATCGACGAGGAGTCTGCCTACAAATGGATGACCGGTGGCAAAAACCAGGCTCGCTGGCAGCAGCGTCGTGACTTCTCTTGGACTCTCGACAACATGATTACCTACAACAACACATTCAATGATGTGCACAACGTAAATGTGACTTTGCTGCAGACTGCCTCCAAGTGGAACTATGAGACTGCATCTATGGCAGTGAGTGGTCTTGAGCAGGATATGTACAAATGGAATGCCATGGGTTCAAAAGATATCACTGACTCCACCAACGACGCAAGCATGAGCACAGGTCTTGTAGAGCGTCAGCTTGAGTCTTACATGATCCGTCTTAACTATGGCTTCGAGGACCGTTACCTTATTACAGCATCAGGTCGTTGGGATGGTGCATCACAGCTCTCAAAGGGTCGCAAATGGGCATTCTTCCCCTCTGTGTCTTTGGGCTGGCGCATCCAGCAGGAGTCGTTCCTCCGCGATGTAAACTGGTTGTCACAGTTGAAGATCCGTGCAGGTGTGGGTACTACCGGTAACTCCGCAATTGATCCATATTCTACTCTCGGTTCTATCCAGTCAATCTACGTTCCTACTGCAACAGGTCGGGAAAAGGCTTATCTTCTCAATGACCCATCTTATGTGGCGAACACTCTCGTGATGGCTAACACAGAGGTAGGTTGGGAAAAGACTACTCAATGGAACTTTGGTGTTGACTTCGGTGTGCTCAACAACCGTGTCAACGGTAGCTTGGAGTTCTACTTCTCTAATACCAACGACCTTCTTCTCAACATGACTATTCCTACTGTTACCGGTTATGGCTCAACAATCGGTAACATCGGTAAGACCTCCAACCATGGTGTCGAGATTACAATCAATGCTGTTCCTGTTGAGACCCGTGACTTCGTTTGGAACACCTCATTCAACTTAGGCTGGCAGAAAGACAAGATCAAAGAACTTGCCAATGGTAAGGAAGACGATATCTCCAATGCCTGGTTCATTGGCGAACAGCTCGGCGTTTATTACGGCTATGCAGCTGACGGCATCTGGCAGGATACTCCCGAAGATTGGGCTGAGATGGAGAAATGGAATGCCAACGGTGAGAACTTCGCTCCCGGTAAGGTTAGACCTCACGACACAAATGGCGACTACGTGATGAATGACGATGACCGTATGATTATCGGTAACAAGCGTCCTACCACAACTGCTGGCTGGACCAACTCATTCAGCTATAAGGGCATAGAGCTCAGCTTCCAGATTTATGGCCGTTTCGGCTACTGGGTGCAGCACTCCGCAAGCCTCTTTGGCTACGGAACACTTGGCGAGGCTATCGACTACTGGACACCAGACAACACAGATGCTGAATATCAGATGCCTATCCTCACCACAGTTCAGACTGGTGATGCCGACCCATATTCTGGCGCACTTGGCTACAAGAAGGCTAACTTCGTGAGAATGCGTAACATCTCTATCGGCTACAACTTCCCAAGCAAGCTTATCAGCAAGGTTGCCAAGAGCATCAAGGTCTATGGTCAGGTGATCAATCCGTTCGACTTCTATCAGTCAATCAATGGTTACGACCTCGACACAAGCCAGTCTTACTACAACCGCAGCTGGGTGCTCGGTCTTGAGCTTGGTTTCTAATTCGGACTTAAATCTAATAAAACAGAAATTAAAATGAAACTTAATAAATATATAGCAGCCGGTCTCGTTCTTGCCACTGCCGCAGGATTCACATCCTGCTCTGAGGACTTCCTCGACGAGAACTATACCACCGGTTATTCAACTGATTATTTCAAGACACCAGAGGGTCTTCAGTCTCTGACACTTTCCCTCTATGGCTCTGTGCGCTGGATTGGCGGTTACGAGTCGCAGGGTTACTACGCCATGATGGGCGGTACTGACGAGTTCGGTATCGGTACAGATATGAGTAATGAGATGTGGTGTACATACGACATCCGTATGGCTCCCGTTTGGATTACAACCAATGGTAACACCGGTAAGAACACCGATATCTGGGACACTGTCTATTATGGTATCGCATCCTGCAACACCATCATCGCATCTGCCGATCTCGTTGAGGATGAGGCTATCAGGAATGAGTGTCTTGCACAGGCTTATTTCTATCGTGGCTTCAACTTCTATTTGCTGACCACCCAGTTCGGCCACTGTGTGATACAGACTGAGCCTACAACTGGTGTTGTGCGCAACTTTGAGTACAAGACACCTCAAGAGTGCTGGGAGCAGATTATCTCTGACTTCACAACTGCATATGATCTCTTCGACGGTGAGAACAACACTCTTGCAGGTGTAGGCGTTAGCTGGACAAAGGCAACTGCAGCCCACTTCCTTGCAAAGGCTTGCCTCTTCGCTGCCTCTGAGCGTAACGACGACTGGAACTCCGCCAATAAGAGCGCATATCTGCAGAAAGGTCTTGAGGCTGCCAACTACGCTATCAACGCCCGCAGCCTTGAAAGCGACGTTATCGACGTCTATGGCAACTGGACAGGTCCTAACTGCGACCTCGAGAAGAGCAACGAGCTCCTGATGGTGGTTCCGCAGGATGAGAACTTCGATGGACGTACCCAGAACCGTAACCCTGGTGCTTTCTTCAACTGCCAGTTCTCCAACTTCTCCCTGGCTCTTGGTGGTCAGCGTGGCTGTATCACCGGTGGTAAGGACTTCCAGCGTTTCCGTCCTACTGAGTACACACTCTCTGCATTCGACAACGCCAATGACGCACGTCTTTGGAAATCGTTCGCCACTGTATATGGCACAGCCGTTGCATACACTGATTCAAGAGATGCAAATAATCCGGTGCAATATGAGGTGGGTGATCCCTCAATTGTATTCATCATCAACAAGAAGGATGACAGCACTTACGACAAGTTTACATTTGGTGCTCCCAAATATCAGTCAGAGGCTAATTTTGTGGATGAGGCAGGACGTATGACAGCCGGTGGCCGTGTACAGACACACACTGGTGAGACTGTCTTCTCCGGCAATGCCAACCAGCCAATACCTGAATCATGGATTCTCTATCAGAACGGCAACTTCGTGGGCGACCAGTTCGGTAATGCTTACTCAGCAGGTGTCTACGGTGCATGGGGTGCAAACATGTTCCCAAGCGTTTCAAAGCACACTTGCGGCTATCTTAACGCATTCGCAGGTGACAGTGGCTCACGCGACATCATCCTTGCCCGTCTTGCCGAGACATATCTCGTACGCGCAGAGATCAAGGTTCGTCTTAACGACTACTCAGGTGCTAAGCAGGATATAGACGTAATCCGCAAGCGTGGTGCATGGCATGAGGGTGAGAACCGCAGCTACTATATCGACGGATGCTATCAGGCAGCAATCGCCAGCACACAGCTTTCTAATGACACTCGTCTTAACGCTAACGATGGCTGGAACCTCGGTACCAACTCATACTATCTGTCTAACCCTGACCTCGATGTGACCTATGCTTCTACAGAGGCTGCCATGACCGACTGGACTTGGGACAACCTTCCTGCAGAGGATGAGGCTATCCTTGCAAAACTCGGAGTCAGCAGCCAGTATGATCGTGCCCTCAACTTCATCCTCAACGAGCACACCCGTGAACTCGTGGGTGAGTTCAGCCGTTGGGAGAACCTGAGCCGTACGATGACTCTTGAGAATCGTGCCAAGAAACTCAATCCGGATGTGTTGTATTTCGACGCAAGCAAGCATTATGTTCGTCCGCTTCCGCAGACATTCCTTGACCAGCTACAGAATGCTGACGGCACAAACCTCAGCGATGAGGAGAAGGCTAAATGGCAGAACCCAGGCTATTGATAAACTGATATTGTCATAGATGCCACCGGCATCTATGACAACTCCCCACTACAAACAAGAAGAGCGCCCCGATTTCGGGACGCTCTTCTTTGACCCCACCCCGACCCTCCCCACAGGGGGAGGGAGGTTGTTTTCCGTTTTCCGTTGTCCGTTTTCGGTTATCAGATGGAGGATTGCGCCCGAGGCGCTGCACACA
>CAZRUR010000033.1:18983-25053 GCA_964603335.1 uncultured Sangeribacter sp. | reverse complement strand
ATGCAAGACTATATAGCCCTGAGGGTCGAAACAGACCCTTGCAACGAGACAATCACCGACCTTGTGGCTGCTGCCCTTGGAGAAGTGGGATTTGAATCTTTCTCACCAGATGAGACTGGTGTGACCGCATATATCCAAGACCACCTATATAATAAGGAGGATGTAGAGAAAGCCCTATCCGATTTCCCTATTGAGACGAAGTTCTCAATTTCTGAAGAGAAAGTTGAGGGGCAAGACTGGAACGAGGAATGGGAGAAGCATTATTTCCAACCCATAATTGTAGACGACAAGTGTGTGGTGCATTCCTCTTTCCATAAGGATATACCCTCCGCAGAATTCGACATAGTGATAGACCCCAAGATAGCGTTCGGCACCGGTCATCATGCCACAACCTGCAACATGATGCGCTACATCATCGAGTCGGACATGGACAGCAAAAGCGTAATTGATATGGGCACTGGCACCGGCATCCTTGCCATCCTTTGCAAGATGAAAGGGGCAGGCGAAGTGACGGGAATAGAGATAGACCCTTTCGCTTGGGAAAACGCTGTGGAGAATGCCCGTCTTAACAATACCGAGATTCAATTGCTTTGTGGCGACGCAGGAAAACTTGAAGGGATAATACCGGCAGATTATTTCCTCGCAAATATCAACCGCAACGTTATAACTGCCGATATAAAGGCTTATTCAGAAGCACTGAAATACCGAGGCACAATGTATCTGAGTGGCTTCTATCATTCTGATATCCCAATAGTTGAGGAGGCGGCAAAGAGAGAGGGACTCAAGTTGGTTTCATTCAAGGAAGAGAATGATTGGGTGGCAATTAAACTGGCAAAAGAATAAAACTTTCTAATTGAAAAAAAATTGTCATTATTGTTTCTTTAACATTTTTTATACTTTTTATTGCCCATTTTTTTGGGTTATGGCGTGATTTTTGTGTACTTTTGTATTGCAAAAGAATAATAAACCCAATAACAAACTGCCTATCGACGAATTTCTACTTAACGAAAACAACAAAAAGAATGGCAAAAAATTTAAGCGTGACCGATGAACAACTGGTCAAGGCTTATGCGCAAGGCAATAACGAGGCGTTTGACACTCTCCTCAAAAGACATCAGGACCGAGTTTACAACTACATCCTTCGAATAATCAAAAACGAGGATGTCGCCAACGACATATTTCAGGAAACTTTCGTAAAAGCTATCCTGACAATCAAACAGGGACGCTACACGGAAAACGGTAAGTTCCCCGCTTGGATTTCGCGCATAGCCCATAACCTCATCATCGACTACTACCGTCAGGAGAAATCTGAAAATCTCCAAAGCGCTGACCTCGGCGATGTGGATGTCCTTAACCGCAAGGAGCTTTGCGAAGATACTATCGAGGATGCTATAATATCTGAGCAAATCCGCGACGACGTGAAATATCTCATCAACGAACTTCCTCATCTTCAGAGAGAAGTATTGAAAATGAGATATTATCAGAACCTCTCTTTCAAAGAGATTGCTGAATCCACCGGTGTCAGCATCAACACTGCTCTTGGAAGAATGAGATATGCTATCCTGAATCTGCGCAAGATCGCTTCTGAAAAAGACATCGTCCTCACAATCTGACATCTTACGATGTCGCCTTGCGTCAGCACGAATTCTACGTGCTGTACAACCACTCTTTAACCATAATCCACACCCATGCCCACTTCGGCATGGATGCGTATTTTTAAAGAATAACCACATTTATGCATATTTTTTAAATTTCTCTATAATAAACATAACTTCTCTTTCGTTATTAAAATGTAGTTGTCATACTGATGACTCGGTCTTTATTTATTGATTTATTATTCTTTTGCATTATAAAAACAAGCGTGCCTATGGCAAACGATTCCTCATTATTTTTAACTGCTGACGTTATCGAAAAGTCCGCACAGACTCCACGAACCTCTTCAATCCTCTTCATCCGTCAGTTTGCAAGGGTTTACACTAATTTAGGGAATTCAGCCCTTACCACTTATGTCATGAACTAATTGACATACCTTAAAAACCCTTCTTATAGTAAAAAAAGGAAGCATCGACATTGTCTTTGCTTCCTTTTCAACTATTTTACCTTGCAATGAATTGCCTCTACAATATGCGCATCGATTCAAGACACATCCGGGAGTTATGATAAGGACATTTCCAGAACCCTGCCTTATCATCCATGCGGTTGATGCTGCCATCTTCCTTCCTTGACCAATACCACTCTCCATTGGGGTCTACGAGATTGTCGGCGATATATCTCCATGACTGCCAGGCATCCTGCAAATACTTCTCCTCATCTTCCTCATTTTCTGAATGGAATCTGGAAAGATATAGCTGACCGATCACGTCTTCAGCCTGTACCCACCAATGCCGGTCTGCATCCAGCCTGCCATTGCCATGAAGCTCATACACCATTGAGCCGTCATCACGTCTCCCGTGAAGTGCCGACACGGCTATCTGCTTTGAATGCCGCAAAGTAGCCTGGATAAGGTCTTTGTCTCCCAACACCTCCGCTGTCTCAAGAAGAAGCCATGATGCCTCTATGTCATGTCCATACGACTCTGCATCATCCACCTTCTTCCAATCATCATCAAAGAAAAGTGTCAGATGATGCGTCTCCTGATTCTCAATTATTGTAAGGAATATGCAAAGCAGATTTGTCGTGGCTTCCTCCACTTCTGCAATTCTCCATGTCATTTCCGGTGAGCCTCCATCTTTCTCCCTTTTCATCTTCAAGGCACTCAGAAGATTGGTGCATCCCTCAAGTATATGAAGATGGGTGTTCATCGTCTTTGAGGAATTCTCATCAAGATCGCTGAGACGCATGTCCTCAATCGGATTCCATTCTCTTGTGCAAGCCTCGATATAACCATTCTTCTTGCGGTCGCGTGAATATTCCTCTATCGATTTGAATAAGTCGTATGCCAGATTCAATGCCTCATTATTCCCAGTGCACTTATAATACTCCGACATTCCATAGATTATGAATGCTATGGCATAAAACTGCTTCTTGGTGTCAAGGGGTTTCCCATCCTTGTCTACGCTCCAATAGGCACCGCCAAACTCAGGGTCGATGAAATAATCGCGGATATATTCATAGGCACGCTTTGCCGGCTCGAGATATTCCCCTGTGCCTAATGCCCTTTCAGCTGCCGAGAAGGTCCATAAGATACGAGCATTGAGTATCGCCCCCTTTGGTGCATCCTCGTCAAGCTTATCCCAACCATCGCGACGGCCATAATAGCCGCCACGTGGATCCTGCATCTTTTCTATCCAATAAGGAAGTATGTTGTGGGTCAGATTCTCCTTGAGCTGATTCCTGAACAATTCGTTATCTACCTTCTCCATAATAATCAAACTGGTTCTACAAATACCATTCCTGGCTCCTTCACCAATTTCTCACGCTGCACCTTAAGGTCTCTGACAATCTCATTCATCCTGTCTGTGCCAAGTGGATAAAGCCATACTATTATCATCGAGAGCAATGCCACCCCTGCAGGGATGAAGGTCATCAACATCCAAAGGCAGTTGATGGCGCTGTCTGGCTGCACAATGTCAACGGTCTGCACACCCTCCAGTCGCTCCATATAGCCTGCCCCATGAAGCAGCCACATCACTGATGCACCACCTATCGCGCCTCCAAATTTCTGTGCCATTGACGCAGAAGAGAAGATCAGTCCGGTGGAGGCACTCTTATATTTCAGCTCTGAATAGTCGCTGACATCGGCATACATCGACCATACCAGCGGCGACATTATACCAGTGAGTACAGATATTACCACCTGAAGCAGCAGCATGATTAGCAGTCCGGCGTTCGTTGTGGGCGAACACATGAAGAACACTACACTGAACACCACCAGCAAGATATCCACCAATATGAATGTCGGTTTCTTGCCAAGTTTGTTGGTCACCGGAACTGCAAGTGCCACCCCGACCATATTCGCCACCTCTCCTACTCCTAAGAAAAGTCCGGAATAGAAAAGTATCGACAATGAGAAAATCAGTATATGCTGCTCTCCTCCGATTATATCAGCGAAGAAGAATGCCACCGTGGCTCCTCTCACTGTGTTGAAAAGGTTGAAACACAATGAGGCGCCATTGAGAAGCCACCATGGTTTGTTGGTGACCAATGCCTTCAGGTCTTTACCCAAAGAGGCTGCCGACACCGTGGCAAGTGTTTCCCTCGTCATCTTGAAGCAGAGAAGGAAAAGGCTGAAGCAACATACCGCAATAACTATCATGGCTGCCTGCCAGCTCCCCTGCAACGAAAGTCCCATAGAGTTGCGGAACAGTGAGCACAATGGATCCCAGGCAAACAGTGCTATAAAGGAGCCTCCGTATGCGAAAAACATCCTGAATGACGAGAACACTGTCTTCTCTTGCGAATTGTCTGTCATCACACCGAGCATTGCTCCATAAGGCACGTTGATTCCGGTATACACAGTCATCATGAGGATATATGTGACGTATGCCCATATAAGTTTTGCCGCATATCCCCAGTCTGGTGTAGTGAAGAGAAGGATACCACAGATTGAGAATGGAGCAGCCACCCACAGCAGATATGGGCGATACTTGCCCCAACGGGTCTTGGTGCGGTCTGCCACTATGCCCATCATCGGGTCGCTGATTGCGTCCCAAATTCGCGTCACGAGCAGCAACACTCCTGTATCTATCAGACTGATGCCAAACACATTGGCATAGAAAAAAGGAAGATAGTAGCTGAATACCTTCCAGAACATCGACGATGCCATGTCGCCGAAGCCATATCCTATTTTACGACTTAATGATGCCATTTGCTGTCTCTATTTCATTTGTTAGGCTTGCTTGCCATCCATTATCGCGAGATTGCTGTCGATAAGCTTATTCAGCGTCTTGACAGATTCAGTGGTCGAGAGTCCGTCTTCCGGGGTGTTAAGGCAATAGTCCACGAGCCTATCGATAGTGGAAGTGGCAACGTGCATGCGTGTGTCGGATGAGGCATAGTAGATGAATACCTTTCCATCCTCATCGGCAATCCATCCGTTGGAGAAAAGCACGTTCATTACATCGCCCATATACTCCTCCCCAACCGGTGCCATAAAAAAACCACCGGGTGAGGCAATTTTCTTCCATGGCTCTTCGAGCGAGGTCATATAGAGATATAGCACGTAGCGAAGACCTGATGCGCATGCCCTCACACCGTGGGCCAAGTGCAGCCATCCCTTGGGGGTCTTTATTGGGTGTGGGCCCTCACCGTTCTTCACCTCCTTGATTGTGTGGTAATAACGGGCATCAACGATTGTCTCTTCCTTAACCTCTGAATTACTCATGTCGTCAACGAGACCCCAGCCTATGCCACCACCGCTTCCGGTGTCGATAAACCCATCTTGCGGACGGGTATAGAGTGCATACTTACCATCCACAAACTCAGGATGAAGCACGACATTCCTCTGCTGCGACTTGCTCTTCAAGTCTGGAAGACGCTCCCAAGTCTTCAAGTCTTTTGTCCTGACAATGCCACAGGCAGCTGTTGCGGCAGACAAGTCGCCTGGCTTGGAGTCATCGTGACGCTCCACACAGAAGAGACCATAGATCCATCCGTCCTCATGGAATGTGAGACGCATGTCATATATGTTGGTGGCGGGATCTTCCGTATCGGGGATAGTGATAGGATGCTGCCAGAATCGGAAGTTGTCCACTCCATTTGGGCTCTCGGCAATTGCAAAGAACGACTTGCGGTCATTACCCTCTACCCTCACCACAACAAGATATTTCCCTTGCCATTTGATGGCTCCGGAATTGAGGGTAGCATTGCATCCTATGCGCTCCATGAAATATGGATTGGTGGCTCGATTGAAATCATATTTCCAATATGGAGGCACCATCTCCGCTGTGATGATTGGATTCTTATACCTTTCATAGACACCGTTACCCTCTATTGCCTCATTGGGTCGTGTAATCAATTCCTCGTAGCGCGAAAGAACCAGATTCTTTCTGTATTCAAATATATCCATCTTGAGTTATACCTTTTTCTTTAAAATCAAAACTCCCTACTCTCAACTCCCTACTCTCAACTC
>CAZRUR010000033.1:17761-18883 GCA_964603335.1 uncultured Sangeribacter sp. | reverse complement strand
AACTCCCTACTCTCAACTCCCTACTCTCAACTCTTAACTCTCAACTCACTTCACAAAAATCGCATTCGATTCATCGTGGAATTTCTTGAAGTCAGCCTCTGCCGGGTGTCCGGGATATGGCACATAGAAATGTCCTGCCTTCATCTCCTTCTTGGCATTGCGCCACACACAGACATAAGCTATCGGGAGATCCTTGATGGAGGGCAAAAGCACTCGGGTGTACCAATCCGGAATCTCAAGTCCCTCAAGGCCAGTCTCTGTGAATGCCATAAGTTTGCCACGCTTCTTTGCCTCTTCCGCCACATAAGTCATCTGATTCTTTATCCGGTTCTGGTATTCTTCCACACCGGCCTCACCTCCAAAATGATAGATATCAGTGCCAAGGATGTCTACATATTCATCACCGGGATATGTGGAGAAGTACTGTTCCGGAGTGAGGTCTTTGTCGGGGGAATAAGCCCATACCACATTGTTCACGCCCTTCTCGTCAAATATCTTGCGGGTACGTTTCCATAGGTCCTTATACTCCTCAGGGGTTGCGTTACCGGCTCCCCACCAGAACCATGTGCCTGAATTCTCATGCCACGGACGGAACACTACTGGAATTGCATTCCCGTCTTTGTCTTTCAAGGATGATATGAAGTCTGCTGTCTTGCCAATCCATGCGTCCATCTTCTCTGAGAGCACACTGTCTGTGGCAAGCATCTTCAGTGGGGATGCACTCACATCCCAGGAGTCTCCTCCAGATACAGGATTACGTGGATGCCAGCTGATTGAATTGATGCCGCCTCTTGCGTCTTGCCTTGCAATCTCCTGCGCCATAAAGGCAAACGGCACGCCGTCAAGATTCTTTGTCGAGTCATACTCAAGCATTCCAAGATCCCAGTTCATAAGTCCTGGATATTCCCCGGTGACTGACTTTACATCCGAATTCCCATCGACATATTCCCATGTGTAGCCATATGCCGTGTCATCATGGTGTCCTAAATAGAATTTCCCTGACTTCACAACTGAATCAAGTTGTGCAATAAGTTGCTGAGCGGGGGTAACCTCCGTTACTGCTACCTCTGAATCAGCTTTCTTCCCTCCGTTGCAAGCCGTGAGTGCAACCCCGGCTGCAAG
>CAZRUR010000033.1:0-17661 GCA_964603335.1 uncultured Sangeribacter sp. | reverse complement strand
TTGCTGACATGATTGGGGTTTTTCACCGTAATCTTATAGTCTGCACCTCTGAAGTTGCGGTTGACCTCATAACCGTTCCATTCTTTCGGCACACATGGATCTACAGTGATTCCATTATACCCCGGACGTATGCCAAGGATAAACTGTGTGATGGCATACCAGTTCCATGCAGCGGTGCCGGTGAGCCATGAATTCTTTGCCTCACCAGGCTTGGCGGCGTCTTTCCCGGCTGTCATTTGGCAATATACGTAGGGCTCAACCTTATGAAGATCGCTCTTCTCCTCCACATATGCCGGACAGATCTTCCTGTAGTAATCCCAGGCACGCTCTCCTCTGCCAAGCACTGTCTCGCCGATGATTATCCAGGGATTGTTGTGCGCAAAAATACCTGCATTCTCCTTATAGCCTGCCGGATAACTGGAAATCTCACCATATTCCATCACATATTCGGTGAAGGCGGGCTGATTCAGCACTATGCCATGCTCGCAATCAAGATGCTTCTTGACAGAATCAAGCGACTGCTCCACGAGACCTTCCTGAAGACCGATACCCGCCATTGTGCACCATCCCTGCGACTCGATGAAAATCTTTCCCTCCTTATTCTCTTGAGAACCTACCTTTCGTCCGAAATAGTCGTATGCACGCAAGAACCATTCGCCATCCCAGCCATATTTCTTCACAGCCTCAACCATGGCGTCTACATGTTTCTGGGCTCGATTTGCCTCGTCTTCCATACCCAATTGATGGCAAAGCTCTACGTAATCATTTCCATAGATCACAAACTGTCCGGCTATCATCAGCGACTCTGCCTTTGAGCCTTCAGCCTTGTTCTGTGTGGTCTGGTATGATTCGTTCGGATCGTTGGAGAAGCAGTTGAGATTCAGACAGTCGTTCCAGTCTGCACGTCCTATCAACGGCAATCCGTGAGGTCCGAGATTGTTTATCACATGGTCGAACGAAACCTTCAGATGCTCCATCAATGGCACCTCAGACCCCTCTTTATTGTCAAAGGGAACTGGCTCATTTAGTATGGAGAAATCACCGGTCTCCTTCACATATGCCGTAGTGCCGAAAATCAGCCACATCGGGTCATCGTTGAATCCTCCGCCGATGTCATTGTTGCCGCGTTTTGTCAACGGCTGGTATTGGTGATAGCAGCCTCCGTCTTCAAACTGGGCCGATGCGATATCGATTATCCTCTCACGAGCCCTTTCGGGTATCTGATGCACAAATCCCACAAGGTCTTGGTTGGAGTCGCGGAATCCCATGCCTCTTCCAATTCCGCTCTCAAAGAAGGATGCTGACCGAGAGAAGCAGAATGTGATCATACACTGATACTGGTTCCAGATGTTGATCATGCGGTCAAGTTTCTCATCGCCAGTATTGACTGTGAATTTCCCGAGAAGTGCATCCCAATACTCGCGCAGTTCTGCGAAGGCCTTGTCCACCTTCTCCGCTGTGTCAAATTGGGCGATAATCTCTTTTGCCCTTGTCTTGTTGATGACTCCTTTCTTCTCCCACTTCTCATCCTGGGGATTCTCAACATAACCGAGCACAAAAACCAGGTCTTTGCTTTCCCTTGGTTTTAGGGTTATCTCCATATACTGGGAGGCGATGGGCGACCATCCATGTGCCACCGAGTCACGGGAATGTCCCTCGATAACTGCCTCTGGCTCATCAAATCCATTATATAGTCCAAGGAATGTTTCCCTATCGGTGTCGAATCCGTCAATCGGACTGTTTACTGTATAAAATGCGTAGTGATTGCGGCGCTCCTTATATTCTGTCTTATGATAGATTGTGGAGCCGTCAATCTCAACCTCTCCTGTTGAGAAATTGCGCTGGAAGTTTTCCATGTCGGTGGCTGCGTTCCATAGACACCACTCTATGAATGAGAACAGTTTGAATGTCTTTGTCTCTGTGCCTTTGTTGGTAAGCGTCAACTTTGTTACCTCTGCGTGCGTATCGAGCGGAACGAAGAAGAGTGCTTTTGCCTCAAGACCATTTTTCTCCCCCTTGATCTCAGTATAGTTCATGCCATGGCGGCATTCATACACATCAAGTTCTGTCTTGGTTGGTTTCCAACCGGGATTCCATATTGTGTCGCCATCCTTGATATAGAAATAGCGGCCACCCGCGTCCATGGGTACCCCATTATAACGATAACGGGTCAATCTGCGGAACTTGGCGTCTTTATAAAAGCTGTAGCCACCCGCTGTGTTTGAAATTAGGGAAAAGAAATCCTTATTGCCGAGGTAGTTGATCCAAGGCCAGGGGGTCTTTGGATTCGTTATGACATACTCTCGCGCCTTGTCGTCAAAATATCCGTATTTCATACATATAATTATTTCATTCCTAACATATATTAAGCAAAAATTTCAGCTATCTTGTATTGTAGTGTGTTCCTACCAAAGGTCGGATTTGCTATTTAAACTCCTTAATCAAATTGATTGTCGTTGTGTCGGAGGCAAACACTGAGTTGAGTCCTTGGTCTTCCTGTGCCGGGTCGCCGGTATAGTCATCGCCTGGCTCCCAAGTCTGGTGGGTCGGATTCGCAAGTCCTCCCCATCCCCAGAAGTTCAGTCCGGAGAGCTTGCCCCCAGTTTTAACCTCGTTGAAAACATGGCGGTAATATCCGTCTCGGGCGGTTACTGGCGAACCTATGGCAATGGCCATATTGTCGCGTGGATAACCGAATTCCTCAAGCACTATCGGTTTGGAATATTTAACACTGTCATTCACAAGGGCTGACCTCAATGCATCATAATGTGAATTGATATAATTTGTAGTGTTGCGGCATGCCACCCCCAGACTGTCTACCGTCGTCTCTTTGCTCACCCAACTCCAGTTGTATGGCCATATATGGATGGTTGCGTAGTCCACATTCTTGTCGCTGTGTATCTTTGTCCAGAGATCCATGTCTCCCTCGCAGCCCCACATTCCTTCGCTGCCTACCGACACAAGATGATTTCCGTCAACGCTCTTTATGAGCTCGGCAGTCTCTGCAATCCATTCTGCAAACGGCTCCTTGTTCTCACTGGAGAAAGCGCGTGGCTCGTTGGCTATCTGCCATGACATGATTGCCGGAGACTCTGAATATGGTTTGCCGGTTATGGAGTTTGTTCTCCCGACAATGTTTTTAGTGTGGTTTGCAGCCAGCTCCTGAGCCTTCTTGTTTGTGGAGAATTTGGAGGCATATTCCATGTATGCCGGATAGCCGGCTGTGGCAGGGTTCACAGCCTTGCCCTCGCCAGCCCACTCCAGATATGTGGAGAAGCCGCCGCTCCATTCCCAGGCATTGTTAAGGTAAAGCACAGCCTTCATCCCTCTGTTTTCAAGGTCGGCAAGCAGATAGTCAAGACCCTGCAACAGAGTGTCATTATACACACCCGGTGCCGTCTGCAATGTCGGGGAGATATGGGAGGCAAGACCTTCCTCTCCGTCGCCTCCGACGAGTATGCGGAGGTTGTTTATGCCCATGCTCTGAAGGGTGTCGAGTTCTCTGGCGAGTCGCTCACGGTCGCCACCTCTACCCACTGAGGCAAGGATAGCGCCATACCAGAAATTTGTGCCCACATAGCGGTAGATAGAATCACCAATATAGAATTCGCCATCCTTTACGGTGACAAATCCTTTATTATTCTCTGCCACTTCCTTGTCTTTATGTGTGCCACATGCGCTCACGCCCAACAGAGCAATCAGAGCCATTATTCCCAATATCTTCTTTATCATTACCTTATAAATATGCTAAAATTAATTGTTCTTGATATATATTTGAATCAGTGTGAGGGCTTCAGCCTTAATATTTTTGAGTCAGTGTGAGGACTTCAGCCCGAAAAATCACTCCCAGTCATCCGTCCTGAACGGCACCAACGGTAGCCCCATCATGTTCTTCAACTGTCCTATAGCAAAATTCTTGAAGCAGTATCTCACAGCCTTGATATCCTTAACCTTGTCGCTGCTCACCGTCACCTTATAAGTGTTCCAGTCTTCTGTAGCTTTTGCCGGATAGAACACCCTGTCTTCCCCTGCAACCTCAAACCCCGGCAAATCCATATTGGGATTCAATCCGGTGTAAGGATTCTTGAATGTCAAGACAGCCTTGTCGCCCAAGAGTTCTACCTCCTTAAACTCTGGATATTCCGACGGCACTCCTTTCATCCCGTATGTGCGGTCCGCTGCCATAAAGGCAAGTCGCTCACCTATCTCTTTCTTCTTGCGGGCATGGATATCCTCTACCTCAAATGGGTACACAAGGTCTGTTGTACTTACTATTCCGCTGTTGGGAGTGATGGCTGCCGCCTTGTGCTGACACTCTCTGAATTTGGCTGCCTCGTCGCCATCGGCATTATCCTCATATTTCCATCCCGGAAGCTCCACAAAGTAGAACGGCAATTCACCAAGTCCCCATTCCTCTCGCCATATCTCAACCATATCTTTCTGATGCTGGGGATATTCGTTGTGTCTCCCCACATTTGACTCCCCTTGGTTCCAAAGGAATCCCTTCACTGTGTATGGCTGCACTGGCTTCAGCATGGCGTTATACATCACTCCTATCCTCTCATACTCATTGAGCGTGGAGTCCTTTTCCTCAGCATCCATATTCCACCCTTCATATGTGTCGAGTTTCCATTTTGGCATAAAACCCTCAACTTTTGCACCTCCATAGCTGCAATTGATGATTCCTACCGGCACATTCAGAAGGTCGGTCAACGACTGAGCAAAGAAATATGCGAGTGCTGAAAATTCTCCGGCATTTTCCGGATTCGACACTTTCCATTTACCCTCAACTTTCTCCTGCGGTGTGTAGGCTGCCCGTTTGGGTATGCTAGCCATCCTTATCCCGGGATATTTTCCAGAATAGGCTATCGCCTGGGCAGCCCCTTCTATGGGTTGGATACCAAACCCTCGCAACGGCATCTCCATATTCGACTGCCCTGAGCAGAACCACACCTCTCCTATCAGGATATTGTCGAGTGTCTCAACTCCGTCGCCATCATCAAACGTTATGGTGTAGGGAGTAAACGAGGCCTCCAGTGTTGAAACCATAACCTCCCATCTCCCTGTTTTCTTGTCTGACGTCGCCTTATATTCTTTTCCATCCCATGATGTCTTGACGGCAACAGTCTTGCCCGGCTTGGTCCAGCCCCAAAGGCGTGCATCCGCGTTCTGCTGAAGCACTGCATTGCTGCTCATGATGTCTGGCAATTCCACCTTCCCGCTTACGCAAAGCGGCAACGCTGCCATCATTCCCAATGCAAATCCCTTCAAAATATCTTTTCTCATCTTATCTTTATAGTTTCTTTATTGTCTAAAATCATTGTCGGGTAATCTCAATAATCAGCATTGATTGTTGTTCTGTGTGACGGCCATGGGCCGTCAGTCCCTTCTTCTACAGCAATATCTTATGATGCTGATAGATCTCTCTGAATACTTTCGGTGAGTTCCCTTTCTTCTTCTTGAAAATCCGGTTGAAGTTGGAGATATTGTTGAAGCCACAGTCATAACAAATCTCGGCTATCGACATTGTTGAGTCTACAAGCATTCGCGTGGCGTGACCCAACCTTACGTCTATCACATAATCTGATATCGACTTGCCGGTGCGCAATTTGAAGAAACGGCTGAATGCCGTGGAAGTCATCCCTGCCAGATTGGCAAGATCGCCAAGGCGTATCTCTTCCTTATAATGCTTGTTGATGTATTCCTGCACTTTCCCTACCCTTCGGCTGTCGCAGGCAGGACGTGTCGCCGCAAACGTTGACGTGGAGAGTTCACGATAGTCTCCCTGTTCTGCCAAATCATGAAGTATGTCCATAAGCGCAAGCATACCACGGAACCCGGAATCTATCTTCGTAAGTTTGTCAAGCTTGTTGTAGACGCGCATGATGCTCTCAGCTGAGAAAACGATCCCATTGGAACTTCTCTCAAGCATTTTCCTTATGCTCGAAAGCTGGTTTTTTGCCAGAAATGAAGCGCCGAATAGGTCTTTGGAAAACTGTATAGTGATTTCTCTAATCTTGTCATTATTACAGTTATGCTGTTCCCATCCGTGTTCTATTCCATTTCCCATCAACGCCAGGTCGTAGTCGCCGGTCTCCTCCACTGAGTCGCCCACAACCCTGCGGGAGCCTTTGCAGTTGGCAAGGAAATTAAGTTCATACTCCTCATGCCTGTGGATTGGAAATGTGAACTGGTCTTTATACCTGTCCACAAGATAGTAGCAATCTTTCTCCGACAAGGGGGTGATTTCTGTGATTATCTGGTTTGTCATTGGTTTGTAGTTGAGTCTCGGTATTTGATGTCTTGGGTTGTTATTTGGTGTATGGAATCTCAAAACAATGCAAATATATAGACAATTTTTTCCCCTGCCAAACAAAAAACTACCGTTATTTGATTTTTTAAATTTATTATCATCTATTTGCTAAAATTGTATCATTAAATTTCTTTCTACGACTCTCTATCCTATATTCATTATTATGCTAAACGAAATAACAAAATTTATGAGATGGCCCCTTACCCAACCTACGCGAAATAGGACTAGAAGATTCTTTCTATGAGGTTGTCGATGATAACATGGCTCTCTTTTGTCCACATTATATTGCTAATTGAAAGTTGATTACCGGTCAGATTATAATACATTAATATTAAATTTTATGTAAATAATTGTGATAATTTAAATTATTTATTATATTTGCACAAATAAACAAAATAAAACAACATTATGAAAAAGATTTTGAATTTATTCTTATTGCTTTCATGCGTTTTCTTCTATGGGTGCATCCAAGAAGATATGGGTGTGCTATCTGAAGATACGCTATATGAAAATGTGTTGGATATAGACACAAACAATCCAGTTGTGCAAGACATTATTACAAATGTTTTGACTTCTAAGTATGGCGGATATGATAAAACCGCTTCACATACAAGATCTTCAGCGGATTTCACCATTACCCCCTATATTCAAAGTGGGGATACGCTAATGTATATTGTTCAATATCCTGTTGGTTGGGAGGTCTATTCTGCAACAAAGGCTGCCCCTATGCTTTTATTCTCATGCCCTAAAGGAGTCTTTGATATGGCGAATGATGATATGCCGATTCCGGTAAAAGATATTTTCAATTCAACTGCTGATAATTTGAGAACAGTTATCAGATCAAAAGTAGATACAATAAATCCAACTTGGAGTGTTACTTATTGTACACCCGAAGAATTGAACTCCGGTAAAATAATTATAGATTACGAATTGTTAAATAAAATAAATTCATCGAATGATAAAACTGGAACTAGATCTGAGGATCCTGAATACGTGCCGGAAGAAGGTTATTGGGTTTTGCTAAATACTGAAGTTGTAAGCATGTCAACTTATATTTCGCCAAAATTGATCCAAACAAAATGGGGACAGGAATCACCATGGAATCAGTATACTCCGAAAAAGTATAATTCTGAAACATTGAGTTATGAGAATGCTCTTGTAGGATGTGTGGCGGTTGCCGTGGGCCAGTACCAGTTTTATACGCACTACAAAGATGAAGTCCCTTTGAATACTGTTTCCACAGTAACGGCCACATCAAATGGGCTTGATTATACATTTAGTGGAAGTTCTTCCACTATTTGGGACAACATGGCCAAAATAGAAAATGATAGTGGTGAGCCATATTCCGCAATGTTAATGGGATATTTAGGGAAACAAATGTCTGCCTCTTACGGGTTGAAGATTACAGAGATTACTCCTTCAAAAATGGAAAAATATTTGGAGAATACATATGGAGTAGATTTTTATTCAGAAACACCATCTTTTGATGTAATTAGCAAAACTATAAATAAATCATATCCAATTATTGCTTCAGGGAAAGATCCTGATAACGGAAGCCATTGTTTTTTGATAGACCAATATAAAAGTACAAGTATTACTATCAAATATACATATGGTTGGGAAGGCCCATACAAAGCACCTGGAAGTAATGTGTATGTAGATACAAACGACCGTGACGAGGATGGAATCATAATTGGATGGGCTATACAGAATGAAATTGTTAGAACGTCGAGTGCATATCAGGGAATTTCTATGAATTGGGGTTTTTACGGAGATTATGATGATAAATTTTATTTTAATCTTGATTCATGGTCTACTGGAGACTATACTTTTGATACAAATTTAAAATTATGGTTAAGAGATGATTTAAATTATTAATTATATGAAAGTAAAATTATATTTTTCTATTACTGTATTTTTGGTAGTTTTCATGTTTTTTTCCTGTTCAGATTCAGATGACCTGAACAAAGGGAAGGAACTTGAATTGTCTTCAGCGACAAGAGCAACCGCGTCGCAGTTGGAAAGCTTTTACATAGACTTTACAAAAGATGTTTTCAATCTCATTGATGCCAATTGTGAGGAAGAGAATTCGAGACGTACTAACGCCATAGTTTCTCCATTGTCAGCTGCATTTGGATTAGGCATGCTTGCCAATGGATTGGACTCCGATATGCAGTCTAAACTTGCGAGATATCTTGGTGTAGACGATATCTATGGGCTTAATGAGTTTAGTAAAACACTGATAAACGGTTTGCCCAGTGTGGATGGTAGGTCTGAAGTTATAATATCCAATGCTGTTTGGTATTTGGATAAATTCAGCTTAAATCAAGATTTCTCCGATATTATGAAAGGAGAGTATGACGCATCATTGCAATATATAGACTTCTCAGATGATAAGGCAAGAACAAACATAAACGAATGGATATCATCAACTACGAATAATAAGATTAATGAGTTCTTTCCCATACTGAACCCAAATACGTGCTTTGTGTTGGCTAATGCATTCTATTTTGAGTCTCAATGGGCTGACGAATATTTCAAAAAATCAAAGACAGTAAAAGAACCTTTCTATGATCTTAATGAAGGTGAATTGGATGAAGCTAATGGTGACGTTGTGTCAACAGTTTACATGATGCATTCTTCTAAAATTGAAGTCCCTTATTATAAAGATGAAGATTTTGAATTTGCTTCAATTCCGTTTGGCAACAAGTCTTTCTCTTTCAATATCCTGTTGCCTGATTCTGAATTAGACTTCGACGAGGCATTTAAGAGATTGAATAACGAAAAATATGCGGACATTGTTTCCAAAACCCATACTAAGAGTATCTTCATCCATATGCCAAGGCTTGACATAGATTCAAAGATTGATATCTTTCAACTTTTAAGTTCTGTAGGCATAGATCTAAACTCTTCCGTGGTTAAAATGTTTGATGACAGTAGTTATGACGGTATAACTATCAATGTGAGACAGAATACTAATTTCACTCTGGATGAGGAAGGTGTCAAAATAGCATCTGCGACAGTCGACATGGGAGTATTATCAGCTCCGGAGATATATGTAATGGAAGTCAATAGACCCTATCTCTTTTTCATTACGGAAAAGACCACTAACGCTTGTTTGCTTGCCGGAAGGGTACTTGGTTTCCAATAATTACAATCGTTGTCAAAATAATGCAGCCGTATAAAAATTCATGAGTTGGACATGAATTTTTATACGGTCTTGGCGTCTTGGTTGAATTTTCATCACATCAAATGATGACGATTCCAGTTTTTTGTTTAATTTTGCAGTTTAAAAAGAAAAATTTTCCGCGACGGACTAATTAGATATCTTATGACTGAAATCTTAGAGGAAGGCATCGTCAATGAGGGCGGCCTGAACTTCGTTGAGCAAGAGATTAAAGACGACCTTGCCGCTGGCAAGAATGGTGGACGATTAAGCACTCGTTTCCCACCAGAACCTAACGGATACCTCCACATCGGACACGCAAAGGCGTTTATTATGGATTTCGGGGCTGCCGAAAAATTCGGTGGCACCTGCAACCTGCGTTTCGACGACACTAACCCACAGAAGGAAGACACTGAATATGTCAACGCCATCATGCGCGATATTCACTGGCTCGGATACGACTGGCAAGACCGTCTCTATTATGCCAGCGATTACTTCCCTCAGTTGTTTGATTTCGCTGTGCGCCTTATCAAGGAAGGAAAGGCTTATGTCGACGAGCAGACAAGTGAGCAGATTGCTGAGCAAAAAGGCACCCCTACCACTCCAGGAGTAGCGTCTCCTTATCGCGACCGACCAATCGAGGAAAATCTCGATCTATTCATGCGCATGAATGAGGGTGAGTTTGATGAGGGGTCTATGGTGCTCCGTGCCAAAATTGACATGGCTAACAGCAACATGCACTTCCGCGACCCTATAATATATAGAATCATAAAGACTCCACACTGGCGCACAGGCACCAAATGGAAGGTATATCCTATGTATGATTTCGCTCACGGACAGAGCGACTTCTTTGAGGGTGTCACCCACTCTATCTGCACTCTCGAGTTTGTGCCTCACCGTCCTCTCTACGAATATTTCGTAAAACTCCTCGCTGATGAGTCTTATTGTCCTCGCCAGATTGAGTTCAACCGACTGAACCTCACCTACACTGTGATGAGTAAGCGTAAACTTCTACAACTCGTCAAGGAAGGCCTTGTCAACGGTTGGGACGACCCGCGTATGCCGACTCTTTGCGGTCTGCGTCGTCGCGGCTACACTCCCTCTGCAATCAGGGATTTCGTCAACCGTATCGGTTATACTAAATATGAGGCACTCAACCACATCGAACTGCTTGAGCATGCTGTGCGTGAGGACCTCAACAAGACTGCCACTCGTGTCAGCGCCGTTGTCAATCCGGTTAAGCTTATCCTAACAAACTATCCTGAGGGGCAGGAGGAGACTATAATGATGGACAACAATCCTGAAAATCTTGAGGAAGGGAAGCACCCAATGCCATTCTCTCGTGAGCTCTGGATTGAGCGTGAAGACTTCATGGAGAATCCTCCCAAGAAATTCTTCCGCCTTTCTCCCGACAAGGAGGTGCGTCTCAAAGGTGCATATATCATCAAATGCACTGGCGTCAAGAAAAATGACAATGGAGAGATTGAGGAAATCTACGCTGAGTATGATCCCGAGACAAGAAGCGGGCTTCCAGGAAGCGACCGTAAGGTGAAGGGCACTCTCCACTGGGTGTCTGTGCCTGCTGCCGTAAAGGCTGAGGTGCGCGACTACGACCGTCTTTTCGCCGTTGAGAACCCATCTGCTGAGGAAGGTGATTTCCGTGACCTTCTCAATCCGGAATCCCTGAAGGTGCGTGACAATGTGATGCTTGAGCCTTGGGCTGCCGAGCATGCTAAACCCGGCGACCACTTCCAGTTCACTCGCCTCGGGTATTACACTGTCGACCCCGACTCCACTTCAGAGAAGCTTGTCTTCAACAAGACAATCGGGCTTAAAGACACATGGGCTAAGGAGCAGAAAAAAGCCGCAAAATAAATCAATGAATAATCTCTAAAACCCATAAAAGGAGCCGAGCTTTTCAGCCCGGCTCCTTTTATAATTTTAGCCTTCTTGCCTATCTTAGTACTTCAAGAAATCCACATTCCTCATATCTCCGCTATTCAGGAATTCCTGATGGAATGCCAAGGCTGCATGCAAGTTGTGTGGGGTCTGGCCAACCACTCCAAATTTCAGATAGTCGCGCAGAAGCTCCTTATATTCTGGATGCACACAGTTCTTGATGATTTCCTCTGCCCTCTGCACTGGATCCTTGCCACGAAGGTCGGCGATGCCCTGGTCGGTTACAAGGATATCTACCGAGTGCTCCGAGTGGTCCATGTGTGAGACCATCGGCACGATGTTGGAGATTTTCCCCTCCTTGGTGACTGATGGGCAAGAGAAAATAGCGATATAGGCGTTGCGTGCAAAGTCGCCTGAGCCGCCAATACCGTTCATCATCTTGGTGCCGGTTACGTGAGTTGAGTTGACGTTGCCGAAGATATCTGCCTCAAGGGCTGTGTTCATCGCTATCACTCCAAGACGACGGATTACCTCCGGATTGTTTGAAATCTCAACCGGACGAATCACAACCTTGTCCTTAAAGAATTCAAGGTTGTCTATCACTTCCTGCTCAACGCTGTCTGAAAGTGTCAAGGAGCTGGTGCTTCCAAACTTGCAACGACCTTTCTGCATCAAGTCAATCACAGCATCCTGAATCACCTCTGTATACATTGAGAACGCCGGGATCTCCTTGGCATCGGCAAGTCCGTAAAGCACTGCATTTGCCACATTGCCCACGCCGCTCTGTATCGGCAGGAATGTGGAGGGTATGCGGCCTGCCGCCATCTCGTCGATGAGGAATTTGCAGACATTCGCTCCGATACGGTTGGTGGTCTCATCTGGAGCGGTAAATGCCTTTACTCCGTCAAACGAATCGCTCATCACAACGCCGACAATCTTCTCCGGGTCTACCTTCAATACCGGTGAGCCGATGCGGTCATTGGGATGGAACACCGGTATCTCGCTGCGGTAAGGAGGATCCAATGGCATATAGATGTCATGGAGGCCGTAGAGATTATGATGAAGCTTCTCATTAAGCTCTATAATAATTTTCTTGGCATACTTGGCATATGTCGGCACATTGCCTACACCCATACCCACTACGATTGTGCCGTCATCCTGAAGGTCACTGGCCTCGATGATGGCTATGTCAAGATCACCATAGAATCCATAACGGAATTTCTGTGCCAACTCTGAGAGGTGAAGGTCGAAGTAGTGGCAGTCGTGCGCATTGATGCGCTTGCGCAAATCGGGAAGATTCTGATAGGGGGTGCGCTTCCCTATCGCATTGGCGCGTGCCAACACTCCGTCACATCTGTCGCTGGTCGACGCTCCAGAGAAAATATTAATCTTGAAAGGTTTTCCTTCTGCATGAAGACGCTCTGCCTTCTCTGCTATCGCTCCGGGCACCACCTTGGGCGCTCCCGGCGCTGTGAATCCTGATAGACCCACATTATCTCCATTATGAAACAGGTCGGCTGCCTCTTGTGGAGTTAAAATTGGAAATCTCATATCGTTTTTGCTATAGCTTGTTGTTATTGTTTTTATCGGCTCTTTTGGGTATCTTTAGTCGGCCATCAACGTGTTTTCATGACCATGGCTGACACGTTTTGTTACCAAATGCGAAATTAATCATTAATTTCCATTCACACAAAAATATGTCTTAAAAAAGGAATTTTTCAGTAATATTAAAGGAAAATAGGACTATCTATCTTCCAGTTTTTGACTCTTTCCGAAAACTTGACTCCGATTATGCTTGTTATTATTTGTGAAAGTGGTTTGGAAAAACTGCTCCTTACTATAAACTGCATCCGATATGGAAAACACTAATATTTCTGCCAACCAATCATCCACCATCAGCGCCTCTACATCTCCATCGGAACCGGAGCCTAAGCTGAAGAAATATATCAGCGACGCAATCCGTTATGTCATTCCCCTTGCAGTTTCAATCGGAATGATAATATGGATGTTTCATAAGGTCAATTTCCATGAGGTGATGGAAGTTATCCACAAGGGGTGCAATCTGTGGTGGATTGCACTGATGATGGTTCTGACATGCGTCTCAAACATGATTCGTGGCAGCCGCTGGGGACTTCAACTGAGGGCTGCCGGAGTGCCGCGTATGACAGATCTATGTGAGTGGGTCACTATTTGGGGTGCCTACGCCCTTAACCTCCTTTTCCCTCAACTCAGTGAAGGATGGCGTTGCGTGTATGTCAGCAAGAAGGAGAAAGTGCCTCTCTCCACTGTTATCGGTACTGACATCGGCGACCGTGGCTCTGACCTTGTCGTGATTCTTTGCCTCCTATGCCTGTCGCTGATTGTGGCTCACCCCTTCATCATGGAGTTTATGGTGAAATATGCCGTGGGCAGGGACATTGCAAAAATGACTGATGACCCCATGCTGTGGCTCGGAATCGGTGGCTTTATTGCAGTGATGTTTGGGCTCACACTCTTCGGGCTCACTTCAACTGAAGGCACAGCCTTCAGTTGAAGTGGTTTGGTCGTGCGAGACTATCATGTATATCCTTCAGGGTCTCTTCGCCCTCGCCTACGTGTCGACTACATCCAAAAAGAAGAGTGCCCAATGAAAGAAGAGTGCCCAATGAAAATTGAATATAAAAGAAGGAGTGCTCGTCGAGCACTCCTTCTTTTATATTCAAGATGATATGTCTTATTTCTTTGCAATCTTCTTGTAGCCGTATTGTGCGTCCTTGCCGAGTTCCTCCTGGATGCGGAGAAGCTGGTTGTATTTTGCCATACGGTCTGAGCGGCTTGCTGAACCAGTCTTGATCTGGCCGGCGTTGGTGGCAACTGCGATGTCAGCAATTGTGTAGTCTTCAGTCTCACCTGAACGGTGTGAGATAACTGCTGTGTAACCGTTACGCTGTGCCATCTCTACTGCACGGAGGGTCTCTGTGAGTGAGCCAATCTGGTTAACCTTTACAAGGATTGAGTTGGCGCAACCCTCTGCGATACCTCTCTCAAGATACTTGACATTGGTTACGAACAGGTCGTCACCTACAAGCTGGCAACGGTCGCCGATAAGGTCGGTGAGAAGCTTCCAGCCTTCCCAGTCGTTCTCTGCCATACCGTCCTCGATTGAGTCGATAGGATATTTGTTGATGAGGTCCTCAAGGAACTTAGCCTGCTCTGCGCTTGTGAGCTTAGGAGCGTCAGCACCCTGCTTCCAAGTGTAGTCGTATACGCCGTCTTTGTAGAACTCTGAAGAAGCAACGTCAAGACCGATTGTGACATCCTTACCAGGCTCGTAACCAGCCTTCTTGATAGCCTCGATGATCACGTTGAGTGCGTCTTCTGTGCCGTCGAGCTTCGGAGCGAAACCACCCTCGTCACCTACTGCTGTGGAAAGACCACGAGCCTTCAAAACTGACTTCAGGTTGTGGAACACCTCTGTGCCCATGCGGATACCCTCCTTGAAGCAGCATGCGCCTACAGGACGGATCATGAATTCCTGGAAACAGATTGGTGCGTCTGAGTGGGCACCACCGTTGATGATGTTCATCATTGGAACGGGAAGCACGTAGCTGTTGGCTCCACCGATATATTTATAGAGAGGAAGACCGAGATAGTCGGCTGCTGCCTTGGCAACTGCAAGTGAAACACCAAGGATGGCGTTTGCACCAAGGTTTGACTTTGTGGGGGTGCCGTCGAGGGCAATCATTGCCTCGTCAACTGCAATCTGGTCGAGGGCGCTCATTCCCTTGAGGGCCTCTGCAATAGGACCGTTCACGTTGGCTACTGCCTTCTGTACGCCCTTACCCATGTAGCGGTTCTTGTCGCCGTCACGAAGCTCAAGTGCCTCGTTTACTCCTGTAGATGCTCCAGAGGGAACTGCTGCGCGGCCAAAGGCTCCGCTCTCAAGATATACGTCTACTTCTACTGTTGGGTTGCCACGGGAATCAAGTACCTCGCGACCGATAATCTTTTCAATTTTCATGTCTTGAAATGTTATTTTAAAAGTCTGATTTCTTTTTACCTTATTCTACGTCTTTTGGCGACGCTTTTATTTGGGTTCGTTGTAGGTTTCTTTTCTTTCCGCAAAATTAGAAATAATTTCTCAATTTTCAACACCACAGCTCAAATTTTTAATATTTTTTGTCTATTTATAAGTTTTTTCCACCAATCCCATCTCCCTCTCACAAAATTTCACTATCTTCGCTCCCAAATCTCCCCTCCAATTCTCATTTTTCATTTTTCATTTTAAACAATGCTCCCCGACAATATCCTGTCAAACCTCCCCTTCACCCCCAACCAAGGGCAGCTCGAGCTGATCCACGCCCTCGCCGCTTTCGTCTCAAGTCGTGGCCCGCGTGATGTGTTCGTGCTCAACGGCTATGCCGGAACGGGTAAGACATCTGTCGTGGGGGCCCTGGTTAAGGCCATGAGGCAACTCAACAAGCCGGTAATTATTCTCGCCCCTACAGGACGTGCCGCGAAAGTTGCCGCTTCTCTCTCCGACGACCGTGCCTCTACCATCCACAAACGGATCTTCCGGGGAAACTCTACCGACCCTTCCAACACCTCTTTCTTCCTCGCTGAAAACCGCGACGCAAACTCTACTTTTATAATCGATGAGGCGTCGCTCATTACTGATGCTCCAGATTTCAATGCCTCTCTCCTTCTTCAGCTGACGCGCCACGTCTACAGCGCCCCGGGATGCGGCATGATTCTTGTCGGCGACCTCGCACAGCTCCCTCCAGTAGGGCAATCTGACAGCCCCGCAATGAATCCCGAAAGACTGCGTGCCATCGGGCTCAATCCAATAACATATACTCTCTCCTTGCCTGTACGCCAGGCTTCTGACTCTGGAATACTTTATAACGCCACAATTGTCAGGCAGTTCCTCTTCTCTGACCTTTCCCCTGAAAAATTCAGGCTTAAGACTGCCGGATTCCCGGATATCTCGGTGGTGTCGTCTCAGGAACTTGCAGATACCCTCTCCGACTCATGGGGACTCGTGGGGAAAGAGGAAACGCTTATCGTCACCCGTTCCAACAAACGTGCCAACAATTTCAACCAGGCAATCCGCAATCTTGTGATGTATGCGGAGGAGCCCCTGCAGCAGGGCGACCGTATTGTCATCGCTAAAAATGACTACTATTGGAGCCGTGTCAACAAACTTAAAAACTTTATCGCTAACGGTGAGACCGCCGAGGTGACTTGGGTAGGAAAAACGGAAAAGGCTTACGGCAGATGGTTTGTAGAGACTGAGCTGCAACTTCCCGACGTGGAGCAACCCGTGGCTGCCAAGATTATGTTGCGCAGCCTCGTCACTGAGGGTCCCAACATTCCGCGCCTTGAGATGGAGAAATTCTACAACCGTGTGATTGCCGAGTATGAAGGCTCCATAACGCAAAAAATGAAAGGGGCCATGGAAGACCCCTTCTATAATGCGCTGCAAGTGAAATATGCCTACTGCATAACATGTCATAAAGCCCAGGGCGGTCAATGGAAACACGTCTACATCGATATGGGCACTATTGCTCCCGATGCCATCGGTCCTGATTTCTACCGCTGGCTCTACACCGCCATTACCCGAGCCACTGAGCGTGTATTCCTTATCAACCCCGGCTCGCTCGCCGATGACTAGTTCAGAATCTTCTGCCGGAAATGTTTCACTCCGACATCGGCCAACATCCCAACAACCTGGTCTGCAACCTTCTTCTTCTCTCCAGTTTCCATATCTTGTGTCATTTCAATTTCGATTAAGGCATATAATTAAACAAATAATATCTGAACAAATAATATCTGGACAAATAATATCTAAACAAAATGCTAATATCTAAACAAATTCCCTCAAAGCAAAGTTCTTAAAACGCATCCAACCACCACATCCTCTTTCACCATATTGTTTATCTCCGACTCCCTGAAAAGGTCATCATATTTCTTGCTCTTGTAAGCTGCCGACTCCTTATCCATCTTATGCATGTTTTTAAAATAATTCAGAATGTGCACATGGCATTCCATATGGCCAACATAATCTCCCACAAGCATATGAGGCTTATACTCTTTAGGAATTTCCTCGCCTCTTTGAAGATAGCCAAGAATTATCTCAAGAGCGTCCAATTGTGCCTTCTGGTGTTTATATCGTTTAAGGTCTTTCTTGAATTGTCCAGAAAGTTTGAGAATCTTCATAATGAATCTACGAAATTTCTAAAATTAGATAATAGGTATAGGCGGATGATGCGCCCAATTTAGTCTTTTGATACTAAGCGTTTTG
>CAZRUR010000032.1:0-25173 GCA_964603335.1 uncultured Sangeribacter sp. | reverse complement strand
AAAATATCTTGGTATAATCAAGAAAAAAATGAAATATTGGTCTAAAACAGATAAATTGTAATAATAATGAGTGTGGGATAGTTGATATATGGTAAAAAATGACGATATTTGCAAAAAATTTATCCACAGAATATATCCAACTAAGATATGGAGATAACACCTAAGGGCCTTGCGGCTCTCACAGGAGGGGATGTAGATGGAGATGAAGATGCAGTCTTGACGGGATTTGCGAAGATAGAGGAGGCGAAAGCCGGTGACCTCAGTTTCATTGCGAACCCGAAATATGCGCATTATGCCCACACGACGGGCGCCACTGCCCTGCTTGTGGGGAAAGATTTTCAAAGGGAGGAAGGTGTCACCGTTACCCTGGTAAAGGTAGACGATCCCTATGCCACACTCGCCCAATTGTTGCGCATCATAGAGTCGATGAAGCCACAGAAAGTGGGTTTGGAGCAGCCATGCTACATTTCGGAAGGAGTGGGATTGCCTGCAGATGTCTACGTGGGGGCCTTTGCCTATATAGGCAAAGGAGTGAAGCTTGGCAAGAATGTCAAGATATATCCTCAGGCATATGTTGGTGATGGGGTGACGATAGGCGATGACACAGTGATACGCTCAGGAGTGCGCATCTACGAGGGATGTAAGATAGGCTCCCGTTGCATCCTCCATTCAGGAGTGGTGATAGGTGCAGATGGATTTGGTTTTGCGCCCAAGGATGGAAAATATGAGAAAATACCGCAGACGGGCATTGTGGTGATAGAGGATGATGTGGAGATAGGTGCCAACACCACTGTTGACCGTGCGACCTTTGGATGCACCAAGGTGGGCAGGGGCACCAAACTTGATAACCTCATTATGGTGGCTCACAATGTCAGCATAGGAGAAGACAACGTGTTTGCATCGCAAACCGGCATCGCCGGGTCAACCCACATCGGCAATGGCAACATGGTGGGCGGTCAGTGCGGTTTTGCCGGACACATCACAGTTGGCGACTACAACGAGATTGGTGCGCAGTCAGGTATCCCCAACAATGTGGGTAGCGGACGGCGCCTTATGGGCTATCCGGCAATTGAGGCCCGACAGTTTGCAAAGAATCAGGTTTACATAAAAAAACTTGGAGAGATTTATTCAGAATATATAAAAAAGAAATAATACAATGAGACAACTAACCTTAAAGTCACCGTTCACACTGAGTGGAAAGGGACTTCATTCCGGCATGGAGCTAACGGCGGTGTTCAATCCGGCGCCGGAAAATCATGGATACAAGTTCAAGAGAGTAGACCTTGACAGCCAGCCTGTGATAGATGCGCTTGCAGAGAATGTTGTCGACACTACGCGCGGCACGGTCATAGGGAAAGGAGACGTGAGGGTAAGCACCATAGAGCATGCCCTTGCAGCTTTATATTCAGCCGGAATAGACAATTGCCTTATAGAAGTGAATGGCCCTGAGATGCCGATTCTTGATGGCAGCGCAATCCAGTATGTCGAGTCAATCGACAGGGTAGGAGTTGAGGAACAGAATGCAGACAAGGACTTCTATATAATTAAGGAGAAGATCCGTTATTCAGATGAAGAGTCAGGGTCGGTGATTACTTTTTATCCTGACGACAATTTCAGCGTGGAGGTGATGGTGGAGTATGACTCAAAGATCCTACCCAACCAATTTGCCGTGCTCGATGACTTGGCGGAATTCAAGCAGGAAGTGGCAAGTGCGCGCACCTTTGTGTTTGTAAGGGAGATAGAGACACTCCTCAAGCATGGGCTTATAAAGGGAGGAGATATCGACAATGCCATCGTGATATATGATGAGCCGGTTGCCCAAGAGCATATAGACAGTCTTTGCGACCTCTTGAATGTGCCTCATATGGAGGTTTCAGAGCTCGGCTATCTGAATCCCACGCCATTGAAATGGGATAACGAGCCGGCACGCCACAAGCTTATAGATGTGGTCGGTGACCTTGCCTTGGTAGGCAGGCCATTGAAGGGGAGGGTTGTAGCAATCCGTCCCGGACACACCGTCAACAGTAAGTTCACAAAGATGATCCGCAAGGAGGTGCGCCACACTGAGATACAGTCGCCGGCCTATAATCCGAACCTCGAGCCATTGATTGACGTCAACGGAATTAGGAAACTGTTGCCACACCGTTACCCCTTCTTGCTGATTGACAAAATCATCGAGATAGACAAGAAGCGCTGTGTTGCAGTGAAGAATGTGACGGTCAACGAGCCGTTCTTCCAGGGTCATTTCCCACAGGAGCCGGTAATGCCGGGTGTGCTTCAGGTAGAGGCGATGGCACAGGCAGCCGGAGTTTTGGTGCTCAATTATCTTGATGAGCCAGAGAAATATAGCACCTACTTCCTGAAGATCGACAATGTGAAATTCCGTCAGAAAGTGGTGCCCGGCAACACGTTGCTTCTCAACGTCAGCCTTATGACTGAGATCCGCAGAGGTTGTGCTGTTGTGAAAGGATATGCTTTCGTGGGAGAGAAGATTGTGTGTGAGGCAGAGTTCATGGCACAGATTATCAAGAATAAATAACCAAAATCATTCTTCTGGCTACACATGAATAACTATTATGTACATCCCGATGTCAAAATCGGAAATAATGTGAATATTGGCAATTACACCAATATTTATGAAGACGTAGAGATTGGCGACAATTGTGAGATATGGGGTAATGTGACGATCTTTCCAGGAGCACGTATAGGAAATGGAGTCAAGATTTTCCCTGGAGCTGTTGTGTCGGCAGTGCCCCAGGATTTGAAATTCCGTGGGGAGACAACATATGCGTATGTTGGCGATGGCACGACGCTTAGGGAGTGCTCAACAGTTCACCGTGGCACAGCCTCAAAGGGGAAGACCGTAGTGGGTGAAAACTGTCTGATTATGGCCTACAGCCATGTTGCTCACGATTGTCGCATAGGCAACCGTGTCATCATGTCGAATGCGGTGCAGCTTGCTGGAGAAGTCATAGTGGATGATTGCGCGGTGATAGGGGGAGGAAGCCTTATCCATCAGTTCTGTCATCTTGGAAAGAACATAATGCTTCAGGGAGGGGCTCTTGTCAACAAGGATATTCCTCCATATGTGAAGGCAGCCCGAGAGCCTATTTCATATGTGGGCCTTAATTCCATAGGTCTCCAGCGCAACGGCTTCTCACAGGAAGACATACAGACCATAGGGGAGATTTATAGAATCCTCTATCTCAGCGACCTTAACGTGTCGAATGCAGTGAAACTCATCACAGAGACGCTGCCACAGACAAAATATAGAGATGAGATTATCGATTTTGTGATGCACTCAGATAGAGGAATTATCCGAAGCGCCATATAAAACAAAATAATCCCGGTTGAGAAATCAACCGGGATTTTCTATATTGAAAGATCAGAATCTTATTTGAGGGCAGCTTGCACTGCATCGTTAGGCACCATTTCCTCTTTGAAGATATAAGCGCCGGTTTTAGGAGATTTCTCCATTTTGATAACTTTGCTGAAGGTGCGTCCTTCACCTTTCTGAAGCGACGCGACGGTTTTTTTTGCCATGGTTCAGGGGGTGCTTATTTTATTTCTTTGTGAATGGTCATTTTCTTGAGGATGGGGTTGTATTTCTTCAACTCCAGACGTCCTGTAGTGTTTTTGCGGTTTTTGGTAGTGATGTATCTTGACATACCAGGCATTCCGCTTGCTTTATGTTCAGTGCATTCGAGGATCACCTGCACTCTGTTGCCTTTAGCTTTCTTTGCCATAGTTGTGAGCTCTGATTAAAAAGAAATGATGTTGATGTCTTTGAAGTCGAGGATGCCATCTTTCTCAGCTCTTTTGAGAGCGGCATTCAGACCGATTTTGTTGATAGTGCGGAGTGCGTGTGCGGAGACGAGAAGCTCGATCCACATATCCTGCTCAACCCAGTAGAATTTCTTCTTGTGGAGGTTGACGTTGAATTTGCGTTTAGTGCGACGCTTGGAGTGAGAGACGTTGTTTCCCACCGAAGCTTTTTTGCCTGAAATCTGACAAACTTTTGACATGGCTGTTGTTTTAAACTGAATTAAAAAATCTAAAAGGGACCGGGGGCCGCCATCTCAGTTCTCATATCATCGCCAACGCATCTAAAGGCGACTTTAAAGGATGTGCCGCAATCCGGGTGCAAAATTAGTAATTTGTCAGAATATATGCAAGAGAAACAGGGAATAAAATTAAAAAATTGTGAGAAAATTGTTAAAATCAGTCGTCGTTGACATCTTCCTGCATCACGTAGCTGTTGCGCAGAAGATTTATGAGCATCACCATTCCATGGTTGGAGGCGCTTTCTATTACTGAGTTGCGGTCGCCATTGAAATGGACACATTCGCTGACGATGGTGTCGCCATATTTTACGGCAATCCAGACAGTGCCGACAGGCTTGAGAGGAGTGCCTCCGTCAGGACCGGCTATACCCGTCGTGGCGATGGCACAGTCTGCCCGCATAAGTCTGGCAGCCCCTTTTGCCATGGCCTCTGCCACCACCTTGCTGACAGCACCCTCTGAGGCTATTGCGCTACGAGGCACCTTCAGCACGTCGGTTTTCACATCGTTGGAATAGCTCACGACGCTGCCAAGGAAATATGCCGATGATCCCGGCACCTGCACAATCCGGTGGGCAATGTTGCCGCCGGTGCAGCTCTCGGCGCATGCCACAGTGAGTTCACGCTCATGTAGAAGATTGCCAAGCACTGTGGGTATGTTGGTGTCTTCCGTTGCCACCACATCTTCTGTGAAAATGTCGTTGAGGTTCTGATGATACTTGTTCATTTTGAATCTCAGCAACTCAACGCCCGAATCCATCCCGGTGAGAGTGATCTTTGTCACGAGATTGGAAGAGTCGATTGTTATCTTGACATAGTCGGGGAGCTGCGCCTCAAAGTGTTTCATAACCTTGAGGAGCTCTTGCTTTGTGTAGCCATATATCACGACGTGTCGGGTCTCGGTGTGCATCCCGGATTTGTCGGTTTTGTCTTTCGTGTCTTTCTTGCTGTTCATAAGGTGAAAAATTTTCACATGGAGACTCTTGAGAAAGGAGGGAGGGAGAGATCGCAGAATTGCTGGGAGATAAACTTGAAATAACCGGCGGCAGCCACCATTGCGGCATTGTCGGTGGTGAAAGCTCTCTCAGGAATCCAAGCGCGAAGTCCCTTTTTGCGGCAGAAATTGTCTATGGCGTTTCTTACGCCGGAATTTGCTGAGACACCGCCTCCGATGGCAACGTGCCTTACTTGATAAACGTCAAGAGCCTTTGAAAGTTTGTCAAGCAGTATGTCGATTATTGTTTTTTGTAGAGATGCGGCAACGTCTGCAATGTTATTCTCTATAAACTTTGGGTCATTCTTAAGATTGTCGCGCAAGGTGTATAGGAAAGAAGTCTTTAGTCCGCTGAAGGAGTAGTCAAGACCCGGAATGTGGGGCTTGCTGAATTTGAATGCGTCCGGATTTCCCTGAGCGGCGAGACGGTCGATGTGAGGGCCACCGGGATAGGGCAGCCCCAGCACTTTTGCGCATTTGTCGAAAGCCTCGCCGGCAGCATCGTCGATTGTCTTCCCTACAATTTCCATCTCATACGGACTCTTTGCCACAACAATCTGAGAGTTTCCGCCGGAAATCAGCAGACACATAAAGGGAAATTCGGGCACCTCGTCGTTTTCCTCTTTCCTTACGAAATGAGAAAGCACGTGCGCGTGAAGATGGTTTACATCTATGAGAGGAATGTCAAGCCCTATGGCCATCCCCTTGGCAAAGGAAGTGCCGACGAGCAGAGAGCCCAAGAGTCCCGGTCCTCGTGTAAAGGCTATAGCAGACAATTGCGATTTGTCGATGCCAGCCTGACGCAGAGCCTCGCTGACCACGGGGACAATATTCTGCTGATGGGCCCTGGATGCGAGCTCTGGCACTACGCCACCATAAGCCTCATGCACTTTTTGGCTTGCTATGACATTGCTCCTCAAAATGCCGTCGCAAATGACGGCAGCCGATGTGTCATCGCAAGAGGATTCTATTCCCAATATATATATGCTCATTGATTTTCTGAATCGGTTTTCAACCCACAAAGTTAACTCAATTATTTGGGAAGACAAAAAAATTATACAACTTAATTTTGATTGCACAAAAAAGCATCATTCAGGTGTGGACTATTTTGTTATTTTTAATTAATTTTGCAAATTAATAAGATGAGCGCAGTAAGAAATATCTATAAGGTGGCACGCAGTGTCTTGTTTTCGGCGATAATATTGATTGTCGCGCTCTATCTTATACTTTATATTCTTTTGTCGATACCGCCTGTGCAACGTAAGATAAAAGATGTCGCGCAGAAGGAGTTGACCAATTTTCTGGGAGGTGAGGTCAGGATAGCGGATGTTGGCATCCGCCCGTTTAATGAGGTGACGGTGAATGGTCTTGAGGTGTTTACTCCCGAAGGGGATTTGTGTCTCAGTGTGATGAGGGTGGGGGCAGGAATCAATTTAACCCGTTTGCTCGCACAAGGGGAAATAGAGTTGACATATGGCGAGATAATAGGTCTCGATGGCAAAATTAGTCAAAAGACGGAGGGAGCGCCTCTCAACATCCAGTTCATGATAGATGCCTTTGCCCCCAAGGATCCCAATAAGCCGAAGTCTAAGTTTGATTTGAAACTAAGGAATGTAGTCTTGCGTCGCTGCCGTCTGCAATATGACAAGGAATGGCTGCCAAGATTGGAAGATAAAGACAGGGTTGATTTCAATCATCTTGTGGTGAATGACCTTAAGGCAGATATGGCTTTTCCGCAACTCAAGAATGACGACATTACATTAGACTTGCGCCGGATGGCATTTGAATTGTCGGGAGGATTGATTCTTGAGAGACTGACTTTTAAGGCGCATATTAGCCCCACTTCCCTATCTGTTGAGAATTTTGTGCTTGCGTTGCCCAACACAGAAATTCAACCTTCCGATATTTCCTTGGCATACAATGGATATAGCGACATTCTTAGGTCAATAACCGAAACGCCACACACTCTCTCGTTGTCGGGCAATAAGATTACATTGTCTGATTTCAAAGGAATTGTGCCGGTGCTTGGCGATTTTTACGAGCCCCTCTATCTTTCGCTCTCCGCCACTGGTGATGCTGAGAGACTCTCGCTTGACAGGCTGACGATAATCCAGGAAGATGAAATTACCCTCTCGGTCAGTGGCAGTGCCGAAGACCTGAACGACATAAAAAAATCAAAATTCCATCTTGATAACCTTGAAGTGGAGGCTAAGCGAAGATTTACTGATTTCTTGACACAGCGAATCCCGACGCTTAAGGACAACATAAGAAATATCATCTCAAATTGTGGGGATATAAAATTAACGGCTACAGGGAGTGGCGACATTGCCGGGCCCGATGTCAATGCCGACATAATTTTATTCACAGAGTGTGGGAATGCAACGGTCACGGCAGATGCACAAGGCCTGGGGAAGGGAATCTCAAATATTAAAGGAGAGGTTGTGTTGGAAAATGTCAGCCCACAATTGCTTCTTGAAAAAGGAAAGATAGGAAAAGTGAATGGCAACGTCTCATTTCAGGCACAATTGCGTGGCAAGGAAGTTGATGGTGAGGTGGCAGCCTATGTGTCGGATATAGAGATAAATGGAAGTCTGCATGATGGATTTGCGCTTGAGGCTTCAAAATCCGGGAAAGATGTGTCGGCAAATCTTTCTGTTGATAACGACGTGGCAAAGGGAGAGGCTACAGTAGGAGCATTCCTTGACGGAGCATCATCTTCACTAAATTTAAATTGTGACCTGGATTATTTCATTCCCACATATCTCGGGCTTTTAACCGGTAAAGGCCCGGTGAAGTTTAGTGGCACACTGACAGCGGATCTTCAGGGGAATAATATTGATAACCTTACGGGTGGTATTGAGGGTAAAGACCTGTCGTATACCCAGGGCGACAGGTCTCTGAGCCTCAAGGATCTGGCATTATCCTCAACGTTTGAGAATGATAAGCGCGACATCAAAATCAACAGTGATTGGATTGATGGGGAAATCTCAGGTATATATAAGGTGAAAGAGGTGATCCCCTTATTGAGGCAAATCCTTGCCCATACCCTTCCATCGTTGTGTTATGTCGAGGAGAGCCCTGTGTCGGAAGATACAGAAGTTGAGTTTTCATTCCTGCTCAATCCGGTGAATGACGCGCCCGAATTTTTCAATCTTCCATTCAGGCTGTTGGTGCCGGTGCCTATAGATGGCACAATTATGGGGAGAGAGTGCACGGCATCCCTGTCTGTTGGTATCCCATATATTCAGCAGGGGAAAAACAAGCTGATAAGAGACAGCAGATTAAATCTTGACTTGAATGGAGAGAAGGGTTTGCTCGGCATTGAATTGGCCACAACAATGCCGGCTAAGAAAGGTGACCTTGCCCTTGATTTCCGTGTGTGGGGAGAAGAAGATGACATCTACGCTGATTTGGGTTGGAAGAATCCCAACAACGACAGTTTCAAAGGACTCCTGTCGTTGGGGGCTGTGATAAGCCGGGATGAGTTCACTTCCAAACCGGAGGTGAATGTTGACATCAATCCATCTATTTTTGACATCGGTCCATCACGCTGGAATATAGACAAGGGTAAAATCACATATGATGATAATGTGTTGAGCATAGACAATCTCAAGTTTTGGCATGACAATCAGTTTGTGGCCATCGACGGTGTTGCCTCAGCGTTGCCAGAGGATTCGGTGTCGGTGCGTCTGGCTGATATTGACCTTGACTATATATTTGACATACTGAAAATCAACTATGTCACATTTGGCGGGTCGGCAACGGGAGATGTGGCCGGCAGGGCTGTCTTTAGCAAAAATCCTATTGCGCAGACCGACAATCTGTTTGTGGAGAGTCTGTCTTATAATGGAGCTGTTCTGGGTGATGGATACATAAATAGTCATTGGGATAATGATGAGAAAGAGATTACGATTACAGCCGACATTATAGATAAGGGAGAACGCAAGGCTTTCATCGACGGCGGGATATGGCTTGGAAAAGATTCATTGAGCTTTGATGTGGATGCCAACAAGATTCCTGTAGAGTTTCTGAAGCCGTTTATGAGTGCATTCACATCAGATGTTGTGGGGAAAGCGTCAGGGAATGCCAAGCTTTTTGGCACGTTTAAGGATATCGACTTGACAGGACGCCTGTTTGCCGACACCATAGCGATGAAACTTGATTTTACAAACACATGGTATCACGGCTCCGACTCAGTCTATCTTAATCCCGGTCATATCGTTATCCCATCATTCCGGCTCTATGATGAGAAAGGGAATTCAGCAATACTGACGGGAGATCTTACACACACATATTTCCACGAGCCACGATTCACATTCAGGATCTCAGACGCCCGGCATCTGCTATGCTATGACACCAATTCCAAGATGAATCCAGATTGGTATGGCACTATTTATGGCGACGGGGGAGCCGTGGTGAGAGGATGGCCGGGGATGGTTCAGATTTCCGTCGATATGGATGTGGTGGGCAACTCCAGTTTCACATTTGTCCTGAATGACACGCAGGCAGCAGAAGACTATCATTTCCTTACATTCAGCGACAAAAGGAAAGAAGAGAGGGAGCGGATGGCCCGAGACAGTGTGCCTGATGTGCTTGCTGCCTTCCAAAAGCAGATAGAGACGCAGAACAGTGCCCCGTCAAAATTCAGTCTTGACATTCGTGCATCAGTGAATCCATCCTCCTTGTTGACGCTTGTGATGGACCCGATTGCGGGCGATAAGATCACGGCGCGAGGCAACGGCGCCATCCAAGTGGAATATGAGTCTGACTCTGATGAGATGCAGATGTTTGGCAAATACACCCTTGAAGAGGGTAACTATAATTTTTCACTTCAAGACCTGATTTTAAGAGATTTCTCCATACGTTCGGGGAGCACAATATCATTCAATGGCGACCCATTGAATGCCAATCTTGACATCACCGCTGCCTATCGTGTGAATACCAACCTGTCAGACCTCGATAAGAGTTTCTCCACCGACAAGGACCTCGCGCGAACCAACGTGCCGGTAGATGCGTTGCTGATGGTCAACGGGGAAATGCAGCATCCGGATATCACTTTCGACATAGAGCTTCCCACCCTCACACAGGATGTGGAGAGGAAAGTGAAGAGTATTGTCTCCACCGACGACATGATGAGCCGTCAGATTATATACCTCTTGGCATTAAACCGCTTCTATACGCCAGAATATATGGGCTACTCGAGCAATGGCGGAGAGTTGGCTGCTGTCGCGTCGACGACATTGTCGTCGCAGCTTTCCAATATGTTGGGGCAGCTGACCGATAAATTTACAGTCGCTCCATCTTTCCGCAGCGATAAGGGTGACTTTTCCGATTTGGAGGTTGACGTTGCCCTGTCGTCAAGGCTTCTCAACAACCGGCTTCTCGTCAATGGCAACTTCGGTTACCGAGACAAATCCACATCCTCCACAACATTCATCGGAGACTTTGACATAGAATATCTGTTGAGTCGCAACGGCAACTTGCGTCTCAAGGCCTATAATCATTTCAACGACCAGAACTATTATCTGCGCGAGGCATTGACAACTCAGGGTATAGGTGTGGTATATCGTTATGATTTCGACAATCTTCTCAAGTCATTGTTTAGAAGGAAAGACACAAAAGAGGAAGAAGAGTCAGCAGAAGATGAGAAAAAAGAAACAGAAGTTGTGACTAAAGTGGCAAAATAGTTAAAACCGTATGAAATATTATGGCTTATCAGTTATTTTTTATTAATTTCGCAATGTTTTGGCACATGAATGCCAACTAATGGCAACTAACGACTAACGAGTAATGGCTATAAATATAGATGGACTTTTGGAACGCCTTGGCATCATCCGTGATGAATCGGTAGGCATAGCGTTCAGTGGGGGAGGGGCAAAAGGCTTTTCCCACATTGGTGTGCTTATGGCGTTTGAACAGTTTGGGATAAAGCCAACGGTGTTGTCAGGAGTCTCGGCAGGTGCCATCGCAGCTGCTTTATATGGAGCCGGACTTAGTCCCAACGACATAATAGAGTGTTTCACAGAAGCATCTCGTTTCGGCGATTTCACAGAATGGTCATTGCCGAAAACCGGCTTTATGAAGCTCGACCGGTTTGGGAAACTTTTGGAGAGATGGTTGCCGGTTAAGAATTTAGAGGATATGAAGATACCGACAGTGATATGTGCCACCGACCTTGACCATGGCAAATCAGTAGGATGGAGTAAGGGGGAGATAGTGCCGAGAGTGTTGGCATCTTGCAGCATCCCCATCATCTTTAATCCGATAAAGATTAATGGGGTGACATTTGTAGATGGAGGAGTCTTGCGCAATCTTCCGGCATGGGCGATACGCGATTACTGCAAGACACTATATGGCAGCAACTGCAGCCCCTTGAGCAAGAAATTTGACAGCAAGGGAGGGATCATAGATGTGGCATACCGCACATTCCATCTCATCATGAAATCAAACACACCGCAGGATCTTCGACTCTGCGACTATATAATACAAAACGAACAGCTCATCAATGTAGGTACTTTTGCGTTGTCAAGCATAAGAAAGGGTGTCACTGCGGGTTATGACGCGGCATGCCGTGTGCTTGAGACTGTAGAGACAATCAGATGACTTTCAAACTTTAAGCAATGAGCTCAAAATCTAACAAAGACATCATGAAAGCAAAAAAGGAAAAACTGATTATCTATCAATTATTTCCGAGGATTTTTACAAATTTGAATCCTAATTGTGTGCCATGGGGCACTCTGAAGCAGAATGGAAGTGGAAAATTTAATGACTATACTCCCCATATTCTTCAATCCATAAAAGAGTTGGGTGTGAACTGCCTATGGTTGACCGGAGTCATTGAGCATGCCACCAAAACAGACTTCAGTAAGGATGGTGTGATGCCGGATAATCCCAATGTGGTGAAAGGTGAGGCTGGGTCGCCATATGCCATCAAAGACTATTATGATGTGGATCCCGCTCTCGCTGTGTCGGTTCCTGACAGGATGAGGGAGTTTGAATCGCTTGTCAGAAGAATTCATCGCGAAAAGATGAAGGTCATCATCGATTTTGTGCCCAATCACACGGCAAGAGAGTATCATTCAGATGTCGCTCCCTCAGGGATAGAGGATTTCGGCGCAAAGGATAACATCAACATGAACTTTGCCCGCGACAATAATTATTACTATATCTCCAACCAGCAGTTCTACCCAGACTTTGATCTCAGAGCAGAAGGGAAGAAGCCATTTGTTGAGTTTCCGGCAAAGGCCACCGGCAATGACTGTTTCACAGCGTTCTGCACCCGCAATGACTGGTATGAGACCGTAAAGCTCAACTATGGTCATGACTATAACGACAACTCAGACCATTTCAGCCCCGTGCCCGACACATGGTTTAAGATGCTTCATATCCTGAGATTTTGGGCATCGAAAGGTATCGATGGTTTCCGTTGCGACATGGTGTTTATGGTGCCATTGGCATTCTGGCATTGGGCAATTCCTCAGGTGAAGTCAGTCTATCCGCATATAATGTTTATAGGAGAGATCTACGACGTGTCGCTCTATCGTCCATTCCTCGACTATGGATGTTTCGATTATCTTTATGACAAGGTAAATCTTTATGACACCCTTGTCGGCATAGAGATTCATGGGCGCTCAGCAGCGCAGCTCACCGGTTGTTGGCAGACTGTGGATGGTATTGGCGACAAGATGCTTAATTTCTTGGAAAATCATGATGAGGTAAGATTCGGCTCAAGGGCATATGCCGGCGACTCATTGAGGGTGATTCCGTCGCTTGTCACATCCTCCATGATGTCGAAGGGGCCATTCCTTATATATTATGGGCAGGAACTTGGAGAGCAGGCAAGAGACAACGAGGGGTTTGCCGGAGACAACAACCGCACCACCATATTCGACTATTGGAGCGTGTCGACAATCAGAAGATGGATGAATGGCGGGAAGTGTGATGATGAGTTGCTCTCTCCCCACGAGCGCTGGTTGCGTAATGTCTATAAGAATGTGTTGACGTTGTGTAATGAGAGAAAGGCTTTAAGGGAAGGCGATTTCTTCGACCTCATGTATTTCAATCTGCGTCAGCCGGGCTTTAATCCCCATACGAATTTCGCTTTCATCAGATATAATGGAGATGACGTACTTCTCATCATAGTTAATTTCGACCGCCAGGCATGCAATGTAAGCTTTGTGATTCCCGACCTTGCGTTTGAGATGACCGGTGTGGAGAGGGGAGAGGTGGTTTGCACCGACCTTCTGTGGGGAAAGACCCACAAGCTGAATCTATCATCCACGGTGTCCACCACAGTATTTATGAGTGCTGCAGATGCCCTTGTGCTTCCCATCGGGAAGTTAAAGGATGTGAAAGTATCTAAAATGAAGGGCTCGGAATTAAGAAATGGCAAAAATATTAAGGAAAATTAAGAGGTGGGAATAAGAAAAATGGGATAAAACAACAGAAATGTCAGAAAATAATCCTACCTTTGCATCACCAATTTTTACCAATCCAAATCATGAGTAATTATCTTCCGCCCATAAAGGTTTTCGCAGGGACCAAGAGCCATTACTTAGGCGAGGCAATCTGTAAGGATCTGGGCATAGAATTAGGTCAAATGAAAATAGAGACGTTTGCCGACGGAGAGTTCGAGGTTTGCTTCGACGAGTCAATCCGTGGAGCAGAGGTCTATCTTGTGCAGTCCACGTTTCCTAAGTGCGACAATCTGATGGAGCTTCTCCTGATGATTGATGCTGCAAAGCGTGCCTCGGCAGCCACCATAGTGGCGGTCATCCCCTATTTTGGATGGGCGCGTCAGGACCGTAAAGACAAGCCGAGGGTGTCGATCGCTGCAAAGCTTGTTGCCGACTTGTTGAGCGTGGCTGGTATTGACCGTCTCATCACGATGGACCTACATGCCGATCAGATTCAGGGCTTCTTCAACGTCCCGGTGGATCATCTCTACGCATCGTCCATCTTCATCCCATATGTGGAGAGTCTGCATCTTGATGAGCTTGTAATAGCCTCTCCCGATGTTGGTGGCGCAAAGAGAGCCAATTCATATGCCAAATATTTCGACGTCCCTCTTGTGCTTTGCCATAAGCAGAGAGCAAAGGCGAATGTGGTCGAGAAGATGACAGTGATTGGTGATGTCAAAGACAAGAATGTGGTGTTGGTTGACGACATCAGCGACACTGCCGGCACAATCACCAAGGCTGCCGACCTGTTGCTTGAGAATGGAGCACGTTCGGTCCGCGCACTTTGCAGTCATGCCGTGATGAGCGACCCTGCTACGGAGAGGGTTATCAATTCAGGTCTTACGGAAATAGTCTTCACCGATTCTATCCCTTATGGCAAGGAGAATCCTAAGGCTGTGGTGCTTCCGGTTTCGAAACTGTTTGCCGATACCATCCGCCGCATCCACAACAACCAGTCAATCTCTTCACAATATCTTTTCAAGTAAAATATTTTTAGGTTAGATAAAATAAATCGGGCAGTCTCTTTTGAGATTGCCCGATTTATTTTATGATATCTTATCAGAATGGGAAGTTGATACCCATATTGAAAGATGCGTTTGAATTGAGAGGCACGCCCTGCTTTGCGAGTCTGCCTACAGTCTGGTCCATGCCGAGGAAGAGGTTGAATCCCTTGGGATGGATGTTCAGGAGCCATCCGAAACCTACACCATATGTGCCAGCCATGAGATTGACGTCAGCGGAGATGAATTTCACCGGGGCGACGTTGGCAGAGAGACGGAACTGAGTCCAGGTGTATCTTCCGTTTATATATGTAGAGTTCATGAGACCAAAACGGAGCTTGCGGTAAACCGGGAGTTCATACTGTGCGCCGAGGTTGATTGTGGCAGCAAGAGCACGTGTGCGGTTTGAGATTTCTCCGTTATTGTCAAGCTGATAAAGCAGAGCGAGATCATCCTTCAGACGATCAAATTCGTTGTCGAAAGAATTGGAGGCATTGCTGTCGGCATTGAATGTGTATGCGCTGGTGTCGATGGTCTGGTTGCCATTGGTGGAAGCCCATTGTGTCTTTCCCCAGTTCATGAAGCCGAGGTCGAGGACTGCTGCCGAGAAACTGAAGTCGTTCCATTTGTATTCAGCACCGAGATCAAGTCCGACACCGAATCCCTGCGGGGAGAATCCATCGTCGAGATCGGCACCCGAAACGTAATCTTTACCTGTTTCCTTGCTGTGGTCCATGTCGAACCGGAGACCACCGATTGAGGCATATATATCAGCATTGGTCTGAGCAATCCAACGGTCCTCGTTAAGTTGGAGTTTGGCATCGTTAAACTGAAAGTCGACATTACCTGCGCCGACAAGTACTTTCAATGTGGCACCGACACGCAGTCCCGGCACTTGCTTGATGTCTCTCGAATGGTTAAGGGCAAGTTGGGCATAAGCGTTGGCATTGCCAAACATATTCTTGATATCGTAAGTCTTGTTGGTGATTCCCTCCTTTGCCAGAGAGAAGAAAGAACCCGGGACAGAGACATTGACATTGGCAACGGCTCCGAGAGAGACAGTGTTGTAGCCGCCGAGACCCTTGAATCCGACCGTTAAGATATCAATCTTGTCGTTTGAACCGAGGCGATTTTTATCGTGAAACCTGCTCATGGCTTCTTTCTCGCTGATGCCAGGGTTGGTGAAAAGCACTGTCTTGCCGTTGAGATTGTATATCAGGCTGTTGACATGAAGATTGCCACGCACATGAATATTGAGGTTGCCGAGAGCGGGGAAAGAGACAAAACCGTTGTTGTTGCCGAAGGCAGGGTTCATCTGGAAGCGGTAGTCATAATTTTCGAGGAAATATCCGGAATAAGTTGACTGTGCAAAAACTCCGGTAGCGCTCAAAAGGAGACCGACTCCTAATATATATTTCTTTATGGAAGATTCCATTTTGTTCGTTGATTAAAAATCTGTAGTATAGTTTCCACTGACTTTAGCTTTGATATCGGAGAGTGTGATGCTTTGGTTAGGAGAAAGAGCATTGTTGTTTTCCGGTTTCACAATGGCTGTGAATTTGATTCCGTCGAGATTTCTAACCTCACCGGTGATGTATATGGTGACCGGGGCATCTTTTGCGCCACCGGGAATAGTGGCTCCCTCGATATTAACTCCGTTTATTTTGTTGCCGTTCTTATCGATTGGATAACCAGAAAGGGTAGCCTCAAGTGATGTGTCATTGGTGATGTTGAGATTCACCTCCAGTTTCTGGATTATGAGTTTATCAAGGTCTTCACTGCCCCAGCCATCGACCACGTCAGTGTACACGATTTTAGCTTCAGTGCCATAAGCCATTGCAAGAGGAGCAAGGAATTCCCAAGTGCCCTCAAGTTTATGTAGATCTCTGTTGAGTTCGAATTTCTCTACATCCTGCAGATAAATCTGAGGATTGACAAGGTTGATGTCGAGACTTTCAGGCAGACCATTGCCGCTGATCACGTAACTGAGATCAGTGTACATCACGTGGGATGCCATGTCATAGTAGTCTGGTTTGTTCTGCGGGTCGTTTGGGGAGAGGCAGAACTGATAAGGACCGTCAACGCCATTGTTATAACCAACGGTTATTGTGTTGTTGAGAGGGAACTGTGTTTCCTCGGACCCACGCACTGCCGTGATGTTGAGACCGGTGCTGAATCCGAGTTTGTCGTTGGCTACCGGGTTGTTGACGCTCAGATAAATCTGCGGATTTGCAAGAATAAGATTTGTCTCGTCGCCGGCCAAGAAATCGGGAAGGTTTGACAGTGAGATGGGGTCAATATTGATTCCGTCGAGATGATAATTGATGGTGCCGGAAACTGCCTCCACATAAAGAGGTGTGATTGTATAGTTGATGTTCAGGTTGGCTTGTTCGGGGAGAGTTGACACTTCAGTTGATTGTGGAGTCACTGACAGGATTGCCTCGTCACTGATGTTTATTACCGACTCAAGATTCAAAGAATGAGATGCGTAGTCAATGCCGCAGTCGTTGGCTGTAAGGCTAATCATGGATGCTTTCAGGTAGAGCTCAGCCTTTCCCCCATATATCTTTATAGAGGAGATGTTGAGTCTGCCTGTATTGGGGTCATATCCATTTCCGTTGGAAGGCGTTGGATAAATCTCGTCGACTTTCATCCCCTTGGGAAGGTCGATAAGTAGATTTTTGATTTCTGTGTCGGCGCATCTTGCCAGTGCGTCACTCACTTCAAAATCAAGTCTGATGTAGAAATCACCTGTATATAGGTCAGTGATTTGCACGATTGCGTCATCAATGCCGGAGGCGGTGAAAGAGATTGACTTGTTAAGTTCGTCCTGAGTGATGAAGTCCTTAAATTTCAAATCTATGGGATCCACAACTCCAAATGAGGCATCTCCGGGAGTCTGGGAAATCATGAATTTGATAGTGGTAGGAGCCACATTAATATCATCCGTGGAGAAACCTGGGATAGAGATGTCGTCAGATTTGAATTCACCGCTTTCCTGTACGGCATAGACTGTCTCGCCGTTGATGGTTATCTCCTTGATTTGGTCACCTTCCTTGATTTCGATGATGTCGCTGAGGGTGACGGGGTCAAGGTTGAATGGTAGCACAAGATCTTTCACTTTGAATTCGGAGGTGGTGTCGATGTCTGACAAGTCATAGTTTTCATCGAAACATCCTGTCAACGATGTCAAGAGAATCACAGACAGACCTCCATGTAGCAAAATTTGTTTCATGAAATGATTAATGTGAAAGTATTTTTCTGTTATTTTGTTGTTCAGCCTGCAAAATTAATACATTTTTGTGGATAAAGAGTGTATTTCATAAAAAAATAGGAAATATTATGAATAATTTTTCTTACATTAAAATATTGGTTAATTTTGCGGGAAATACTAATCATCATGAAAATCAAGAGACTTATTTTTACTATTATGGCTCTGATGGCCATGCTGCCGGCTGCGGCTGAGAATTATCCTTACCGGAGCGATGTGTTGTGGGTGACCGTCCCAGACCATGCCGACTGGCTCTATGAGACAGGTGAGAATGCCACTGTGGATGTGCAGCTGTATAAATATGGCATTCCTGTAGATGGCGTCACTCTTGAATATGCCTTGGGTGGCGACATGATGCCTGCCGACAAAACTGGGAATACGATGCTTAAGAATGGTAAGGCGCAAGTTGCAATTGGCACTATGGACCAGCCTGGTTTTCGCGACTGCGTGCTGACTGCAACCGTTGACGGAGTGAAATATACCCATCATGTTAAAGTGGGATTTTCCGCAGATAAGATACAGCCTTACACTCAGAAGCCTTCCGACTTCGATGAATTCTGGTCGAAAAACATCGATGACCTGAAGAAAGTGCCGTTGAAATATACAATGACACCCTCTCCACAATACACTACTGACAAGATGAATTGCTACCTTGTGAATCTCATCACCACGTCACAAGGCCAGTCAATCTATGGTTATCTTTTCATCCCGAAGGATGCCGAACCAGGTTCGTGCCCGATAGTGCTTTGTCCTCCCGGTGCCGGTATCAAGACCATCAAGGAGCCGCTTCGCCATCGTTATTATGGTGAGAACGGTTGCATCCGTTTTGAGACTGAGATTCATGGACTGAACCCAGAGTTGAGCGATGACCAGTTTAAGGAGATCAGTAGGGCATTTAGTGGCAGGGAAAACGGTTATCTTCAGAACGGTCTGGATAACAAGGACAATTACTATATGAAGCGCGTGTATCTCAGTCTCGTGCGTGCCATTGATTTCCTCACCTCTCTTCCGGAATGGGACGGAAAGAATGTGGCTGTGCAGGGTGGAAGCCAGGGTGGTGCGTTGGCAATTGTGGCTGCCGGTCTTGACCCGAGAGTTACTGCATGCGTTGCCAATCATCCGGCGTTGAGCGATATGGCTGGCTATAAGGCAGGCAGAGCCGGTGGCTATCCACATTTCTTCCGTGTGGAAGGTATGGATACCCCCGAAAAACTCAACACAATGGCTTATTACGATGTTGTGAATTTCGCACGCAATGTAAAATGTCCCGTGTATATGACCTGGGGATACAACGACAACACTTGTCCGCCAACCACAAGCTATGCCGTCTACAATGTCATCACCTCTCCAAAGGAAGCCCTGAGAACCCCCATCAACGAACACTGGACATCTGAGGCCACCGAACGCGGACACCTCGACTGGATTCTCAATCACCTGAAATAATCTCTTCACATACCAATAAAAAAGTCGCTCCGAATCCGAAGCGACTTTCTTGTTTGGTTTTGGTTTGGATTACCAGATGATTACGCGCTCAGAAGCTGGGCGGAACATTGTGTCACCCTCCTTAATGCCGAAAGCCTCAAAGAATGGCTCAAGGTTCTTGACTGCAACATTGACACGGTTTACACCTAATGAGTGCACATCACCGGTTGTGAGTGAGCGGATTTCCTCATCGCGGATGTTCTGACCCCAAAGGTTTGCATAGTTCAGATAGAACACCTGCATTGGGTCGAAGCCATCAATCTTTGCTGAATCAGAAGTCACGTCCACACCCTTCTTCTTCTGAGAGTCAAGGAACGCTGTGCGTGCAATGCGGAGACCACCCTGGTCTGCAATGTTCTCACCAAGAGTGTACTGTCCGTTGGCATTAAGACCGGGAAGAACCTCAACTGCGCTGTACTGGTCTGCAAGACCTTGAGTGAGGGCTGCGAAAGCCTCTGCATCCTCTGGTGTCCACCAGTTGGTCATATTGCCGACAGCGTCAAACTGGCTTCCCTGGTCGTCAAAGCCATGGGTAAGCTCATGACCAATCACGACGCCGATGCCACCATAGTTCTCAGCGTCGCTTGCCTGTGGGTCATAGAAAGGAGCCTGAAGGATGCCGGCAGGGAACACAATCTCATTATTGGTGGGATTGTAGTAGGCATTCACAGTCTGGGGAGTCATGCCCCATTCAGTGCGGTCGACAGGCTTGCCCCATTTCTTAAGTGTCTCCTTCACCTGCCACATGTTGGCATTATGTGCATTCTCCCAATAAGAGAGCTCCGGGTCGATGATAAGCTCTGAATAATCTTTCCACTGGTCGGGATAACCGATCTTGACAGTGATGGCATTGAGTTTCTTCATTGCCTGCACCTTAGTGTCGTCGCTCATCCATGGGAGATGGATGATATGTTTGCCAAGGGCAACGCGGAGATTCTCAACGAGTCCCTCCATATAGTCTTTAGAGCTCTGTGGGAAATACTCCTCAACATACAGTTTGCCGATACCCTCGCCGAGAACACGCTCAGTGAATCCGAGGGCACGTTTCCAGCGTGGACGCTGCTGCTGCACGCCGCTCAACACCTTGCTGAACTCAAAAGAGGCGTCGCTGAAATCGTCGCTAAGATAAGGAGCTGCATTGCTGACATATTCCCAAAGATAATAATCCTTCTTCTCGCGGTCTGTGAGTGACTTATAGAGATTGTCGCCTTGCTTGATGGTGTTGATATTAGTGACAATCACCTGCTCAGGAGTCTCAATGCCCATGGTCTCGATAAACATGCGGTCCCAAGGAAGATTGGGATACATCTCCTTGACCTGTGCTATTGAGCGTGGATTATACATTGCCGGGATGTTGCGGCTTTCCTCGCGTGTCCATGTGGAGTCGGCGATAAGGGTCTCAACTTTCATCACATTCTTCACGATGCGTTTGGCATCCTTCTTGCTGTAGCCGGCATTGATCATCTGGCGCTCAATCAGTTTCTGATAAGCCTCGCGTACATCCTTGTTGCGCTTGTCATCCTTGAGGTAATAGTCGCGGTCGCCGAGACCAAGTCCGCCACCACTGACATACATGGCATACACATTACTGTTGGCAAGGTCTTCCATCGGACCTACACCAAAGAGAGGAGAACCATAATTGGTATGCATCCAGATGAAGAGGTCTTCCATTCCTTCTGGAGCAGTGTTCTCAATCTTGGCGAGGTCAGCCTTTATTGGCTGGGCACCAAGTTGGTTACGGCGCACTGAATCCATTGCAGCCTCATAAAGGGTGGCAATCTTGTAGGCGTCAGTTCCCTTCTGAGGATTAGTCTTCGAAAGATTTGTCACGATGCGGCGCACACGGTTGTCGCTTGAGTCGGTAAGGATATTAAACTTGCCGTAGCGAGCGTGCTCGGGTGTTAGGGGATTAGCCTCCTGCCAACCTTTGTTGACATGAAGGTAGAAATCTTTGGCAGCAGGGATACTGTTGTCAATTTTAGAAGCGTCGAGGCTTTTCAAATGTTCCTGGCCGCATACCATCGAGGGAACGGCGATGATTGAGCCAAGAAGAATCAGTTTTGAAAGATTCATGGTTTATAATTTAGTTTTTGGTTTTTAGTTTTTGGTTTTTCGTTTTGACTGACAACTGACAACTAATCCAGCTGATATTCCAGGATATCGCCGGGTTGGCAGTCGAGAATCTTGCAAATGCTCGAGAGGGTGGAGAAACGCACAGCCTTTGCCTTGCCGGTCTTCAGGATAGACAGGTTTGACTGTGTGATATTCATTTTTTCGGCGAGCTCGCTGAGTGACATCTTGCGTTTCGCCATCATTACATCGAGATTAACAATTATCGGCATTTTTACAAAAGTGCTTAATTTTTGTGCAAATTTAGATAATTATTTATGGAATACAAAATAATTATTATTGAAATTCAATAAATTTTGATATGGTTTGCGCTTTTATGGCTGTTTCTTCCCATTCCTCGTCCGGATTGGAGAGATGTGTGATGCCTCCACCTACATATATGCAGCTGCGCACATCCTCAATCATGGCACTACGCAGATTGACAAACAGATGGAAATCGTTGGCTGCGTGATACGGACCGCAGAATCCCCCATAGCATCCACGATTGAAGTGCTCATATCTCTCAATCAGCTGCAATGCAAAGTCTCTTGGTAGCCCACAAACGGCTGGGGTTGGTGACAAAGAGCGGAGCAATGCATTGACTTTTTCGTTGTCAAAGTCTGAACTCAAGGGGGCAGTGATGGGCGTGCATATATGCTCCACGGGACCTGCATATTTTGTGAGGGTCTCTCCAATAGAGGGGTTCAGTCCGTTTTCTTTTAACGACTCGACGATGAAATCAGTCACCATCTGCTGTTCCTCAACGTTCTTTACGTCCCATTCGCCAGGTGAATAGGCAGCCCTTGTGCCGGCAAGCGACATCGTAAGTATTTTTCCGGCATGAGCCTCAAGAAGAAGCTCTGGAGAAGCACCAACCCAGCATCCTGTGACGGGCGTGGAGAAACAGAACACAAATGCATTTGGATATTCACGGCATAAGTTTGAGAAAGTGGCTGCCGGCTCAACCCTCTTATCCTCAACTATAATTCTTGCTGCCACCACCTTCCCATATCCCTGCTTATCTATAGCCTCTCTGATTGCATTCACCTCAGCGGCATGTCCTGATTTGGAAGTTGATTCAGTCACACTGACGGCAGTGGAAAATGAATAATCCTTAGCGTTGGAATCTTTGTTGGGGAGTGGCTTATACGGGATGGTGAGGTAGGGGAGTGCGGGATTGAATGGAGCAATCACAAAGCCTGGCACACCGATTCCTTCAACCACTGTCTCTGAACTGCCGAAAGAGATCATCATGTCTCCGGGACGGCGGTAGGCATAGAATGAGAGACGCGAGTTTATGGCTCCGCGAATCTCCTCACCAAGAGAAATCTCTGCCGAAGGGTCGGAGAAAAATATCATCGGTCCGTTGGTGGCTCTGCGAGTGTCTTTGTCAAATCGGAGGGACATGGTGTTTCGTTTTCCGTTTTCTGTTTTCAGTTGTTGGTTGGTAGGGGAGAGGCGAGGAGTTCGAAGGGGTAGGCGTCGGTAATCTTCACATTGATGAAATCTCCGGGCTTTAGTGATTCGTCGGGATTCTCAATTATGACTTCCGGGTCTACCTCAGGAGAATCATATTGGGTGCGTCCATAAGCCTTTCCGTCTTCGATGCGGTCGATAAGCACTTTCAGTGTTGTGCCTATCAACTCTTCGTTGAGTTCGAGGGCTATCCCTTCCTGGATCTCCATAATCTTATTGAGACGCTCCTGTTTCACCTCCTCAGATATATTATCATCTAAGTTCTTGGCTGCAAAGGTGTCGTCTTCCTCGCAATAGGCGAAGGCTCCCATCCGGTCAAACCGCTGGGTCTTGACAAACTCCACAAGTTCCTGAAACTCTCCGTCTCCCTCCCCAGGAAATCCGGTCATAAGGGTGGTTCGAATTCTGATTCGCGGCACTTTCTCCCTGATTGTCTTGAGAAGCTGAAGTGTGCCTTCCTTGTCGATATGTCTCCTCATATTTGAGAGTACTGGGTCGGCGATATGCTGCAGTGCAATGTCAAGATATTTGCAGACATTGTCTCTGTTAGCCATGACATCCAGGATATCCAATGGGAAATCAGCTGGGTAAGCGTAATGCAGTCGTATCCACTCTACTCCCGGTATGTCTGCCATTTTGTCAATGAGTTCGGCGAGGGCATGGTGCCCATAAAGGTCAGTGCCATAAGAGGAAAGGTCTTGTGCAATCACATTAAACTCCTTCACTCCCTCGCTGACCAATTTCCTAACCTCCGTAAGAATTTCCTCAATGGGGCGAGACTTATGCCTCCCCGTGATTATGGGTATGGCACAGAAAGCACAGAATCGGTTGCATCCCTCTGATATCTTGAGGTATGCGCTGTGGGGTGGGGTTGTCAGGCTGCGTTCCCACGATTCCGGGCGCTCATTAATTCCGCTTTTGTCTGGTAATGTCTCGATGAAACTTTTCCAATCAAACTTACCATACCATATATCCACTTCCGGGAGTTCCTCCTTCAGTTCATCCATATAGCGTTGTGAGAGACATCCCATCACAATCAGTTTCCCAATCTTGCGCCTTTTCTTCAGCTCACCCAACTCTATGATGGTGTTGATAGATTCCTCCTTGGCATCCGATATGAAGCCGCACGTGTTTACTACAACAAACTCCCCGTTGGGAGAGGGGGAGTCGTGATGGGTTTCATAACCTTTTGCCTTTAGTTGCTTGAGAAGTCTCTCTGAATCCACAAGATTCTTTGAGCAACCCATTGAGATTATGTCGATTCTATTCTTTTTCATTTAGGCGGGAACATCGGTTCATTTGGGTAGGAACAGTGAGCGTACAAACTCATCGGGGCGGAATATCTGAAGGTCGTCGATACCCTCTCCGATACCGATATATTTGACTGGTATCTTGAATTGGTCGCTGATGCCAATCACAACGCCACCTTTTGCTGTGCCGTCAAGTTTGGTGACAGCAAGGGCGTTAACCTCTGTTGAAGCCGCAAACTGCCGAGCCTGCTCAAAGGCATTCTGTCCTGTGGAGCCGTCAAGCACAAGTAGAATCTCCTGTGGTGCATCCGGCACAACACGCTTCATCACGTTCTTGATCTTGGTGAGCTCGTTCATCAATCCAATCTTGTTGTGCAGACGTCCTGCCGTGTCGATGATAACAACGTCAGCACCCTGTGCCTTGGCAGATGAGAGTGTGTCGAAAGCCACCGCTGCCGGATCGCTTCCCATTTTCTGCTTTACAACCGGCACGCCCACACGCTCGCCCCATATATCAAGTTGCTCTATTGCTGCTGCACGGAATGTGTCGGCGGCTCCAAGCACAACCTTGTTGCCGGCTTTCTTATATTGTGACGCCAGTTTGCCAATGGTTGTGGTCTTGCCAACACCATTGACACCCACAACCATAATGACGTAAGGCTCACCGGACTTCTTCACTTCAAAATCATCAAGACCATCTTCCTGACTGTCAGGTTTGGCAAGCATATCCGTGATTTCCTCAGCAAGCAGATTGTTGAGCTCGTCGGTGTTGACATATTTGTCGCGTGTCACACGGTCTTGGATTTTCTCGATGATTTTGAGAGTGGTCTCCACACCGACATCACTGGTGATGAAGGCTTCCTCAAGGTTGTCGAGCACCTCATCGTCAACCTTGCTCTTGCCGGCGACGGCACGTGTTATCTTGCTCCATACCCCCTCTTTGGTTTTCTGGAGGCCGGAGTCGAGTTGTTCTTTCTTTTCTTTTGAGAAGAGTTTTTTGAAAAATCCCATATGATGCGTGTTTTTATCCTGTAGGTGGGCTATCCTGAAATAATATGCAAAATTAAGCA
>CAZRUR010000031.1:0-25895 GCA_964603335.1 uncultured Sangeribacter sp. | reverse complement strand
GCAGGTAGAGCACAACACTTTTAATGTTGGGGTCGTGGGTTCGAGCCCCACGCGGATCACAATAGGGTCTTTCAGCCCACAGAAAACCTCTGAAAATCAATGATTTTCAGAGGTTTTGCTTTTTAGTAGCCTCCCCCCAATCAACGCAAAATATTGAAATATCTGGTGTGCAAAAAGGGTACACTTAAAATTGTACTTCCAAGCGTACCCTCTTAACGATTTATTTTGCAACGTAATTCTACATTGCAAAAATGTTAAAGCCTCCGTCAACGACTGCCACAGTACCAGTGACAAACTTTGATGCCTCCGACATAAGATAGTGTATTGTTCCACACAATTCATCTGGATTTCCCATACGGCCAAAAGGAGTCTGGCGTATTACATCTTGCCCTCGCTCTGTAAAGGAACCATCGGGATTTGTAAGCAAAGATCTGTTTTGTTCTGTTATAAAGAAACCGGGAGCTATTGCATTCACTCTGATTCCTTCCCCAAACTTCTTTGCACACTCAGTGGCCATATAAGCTGTAAAATTAGAAATACCAGCCTTTGCAGCTGCATAGCCACATACCCTTGTCATAGGGCGAAACGCCGCCATTGATGAAAAGTTTATTATGGCTCCCTTTCCTTGTTTCACCATAGGGTAAAGAAAGACCTGTGTGGGGATAACAGTCCCGGTAAGATTTAGATTGAGCACCTTTTGGAACTGTTCCGGATCAAGGTCAAATATGGTTTTATCGGGGGCTATAGTGGCACCGGGCATATTTCCACCCGCCGCATTTAGCAAAGTATCTACTTTCCCATATTTCCCCACAATGTAGTCACAATTTGCCTTGACCACCTCCTCGTTCATAACATCTGTCTTCAAGAATTCAATGCTCCCGGCAGGATTGAGAGCATTAATACTATCAACTATTTCCTGACCGACCGACTCCTTGCGCCCAAGTATAATGACTTTAGCGCCATTGAGAGACAAATAACTTGCTATCTCACGTCCGAGCACACCAGTGCCACCTGTAATTACTGTGACATTCCCGTCAATGTCAAATAAGTTTTTCATTTTACTCACTGTTTATAATTAATATTGGTCACATTAATTTTTTGCAAATTTAGTTATTCTTGTTAGAATATGTTTTGATATTTTGTAACTTACACTTTTAATTATGTCACTCTGTGTCTTGCGTGAAACATTTTATAATGTAAATGATATGAATAACGATTTATATTTCCATCTCAAACATTAACTTTGCTAAAAAATAATTACATCCATGAAAAAATCAGCATTGGCAATTCTTTCTATGAGCCTTTTCATAAGTGCTACTGCACAAGATGCCAGATTCTCCTATTTTAGATACTCTGGTCACGACAATCGGTTTGACAAGACATTTGATGTCAAAAACGAGTATCTGAATCCTATATTGGCAGGATTCTACCCTGATCCATCTGTGTGCCGAAAAGGTGACACCTATTACATGATCAACTCATCTTTCTCATTCTTTCCCGGCATTCCAATCTTCAAGAGCAAGGACCTGGTTAATTGGGAGCAGATAGGACATGTGTTAGACCGCGAATCACAGTTGCCATTGGCAGACCAATGGGTGTCGGGTGGCATATATGCACCTGCCATTAGATATAATGAGAAAAACCAGACATTTTATGTGATTACGACAAATGTGGGAGCCGGTAATTTCTTTGTCACAACAAAAGACCCTGAACAAGGATGGAGCGAACCTATATATCTTCCAAAGGTTGATGGTATCGATCCGTCGTTCCTTTTCGACACAGATGGCAAAGCTTACATAGTTCATAATGCTCCCGTGGTGGGTGAGCCTGAATATGAGGGACAACGTGCCATAAGACTGCTTAATTTTGATGTGGCAAAAGGGGAGACAATTGGTGAGCCTATCGAAATTGTCAGGGGTGGCTCTCACGTAAAGGAAAATCCAATATGGATTGAGGGACCACACCTGTATCATATCGGTGAATATTATTATCTTATGTGCGCTGAAGGTGGCACAGGACCAGACCATAGTGAAGTTATTTTCCGCTCTAAGAATCCTGAGGGTCCGTGGGATGAGTGCCCGGATAATCCTATTCTTACGCAACGAACTCTTGGCGACAACCGCCCTGATATTGTAACTTCAGCCGGACATGCCGACATAATTCAGACTCCTGATGGCGACTGGTGGGCAGTTTTCCTCGGCTGCCGTCCTTACAAGGGAAATATGTATAACACAGGTCGTGACACGTATTTACTTCCAGTGACTTGGAATGACGGTTGGCCTCAGATTTTGGAAAATGGTAGAGCCGTTCCTTCTGTAGTGAGCAAGAACGGATTAAATCCGTCTACCTCAGAGAATATGCTCACCGGGAATTTTACCTTTACCGACAAATTCGATGGAGACAATTTGAATGACCGCTGGCTCTTCCTACGCAATGCTCCTGCCAATGCGTACAGCCTTTCCTCGGAAGGACTGACACTACACCCCGCTTCCGGTAACATACGTCAGACAAAGCCTCTCTCAGCCGTGTTTCATCGCCAGCAGCACACCAATTTCTCAGCAGAAACTGAATTAGCATTTGAGCCTTCTTTCTCGCGCCAATTTGCAGGCATCACTATATTCCAAGATGAAAAGCATAATTTTATGTTTGGGAAGACAATAAGGGACGGAAAACCTTACTTGGAACTTAGACGTGCAGACAATAACGAGCATCTGATTGGCTCTTGTCCACTAAAAGCAAATGATAAACCTATCCGGCTTAAGGTGGAAGGGAATGGACGGTTCTATTCTTTCTATTATGCAGAGTCGCCAGAAGATTCATGGCATCCAGTGGCAATCGGCGTGGATGGCTGCAATCTAAGCACAGAAAAATCAGGTGGCTTTATCGGGGCTGTAATAGGACTCTACGCTACAAAAAGGGATAACAATTGATCAATGAGTATAAATGAATTAGGTGTCATTTCATTCAATGATAAAATGACACCTGATTCACTTAAGACCTTTTTTATAGAGTATGGATAAATCCATTTTCGTCATATTCAATTGGAACTACTTTTAGGCTCCTCAACCATGTTTTGCCCCCTGATGGTATACTGTCGTGGAAGAAGAGATAGTGCCTCCCTTCATATTCACATATGCTATGGTGAGTGGTCCAGCCTACAACCGGATCTAAAAGCACACCTTTATATACAAATGGTCCATAAGGGTTATCTGACACAGCGTAGCAAATCATATGGGAGTCGCCGGTAGAATAACTGAAATAATATAAGTTGCCATGTCTATGCACCCATGAGCCCTCAAAGAAATGGTGAGGATTCTCCGCCTGCATCACCTGATGATTCTCATCAAGGATAATTATAGGCTTAGGTGACTCAGCAAATTGCATCACGTCATCCGACATGAGAGCCACACGGGCATTTACAGCCGGTTCAGTACCTTTAGGAAGGATTGGAAACTCCGTGAGTTTATTATCTTTATACCACTGAAGTTGACCACCCCATATTCCGCCGAAGTAGCAATATATCTTGCCGTCATCATCCTTAAAGAGGCAAGGGTCTATTGAGTAAGAGCCACGAATGGGATCAGACTGCGCCTTGAATGGTCCTGTCGGTTTGTCTGATGTGGCGACGCCCAAATGGAACACGTCGTTTTTATCCTTAAGACAGAACACCATATAATAGCGTCCATCCTTCTCAACCACATCGTTATCCCAAAGCTGACGCCCAGCCCATAGAATATCATCGATGCTCAGAATCATACCCTCATCCTTGCAGAGACCGGTTTCCGGATCTTCTAAAAGGAGACAATGATAATCCCTCATGTCGAAATGATCACCGTTATCGTTTTCTGTGACACTCCCCTCCCGGTCATGGGAAGGATAGATATAAAGTTTGCCATCGAATACGTGGGCAGAAGGGTCTGCCATAAAGTCTTTAGGGAAAATGTGTCGTGCTTTCATTAGCAATTCCTTTGTCTTTCTTCAATTTCCTTGTTTATATTATCAATGACCTCATCGGTCAACTCATATCTTGAGATGATAAACATGGCAACAATAAGGAGAATGGCCGGTATAATAGCCACCAGCCAGAGGATACCTTGCTGAGCAAGTGGAGTTTGCTCAACCTCGTTGGCATTGTCGAAACCTACAAAGGCAAGCACCAATCCAGGCACTACTCCACCGAGTGCCATACCTGCCTTATAGAATAGTCCGGTGAGTGCATTGACAATTCCGGAGATACGCTTGCCGTGGGTGTATTCGCTATATGATATTACCTCCGGCACCAATGCCCACATATATCCAGTTGCGACAATTACACCGGTAGACTTCACAAACTGAGCCACGTAGACGAGCCACATATGCTTGCTCAATGCAGGCACCATTGATATAATGTAGAGTGCAAGCATACCGATGATGGCTACGGAAAGGAATGCGTAGAACATCCCATGCTTACCAATTCGCGACTTAATCCAAGGCACCAACGGCATGAATATAAGAGCCGGGATTGAGCCGAGTGCCATAAAGTATGCCATCTGGTCGCTCGTGCCATGCACATTGTAGATTATATAGTAAGAACCGGCAGCGTTGCCCACTGCCATCATTGCAAAGGCTGTGATAAAGAAATAGGCAAGAATGCGCAGCGGACGGTTGGAACTGAATTCGCGCCAAAGATCGCTGACCTTTACATCTTCTGCCTGCTCCATCACTACACGCTCCTTACTCTCAAAGAAACAGAATATAAGGAGCAGGAAGGCAACCCCACCATAAATAGACATGGTGATAAGCCATGCTGATGAAGACTCCGGACTCTGTATCTCGCCAGTGGGAGAAAACATTGACACTACCTTCGGAATTCCATAAGCTACTGCGAGACCACCGATATTGGCAAGGAACATGCGTGTGCTGGTGAGTTTCGTAATCTGGTCTGTGTCGCGGGTAAGAGATGCATTCAGTGCGCCATAAGGCACATTGATAAGGGTATAGCACATCGAGAGCCCAACATAGGTGACATATGCATACCACAGCGATGGGCATCCATCCCAGAAACAAAGGATGGCAAAGCCTGTGAGTGGCAATCCTGCAAACACAAGATATGAACGGTATTTGCCAAGTTTGGGATTGTGCTTGTCGACATATGTACCAACAATAGGATCCCACAAGACATCCACAAGACGCACAATCAAAAACATGAAGGCCGCCTTCGCTGGCTCCAGACCGAACACATTGGTATAGTATATCAGCAGATACATGCTGATTGTTTGATAGATAAGGTTCTGTGCGAGGTCGCCGCTGCCAAAACCTATGCGCTGCAGCCAAGACAGCTTATAGAATCCTTTTGAGTTATTATCCATGGTTTCTGGTTAGTCGTTTTTTGTTAGTCGTAAATATTGATAAATAAGAACTTACTCATACATTTTAATGATGTCTTCCACTATGGGTTTTGCATCATAGTCACGATTGAAGAGCAATGGATATGCGGTGCGACCTTCAATAGGCCAATCGTTCATCCATGACTGGCCGTCACCAAGTCCCCAGAGACAAACGCGGCTGATTTTGTCGCTGTTTTCCTTGTATATACGGAAGAAATTGAGCCATTGCTCATTAATTTTATTCTCCACTTCCGATGTGAGTCCATTCTTATATGGATCCATCTCATCGCTGTATTCAAAATTCTGGCTAACCTCAGCACCGCTGAAATTTTCAGGATTCGGCAGCACATTCAGGTCAAGCTCTGTGATCATGACTTTAGCTCCAGTCGCTGCGAAGGCATCAATGCTTTTCTGATATTCATCAAGGTCTGGGTAAGTGAGTCCATTGTGGCTCTGCATACCGATGGCATCTATTCTCACCCCTTTCTTCTTGAGGTCGTTCACCATTTTCACCACTGTCTCCCTCTTTGCTGGACTCGACATTGAAAAGTCGTTGTAATAGAGTTCCGCATCGGGGTCAGCCTCGTCGGCGAATCGGAAAGCCAACTCTATATAGTCAGGACCGATTATCCGATACCATGGAGACTGACGGAAAGAGCCATCATCTTCCACTGCCTCGTTTACCACATCCCAACCCTTGATGCGACCTTTATATCTACCCACCACAGCGTGTATATGATTCCTCATCCTCTCAATCAATACCTCTCGGGATACGTCATTCCCTTTATCATCTTGGAAAAACCAGTCGGGGGTCTGGGAATGCCAAACAAGCACATGTCCTATAACTGTCATATTGTGGTCTTCACCATACTTTACAAACCGGTCAGCCTTTTTCCATTTGAAATTTCCCTCTGCTGGCTGAAGCGATTCCGGTTTCATGCAGTTTTCAGCCACTATGCAGTTAAAGTTTTCTTCCAAAGCTATTTTGGCATGCGCATCACACGCGGGACCCGTCTGAGTGTCATTGATGGCACACCCTACAAGGAAATAATCCCTAAGTGCATCTTTCAGCCCCTTCGCACTGGCGCAGTTTGCACTCGCCAATGCAGAAAGGGCTGTTAAAGCAAGACAGAATATTGATTTGAGTTTCATAAAGTAATCAATGTTCAAAGTTATTCCTCAAAATAAAGATTTCCGCCACCATCATCCTCCCATCCGGTGATATAGCTGCCGTCATAGACAAGACCGGCTTCCGTGAGACGAAGTGTGAAATTATAGCTCTTGCCACTTTCCATATCGGTGTCTTGCGGCACGCCAAACGACTCACTCAGCAGTGGGGAGTTAAATCTCATAAACTGCCTTTCGGCAGCGATTTTCTGAGGGGCAACGATGGCCTGCATAGAGAGTCGGCGGTCGTTGACTGAACTCTTCAACATGCTGATGTCGGAGTGCGAATCGCTGATGGTCTGCACCTCAATTCTGCTGAGATACACGTCGACGGCATCATTCATATCCACGAGATCCATCTGGCAGGTGGAGAAGTCGTAGCTGCCGGTGTCGTCGATAATATGCACGATTACCTTCGCGAGCATATAATTCAATGATAAAACGGATGAGGCACGCGTTAAATTGTCTGTGATTCCTATCATAAGATCACTGGCGTCGTATTGAGCCTGTGATGATTGATCTTCTTTGACGCTAAAGACGCGGGGAGCGGTAAAGTCGGTTGTGTCCCATTTCTCCTGATATGGATGATACGCGAGCATACCTCCGGCAGAACTGGGAAGCAACACATAACCGTCTTCCGCCACCTCGACTTCTTGGAAGGTAATATTGCCGTTGGCATCCACCAAATAGATGCCAATTACTGAGCCTCCAACTATTTCTACGGTATTTCCATTTTCATCACTCACAAACACCTCGACAGGATTTCCTGACTCGTATTCGTCTTCATAGACAAACTTTGGAGCCTTATGACATGAGATCATGAGCAGGGAAGCCACAAGGATTCCAAAGGTTGCCTTAGTATATTTTGATATTGACTGGAAGCGTTTCATGATTGAAGAATAGGTTAATTATTTGGAAATAGTGCATTCGGAGGCAATAATATCCACAGAACCGGAATTGCTGTAGCCGCCGAAAGATATCTTGTCTACCTGTGAGAGGTCAATGCCGAGCGAGGTGAGGTCAATGGTCTTTGTACCGTTGCTGTAATACCCACCGCCATTGTTGAAGCCGGTGTAGGTGTTGCCGATATAGTAGCCAAAACGCACAGCCGCTCCATCTGAGATATTGCTGAATTTTATGGTCAACGTCTTATAGTTTGCCAACTCTCCATTCTTGAATTCGAAGATGGTCATAAGGTTATTGTTGTTGGCAGTCCAAGTATAAGTAGGGGCATCGTAAGATGCGTTCCCACCGGGAGTCTGGAAGGTAGCGGTTACAGTGTCACCCTCTACTGCGGAGCCTCCATTGTTGTCGGGTTCGTCATTCTTTTCTTCTTCCCCAGAATTGTCAGGTTGTTCCGGAGCGTCCACCTCCTCAAATTCGTCAATGATAATCACATCAGTGTCAGTCCAGTCAGTCACAAAATTGGAGGCTACAATCTCAGCAGCGTCTCCCATAATCTTTATAGTGTAGGTATAAGACTTACCACCGGCAAATGTGATGTCAGTATTGAGTTTGGCATTGATTGAGCGGTCTTCAAACACTACCTGTACGAAAGAGGTGCCGGCTTTCAGAGACTGAGGTACAACCACGGCAGAGACACCGCTAACCACGTCATCATGCTCAGCACGCTGTGCCACCTTTATGTTGGAAGAAGATCCGGTGGCGGCAGTGATGTTGCCGTTGGTGAGGTCGACATTGGTTGTCGGCAACACATTTGTAATGTAGAGAGAGGCGTTGCTGAAGTCTACATATTCAGAGACATCAAATTTCAATGTCACCTTTGAGAGAAGGTGAGTATGCAGTAAGGCTATAGGCTTACCATAGCTTTTATCAAAACTATTCTCATCTTGTGGAATTCCATAAAGCAGGTCACTGTCAAGATAACCCTGTTCTGTTGACTGGTCTTTGGATACCGAAAATGTGTTGACCCCGAAATTCCAAGAGGGAGAATAAGGGGCATAAGCGAAAACGCTTACTGACCCTTCATTAGGGAAATAAATAGTTTCCCCAGAGAAATTACCGGCTCCATCGGCAGTCAACGGCAGGTTTTCAGCCCCTTCCAAAATGGAGGCATCCTCATTAAGCACAAACACACCAATCTTGACATCCTTTACAAGTTGCGTAGTCTGCAAACCAGTGGTGACGGTGCGAGTCTGGTTAATAGTGCTTGTGAGGACGAGTGGTGTTTTCCCGTCTGTATTTGAGATTGGTTGCACGTCGTCCTTACCGCAGGCAGCGGCGCCTGCGGCAAGGATAACTAATGCATAAACCGATAATTTACTCATGAAAATTCAGATTTATTTAGAGAGGATGCAATCAGAGGCAACTATGGTGCAAGATCCTGAGTTGCTATAGCCACCAAAGGAAATCTTGTCAACAGTAGAGAGGTCAATGCCGAGTGAGGTCAAGTCAATGGTCTTGGTGCCATTTTCATAATAGCCTCCACCGTCGTTGAAGCCTGCATAACTACTACCGATATAATAGCCGAAACGCACAGCCGCACCGACTGAGATATCGTCGAATTTCACTGACAAGGTCTTGTAATCAGCTAACTCGCCATTGGTGAATTCAAAGATTGTCATAAGATTGTTTGTGCTTCCGGTCCAGCTGTAGGTAGTTCCGTCGTAAGAAGCATTGGAGGCAGGAGTCTGGAATGTGGCTGTGAGAGTGTCACCATTGTCAGTACCAGTATTGTCACCGCCAGTAGTAGTGCCCGCGTTCTCATCTGAACCAGTTTCAGTGTTACTTGTGTTATTGTCGCTGCTATCACCGAATGAGCCCTTACCTACAAGGTAGACATCTGTGGGAAGGATGGTGCAGGAACCTGTACTGCTTCGTCCGCCGAATGCAATACTTGTTACAGTTGAGAGGTCAATCTCAAGAGCTGTAAGATCTACTACTTTAGCCCCGTCATTGTAATATCCTGAGCCAAACTCAGTAAAGACACTTCCAATATAGTACCCCATACGCACCGAACTGTCTTCCGCCAAATTACTGAATGTGAAGTAGAGTGTGGAGTAATCTGCCAACTCGCCATTTGAGAACTCAAAGACTGTCATAAGGTTGCTTGTGCTTCCTGTCCATTGATAAGTTCCGTCAGAATAGGATGCGTTGCTTCCCGGAGTGCCGAATGTTGCTGTGAGTTTCAACTCAGGAGCCTCAACCTCCTCGGCATTCAATTCATAAGATTGTCCTTCAGTCCAATCAGTAACAGTTGTATCATCGGTATCGATTTCTGCTCCCATTGATGACACATTCACTGTAAATGCATAAGACTTACCTCCTTCAAATACGGTCTCAGAAGAGAGTTTGGCACTGAGAGCAATCTCGCCAAGTATTACCTGAATGAACTCAGTTCCGGCGGCAACTGTCTGTGGCACCACCACAGCGCTTGCTGAGAATGTCTCGGCATCAGTCGCGAAAGTTGCAGCCTTGATGGTAGTCGCAGTGCCGGAAGCGGCAGTGAGAGTACCGTCAGTAGTGTTCAACTTTGCTGTAGGAAGAGTGTTCGTGATGTTTACAGTCTTCCCGGTAAGGTCGTAGTCAGAACCATCAGCATTGAAAGTGACGGTCACCTTTGCAAGTTTATGAGCGAAAGAGAGTGCGATTGGTGAAGGGTTGCTGCTGTTGAAAGAGTTTGTGGCAGCAGTAGGCACACCATAGAGAAGGTCGCTGGCGAGATAACCATCATCGTCACTCTGATTAGACTTTACAGTGAATTCATTCTCACCATGAGTCCAGTTTGAGTTGTGGGGAGCATAAGCGTAGATGCTTACATCACCCTCCTTAGGGAAATAGATGGCATCACCGGAGAGTCCACCGCTCCCATCGGCAGTGAGTAACGCATTCCCAGCTATGTCGCTTGAATTGCTGTCGATAACAAACACACCCACATTCACGCCATTGGCAAGCTGATTCTTCTGAATGTCAGTGTTTGTTGAGCGGGTTTGCTCAATTGTGCTTGTGAGAGTGATTGCCAGCTGCTCATTGCTTTGTGGCTGATCTTTGTCCTTGTCGCTGCAGGAGGTCATGGCTCCCATGGCGAACAGTGCGATTGCACTTGAAAAGAGAATCTGGTTCTTCATGTTGTTATTTGATTATGATTTTGTTTGAAATTCTGCTGCAAATTTATAGTTTATAATGAGATAAAATTTTGTGATTTGTTTCATCTCACACAAATTTTGTTACATCAATCAACTTTCTTCAAAGGCACAAGACGAATATCCGCTATATTCATCTGGAAAGAGTCGAGAGCCTGTGCCGGATGAAGGGTGTCGAGCTGATAGTTAACCAATTTTATCAACGTTTGCTTACTGTTGTTGATAAGATAATTAGCAAGACCTCCGAGCGTGGAATACTGTTCTTGCGATGTGATAAGGAATGTAGACATCGGGATACGGAAAGTTTCCCACCCGTCAGCAAAAGAAGCCGTGGCAGTGTAATCCCACATGGCAGTCTGGGCGAACCATTGCTGGTCGAGGGTCTTTTGTGCGTCTTTGTCCAGACGGAAAGAGATGAATCCCGTGTTCCATACCGGCTCACCGTTGCTATAGACATATATATCCATCTCGATGGCAGCATCTGCACATTTGGTAGTGGATGTCAGTAAACCGTCGCTATTCTCAATCACTCGATTTATACAGTCACCGAAGCTGAAACGCAGATAGCCGGACGGATCGAGCGAGGTGTCAACGGTCCAAGTTTGTGGAGTCTCGGCAAAGAGGGAGAGGAAACTGTCAGGATTCAAGACCGAAGCATCCGCCAAACTAAGTGAGTGACCCTCCGGGAGGTTGGAGGAATCAATGGGATATACATTCTCCATCAACGACTGGCTAATCCCTATTGTGTTCTCAAATTCAGTACCCTCATAATAGGGGGAAGTGCCTCCTTGCGAAGAGAAATTATGGAAGAAGACGCAGTTGGTGCAGAACATCGCCGGGGTATAACTGCTGACATGCGCACCCTCCGACTCGCAACGTATGAAACCCGGAGTGACATACATATCCGGCATTACAAACTGAATCTCTCGCGAAGTGGCAGTGAAGTCTGTCAACTCAGTCTCTCCCGAAACCGTTGGAAGCCACACATGGTCAACAAACTGTAGGTTTCTTCCGCTTATGGTTACCGTCTCCCCAACTCGTGGGAGACTGCGATTGACGTCGGTCACGGCAGGTTGAGGATCACTGATGCGAGAAATCTCACATACACTGCCGATGACTTCACCGGAAGTAGCATACAGCATCATACTGTTGTCACCGACATAAACGCCAGTAATTGCGGAAGCCCCCGCTGCGGAAGCTGCCGCTGTAGGCGTCAACACAACCTTCTTACCATCAAAAGAATAAGTGTAATCTACCTCTGAATTGGTAAACTCAATATTTGTAGTGGCATCAACATATGTGTGCGTCAATATTGCCTCACTGTCATCCACGCTCAAAAATTCGACCTTATAAGTCTGGTCAAAAATTGCAGTGCCGGAGCTGACTGAAGTGGAGCCAGACCACACACCAAAAAGAACGTCCGGATCAAGGGTCTCACCCTCCACCATCTCAACACCCTGCGGCTCTGTCAATTCAGGACGATAGACGCTCTCGTTGCATGATGTGAGGGAGAGAGTTGCGATAAATCCTGAGATTGCGTATATAATGTATCTTTTCATCTCTTGATTGGTTAATTCACATAAGTGATTGTTGAAGAATAAACCTTTTCAGTGTAGGTTATGCCTCTTGCCACATCTGTCTTAATCATGGTGATGACGTATTGCCCTGTTGCAAAATCAACTCCTGAAGGCACCGTGAACGACACTGATTCCTGGACACCGGCATCCTCATCCGGGGCATTGTATGTGCATGCCACATCCACACTGTTGCCATAAGTCAATGGCAGGGTGATCATATAAGCCCCGGAGAGGTTGGTGCCGTAGATTGTTGAGACTGTCCCAGCCACCAAAGAGGGATTGAAATCAGGGATAGTAGGCTGTTCCTCGAGAGGACGTATCACAAAATTATAGTCACACATCCCATAGTCAGTCACCACGCGGATATTGTCGCCGACGGTGTTGATGTCTGAGGGAATGGTGAACGTGATGAAATTGTCGGTCTCATAGACGTATAGGGTATTCAGGTTGATATAATCCTTATTGACAATCAATCGATTGAGGGTGCCAAAACCTGACCCGTGCAAGCAGATGGTCTGCTTAGGATATGCACAGATTATCTCCTCCACCGGCTGCGACACCATATTGATCCATACACTGTCAATCTGTGGTGCGCTATAATCCTCAGTGCAAGACACTATTGGAAGCATCGCGCATGCTGATAACAATATTCCAAATATTTTTTTCATGATATCAATTGTCAAGATAAAGATTCCTATTCGCAATAATATTTGAGAAGTCGTAAGCCACGGGAGACTTCTGAAGGTTGGGATCCTGCATCACCTCCGTTGCCGGATAAATCATGGTCCAGAGATTCTCACTGTTACCCAATTCCTGCGAATGTATAAACATTTCGTCGGCAACGTTATGAACACACTCCCGGGTGGGTTGATAATACTTGTATGCTCCGGTTACATCATCGGTCTTCAGCGTCGGCACTCCTATCTTATTGAGGTCACTGTCAGCCTTATAAGAATACTGATATAGACGGTGACAGCCCATCAGCGGCTCGTTTTCCACATCGGCAATATTGTCGTTCATATAATTGACCATCCTCTGAAGATGTGTCTCGCCCATGAATGAGCGTCGCACAATGTCGGTCCAGTAAAGTCCCTCACAAAAGAATTCCATTCTGCGCTCCAGAAGCAGGGAATCAAGGTTGACTGTCTTGTAATCACCTGGATAAGAGCCATTGGCAATCTCATAACTGTAGGCTCTTTGACGCACAGTGTTGATATTCTCAAGCACCGAGCTGCGTGATGTTGCCTCCTCACCATAAAGTCCCATAAGAGCCTCTGTGAGGTTGAGATAAACCTCACTCATGCGTAGCATAGGTGTGCAGAATCCGGAATTGCCGTTGGTGGCGACATTGTTGGTCGCGAGGGCACCGCCCACCACCTGTTTCTTGATTGCCACAGGATCCCATGAGTTGCGGTTGACTGTCCACACAGTGCCCAATGGCTCTGTGTCGTCGCTGCTTACGTTGTCTGTGGCGGGGTCATACTCATGATAGAGATAATCATACGTCATCTGATGGGGCATTATATTACCTCTGGTGCGCACCAAACCGCCCCTACGCGAGGATAGAAGCACCATATCATAACTTGCCCAATTGAAATATGTCATGCCGTAGTTTCCATTGAGACAACGGTCATAACAGAACATCCCCTGGAGTTCGTTTGACAGACCATAAGATGTGCTTTGGGCAACAGACTGAATTGCAAACAACACTTCCTTGCAGTTGTTGTTCTGCACCATAAAGATATCTTCATAATTATCCATCAATCCATAACCTCCTGCCGGAGCCAATTCAATGGCGTTTCGGGCTGCTTCTGCCGCCTTTGAATAATAGAATTCCGCCAATGACGCACTGGAGACATAATCCGCATCGGAGGCATAATAGAGATCAAGCACACTGCTCTTGAACGTGTCTGAAAAATGATTCCCCTTTGCCCATGCGGCGGCTGTATTGTAGATGCGCGACAGCAACGCATATGCGCTCACTTTTGACACCCTACCCCTTGCCGAGGGCACTCCCGGAAGCCATTTCTGAGCGAACTCTGCAGCACAGACTGCATATTGGATCACATCCTCAAACCGGTTGGGATATGCCACAGCACTGACAGTGACCGGATCGTCTACAACCGGCACGTCATGCCAATACATTGCGAGATACCAATAAGCGAGGGCCTGCATGAAACGTGCCTCTCCCGCACAGGCATATGCCTCTGCTTCTGTCGTGACTCCATTCTCAATGCAATATGGCACATAGTCATTGAGAACGTATGATGCCTGAGTGACCACGTTATATAGGCTTGCCCACGAATATTGCACAGAGGCATTCTGTTTCTCCTCATTGAGAGTGGCCTGTGCGTTTGTCTCGTTCAATGTAGTGTTGGAAATCAGCAGGTTGTTTGCCCTTGCATCGCCAAGCATTATGAAACGCTGCTTGTGGAAATAATACCACGGCTGCGCATAGAGATTGGCTGTGGCTGCCTGAAGGGCATCAAGACTAACCAACTCATCGTGAGCCGGAACAATGCGCTCGTTGGTGGTGTCGAGATAGTCGTCGCAAGAACACATCGCGACACCCATCACACCACACGTAACCCCCACTATATATTTTGAAAATTTCCTTATCATGAATAAATGTAAAATTTAAAATATAAAATAAATCAGCAATTTACACTTTTCTAAAAGCTAAAATACATAGCCTTTTATTGCCTAAAACCTTTCATTGCCTAAAACGTAGCGTCCACTCCAAAGATGAAAGAGCGTGGAGCCGGAACACGTCCGGTGTCTACGCCATACATAAGCATACCCTGACCTGTCATTGAGTACTGTCCATTCTGGCTACCAACCTCCGGATCATAACCGGTATAGTTGGTGAAGGTGTAGGCATTCTGTACATTGAAAGAGACTCGGCACTGCGACATATACATCTTTTTACAAATATTTTTAGGCAGACTGTATGCGAGAGATATATTCTTTATTCTCAGATAACTTGCATCCTCCACATAACGGTCGCTGACACGACTGTTATAGTTGTTGTGAAGGTTGTCGATACGTGGAATAAGTGGGTCTGCCCCATCAGCCACATATACATTCCAGATATCTGTATTTCCGGAATTGCCGTCAACGTATGCCCATTTGGCGTAGTTGGCAGTGCGAACATACTTATTCCAGGCCGCTCCACCGGGTGTAAGCGAGGGGTCGTCCATTCTGCGGCGTGTCCAGTTAAATACCTTATTCCCTACACTGAGATACATAAACATTGAGAGCGTGAAATTTTTATAGCTCAAATTATTGTCCCAGCCCATGGTGAAATCCGGAAGACCGTTCCCAAGGAAAGTCTTGTCATTATCGTCGATTATTCCATCGCCATTAAGGTCCTTAAACAAGAGGTCACCAACCGAAGTGAGCAGGTCATTGGCAGAGGAGTTGCTCACCACGGTGCCGACACGATAGTTGGGGGTTGCGGCAATCACTGTGCTGGTTCCGTCGCCATTATTGCGGAGGAAATCAGCAGCGGAATTTATGCGACCAAGCATTTGGAATCCATAGAACTGGCTGACGCCATAACCAACTGCAGTGCGGGTTATAATCTCACCGGTGCCCTCATAGTCGAGGGTCTTGTCGATAAATCCGGACTCACTGTTGAGTTTTGTCACCTCATTCTTAACGAGCGAGAAGGTAAGGGCACTTTTCCATTTGAATTTACCATTGTCAATTGCCCAGCCACTAAGTGTTGCCTCTATACCCTTGTTGCGCATATTGCCGACATTAGCCCATTGGGGGTCAGCACTACCTGTTACCTTAGAGTTGGTGCCGGTGTAATAAGGTAGAGCAGTCTGCATCAGTAGGTCGGTAGTGTTCTTAAGGAATGCATCAAATATGAATTCCACACGATTGTTGAGCAATCCTACATCAAGGCCCACATTCCATGAGTTTGTCTTTTCCCATGTCAACTTGTCATAGTTTGGCATGTTTGCAGTCTTATAACTTGTGCCAAAGTTCGATTCAAGGTTGGAGAAGTTTGCCATAAACGTGCTTTCAGTGAGGTTTGCATTTCCGACAAGACCATATCCGACACGCAATTTGAGATTGCTGAATGTCTCCATGAGTGGGAGGAAGAAATCCTCCTCAGAAATTCTCCATGCCAAAGCCACGGATGGGAATGTGCCCCAACGCTGACCTTTCTCAAAAAGGGAACTTCCATCGCGGCGCACGGTCGCAGTGAGAAGATAGCGGTCTTGCCAATTATATATCAATCTCCCGAAGTAACTGAAAAAGCGCTTGTTGGTCTTATATCCGATATTGTCATCGCGCGTGGAGTCGCCACTTGAGAGTGAGAAGCTTGTGTCGCTGCCACCAAGTCGTTGACCATATAGATACTCTATTGAGCGGTCGTTAAGCTCCACACCGACCATTGCAGTGAGATTATGCCCCTTTGCCACTTTCCATTTTCCCGTAGCCACAGATTTGAAAGAGAAATATTCATTGACCGTCTTGGAAGACTGGTGGATTGCATAGTCGCGTGTGGCACCGTTTTCACCCAATTGATATGCAGGCTGCATATAGGTGAAGTTATCCACATTGGTATCGTATGTTCCCTCAGTCTTCCATGTCAGCCATTTCCAAGGCTTTATGTTGACATATATATTGGTGCGGTTGTTTATGATACGGTTGTCGCGGGTGGTGATTTCGGCAAGAGCCACCGGGTTAGGCTGCCATGTGTCGGTGTCACCATTGTAGCCTGACTTTGCCCAAGAACCATCCGGATTCTTCACAGCATTGTTGGGGGTGTCGCTCAACGCATTCGGAATTATATCCCACGATGCCATGCCGGTGTTGCGGTCGCTGCGGGCCACATTGTATATTGCTCCGAGATCAAGCCAACTATAGGCATTGACATCAACAGTGCCACGAAGTGTAAAACGTCCGAATGAGTTGTTGATAGTGATACCCTCCTGATTAAAATAACTTCCGGAAACACTGTAGGAAATTCCCTTTGTACCTCCTCTGACAGATAGATTATACTCCTGGCGAAGACCATTGCGGAACAAGGCATCTTGCCAATCGCTACCTTTACTTAACGTAGAAGGATTGGCAAACATATCGCTCTCCTTTACATTTGTCTTGGCAAGATTTGCCTCACGTGCCCATTCAGAGAATTGGTGCAAATCCATCACGTCAAGTTTGTGAGGAAGCATATCCCATCCGAGCTGAACCTTTGCAGTGACTTTAGGAGCAGAATTCTCCTTCCCTTTCTTCATATTAACGATAATCACACCATTTGCAGCCTGCGCACCATATATTGCAGTGGCAGAGGCATCTTTAAGCACCTCAATGCTCTCCACATCATTTGGGTTAAGACCGGCAAGCGGATTGGAATATACGTCAGCACCCGCATCTGTTGAGATTATTGCCCCATCAATGACATAGACAGGCTCATTACTTGAGTTCAACGAGTTGACACCACGAATCTGAATGCTTGAGCTGCCACCTGCCGCTCCATTGTTGGAGGTGAGCTGCATACCGGCTGCACGTCCCTGAAGCATGGCATCGAGGGTGCTGGAGCTTGTCTCCTGAAGATCTTCTGATTTGACGGAAACCACAGAACCGGTAATGTCGCTTCGTTTCATTGTTCCATAACCCACCACTACCATTTCCTCAAGAGTCTGGGAGTCTTCTTTCAGGGTAATCTTCAAATCAATGCCGGCTTTCACTTCCTGATTCTTATATCCAATATAGGATACAGTGAGGGTTGATCCCTTAGGCACCTCAAGTGAGAAATCACCATCGATACCTGTGGCTGTTCCGATGGATGTGCCCTTCACCATGACGGTGGCTCCAATGAGCGGTTCGCCGGCATTGTCAACCACTACTCCGGATGCCTTTATCATATCTTCCGCCAATGCCAACAATGGGAAAAGGAGCATCATCAGTATCAGATTCCAATAGGTTAGTTTACACATATATCTGTTAGTTTAGTTTCAAAATATGATTTTGCAATGACCAAGGACTGCGAAATGCGCTCTCGGTCACTGCAAAATTAATATATTATCAGAATCTAATTGACTTGTTTATAGGATTATATGTTTAAATATTGTTGCAACTACCTTTCAATTTGTTTCACATTGCTATTTGCTCTCTTTATGTTTCATTATGTAGTCTTTTGGTGAAACACCAAAGTGTTTTTTGAAGGCTGAGGAGAAGTGAGTGGGGTTGGCAAATCCCACGGCATAGCATACTTGCGACACATTGACATCGCCCTTAGCAAGGAGTTCGGCAGCCTGTTGGAGACGTATGTTGCGGATAAAATCTCCGACGGTGATGCCGGTGAGTTCCTTCACCCGGCGGTGAAGTTGCACACGGCTTAATCCCACAGCATCAGCAAGTGCCTCAACATTAAAATCACTGTCGTCAAGACGCTGGTTGATGTTCTTGATAATCTTATCCATAAGCGCAGCATCATTGCCCTTAAGTTCCACTTTCTTGACATTTTCCTGCTGCTCCTGCACTCCAGAAAACTTACCTTTCACTCTCAACCGGTTTGCTATAAGCGAAGCAGCTCGCGCTTCAAGCTCCTCAAAATTGAAAGGTTTGTCGACATAAGCATCGGCTCCTTGTCCAAAACCTTTAAGTCGGGCAGGATGTTCGGTTTTGTTTGAGAGCAGGATTACAGGTATATGACTGGTTTTGGTATTCTCTTTGAGACGCTTCAAGAGTTCCAAGCCGTCCATTCCCGGCATCATCACATCGCTTATGACCAAATCCGGCAAATTATCTACTATCCCTTCAAGAGCCTTTTGCCCATCAGGATATGTCAAGACGCGATAAGTCTCACCCAACTCAGTGGCAAGATAATTTCTGATTTCCTCCTCATCATCAACAACTGCAACCTGATATGTTGTCTTCTTGCGTATACGAGTACGTTTTTCTTCTGCCGGCTTATTCTCTTCTATAGATTTCTTATCTTCGTTTGAATGTGCAGACACAGGAACAGCATTCTCGACAAATGAGGCGTCTGCCGGCAGATGACCTTTCCCAATCGGAAGTGTCACGATAAACTCTGAGCCCTTTTCGGTTTCCTTATTACGACCTATGATCTCGCCCCCATGCATGCTGACAAGCTTCTGAGCAAGATTCAGACCAATGCCATAACTCAACATGCCGGAAGCAGGCCGCGCCGAAGCCTGATAAAAACGTTCGAAAACTCGTTTGAGATTTTCTTCATCAATTCCTGGTCCGTTATCGCCAACAACAAGCTGAGCCTTTCCATCGGCAGTTCTTCTCACCGTTACCTGTATGTTTCCTCCTTCACCCACATATTTGATTGCATTCCCCAAGAGGTTAGCCACGACCTTATCAAAGTGGTCACGGTCAATCCATACCATAAGATCAGGAGCCTCGTTCTTAAAAGTCAGAGTCTCATTCTGCTGATCAATCTTAAGCTCATACGCCTTGCAGATATTCTCAACAAATTCACCAAAATTGGTTTCTGAGTAACGGAGTTCTATCTGACTTTTCTCCAGCTTACGAATGCTTAATATCTGGTTTGCCAAAGTAAGCAATCGGTCAGTGTTGCGCTCCATATTCCGGAGAGCTTTAATTGTAGTGGGGTCATAATGCTTGTTCTTCAACAATTTATCAAGTGGGCCCTTTATTAGTGTCAGTGGTGAACGTATCTCATGACTTATGTCAACAAAGAAACGGATACGCTCCTCATTCATCTCCGTCTGTCGTTTGCTTCTATAGTATAGCCATAGAAGCACACCAATTCCGACTATTATAATTGCATAAACAATATATGCCCACCACGAACGATACCACGGTGGCGTGACATCTATCTGAATGGTCTTTATTGGAGAAAACACACCATTATCATAAGCCCTTACCGAGAGGTTATGCTTCCCCGGCGCAAGCTGGGTCAGGAATATCTCATTGTTTCCCTCATCAGTGCGATGCCATATATCAGAAGGCTCATTGTCAAACCGATATTCATAATACATATTTTTGTTGTCACGGAAATCCAGAGGGGAAAAGCGAAGGCTGAACGTGTTGTCGAGATAAGACACTCTAATTTTATCTGTCTGCTCAAGAGGCTTGCCAAGGATTTTCTTACCTCCAGAAAGAGTCTCTGAGTTTACATCCAAATTCCCGAGACGTATTCCTGTGAGCGCCAATCCCCTGTCAAATGTATTTGAGCTAATCTCCTTGGGATTAAAATATGTGATGCCATTGAGATTTCCCATAATCACATCGCCTATCGACGAATATGCAAATGCCCCACGCCTATAGGTATGGTCTTCAAGACCATTTCCAAGATAGAAACGTGTCGTCTCTCCTTTTGAATCAATCCTTGCAAGTCCACGGAAGGTGCTGACCCATACCTCATTATCATCCGTTATCACCACTCCACAAACCATATCATCAGGCAAACCGTTTTTGGTGGATATTCTTTCCCATCTCCCTTCTGTCGAGTAAATAAACAGACCCTTATTGGAACCGATATATAAATCCCCATTTTCAGCCTGTGCTATTGCATAGACAATTGCATTGCGCAAACTGGGTTCAACATCGATTTCAACCAAACTGTCGACGGATGGATCATATAAATCAATGCCGTAATAGTGTCCTATCCAAATCTTACCTTCCTTATCTGCGAAAAGGATGTTTATATAGGGGTTGTAAAGCTTTATTTCTCCCTTGCCTAAGAGTCTTTCAGATTCACCATCGGAAGAAAAAGACCTGATTCCCTTACTGAAAACACCGGCATATATGTTTCCCTGTTTATCTTGTGTTATAGAAGATATGCGTTGGTCGGAGGTGGAAACAATTTTCTCCTCGCTTCCATCATTTGGATTGAGTCGATACACACCGTCGCGGAAAGTACCAGCCCATATAATTCCATCTGAATCCTGATACATATCCATCACTGTCTTTCCCTTAAGCCAATGATGAACTAATTTGCCGGACGTATCAAATTCTCGTGCCCCACCTAATTCCTGACTGACAAACACATGTCCTTCCCCATCGGCAAATATCGACCTCAAAACATTACCATTGTCGCCATCTATTTTACTTAATGGAAGATAGTTGAAGGCATCAGCCAAGAAAGACTTGAACCATAAGCCCTTTTGATATGAACCTATCCATTCATTGCCACTCTTATCCTGAAGATATGAATAGATTTTCTCCATTCTGGAGGTGCCATTTCCTTTGTTTCCAACATCAACAGACTCCAATGTTTTTTTATCAAGATTCGCACGCCAAAGGCCTGTTGCTGTCGTTCCAATAAGAATATCCCCATTATTGTCAGTGAATACCTTATCAACTGAATAACTTTGAGGGAACGTTATTACAGGCTGGAAATCAAGACTTGGCTCGTCAAGCCGAAGCACGTTGCAATAAGACACAGCATATAGCACTCCTTCTATTTCCTTTATTCCTAAAGTTCTTTTTCCACCTCCCAAATCAGATGTCTCATATATGCGTGTATTGTCAGAATGGGTGTAAATCATCTGGAGCCCTCTGTTTTGATATCCTACCCATAGCCTTCCTTTATGGTCAAGAAACATGTTGTCAGCCTCTTTTGGCTTCTTCAATCTACTATTTATCGCCTCAATCGGTGATGCAGTCATACTGTCTTCATTAACAGAAAATATCCCTTCATTAGGACCTATTGTCCAGATTTCACCATCGGGTGTCTCCAAAATATCGTTTACATCCATAGTAGGACGATCACCATAGGCTACAGTCACAAACGAATCGCTCTCGTGATTGTATCGTTGCACTCCTTGGTTTGTAACAACCCAAAGATTGCCTTTCCTATCAACCATTAACTTCCTTATGATGTTGGCAAACAGAGAAGTCGCGTCTGTGTCATCATTGAAATAGTGAGTAAAATTGTTGCCATCAAACTTGTTCAGGCCATATTCAGTTCCTATCCAAATATAACCAACAGAATCTTGCGCAACACTGGTTATTAGATTCGATGAAAGCTCAGAGGCATCATGGAATCTTGTCTGCGTTGCCTTCGCAATTTGAGTCAATGACAGTATTAGCGTTAAGATTATTAAAAATCTTAGTTTAGGAAAGGATCTGTTCATAAAGTATTATATTTGGCGTAAAGTTAAGAAAAAATGCTCAAAAATTAAAAAGGTAGAATTAAAAATGTAAAAATATTTCATTTTCCATTTTCCATTTTCCATTAAAATAGGTCTGTCCCAGACACAGGGGCAGACCTTACCATGAACTAATATTGATTTTCAAACGCAATTGGGAATATAACATTTCATTATTCTCTGATTCTGAGATTGCTATCAATAGATTGCCACCTCACCAAACTGAACCTCCCAAGGCTCTTCCTCACCTCCACAGGCCTTTGCCATGGCTATACGGATAGCAGCGACATTTCTAAGGATTTCCTCCTTCACCTTACCCTTATCCTTGAGGTCAACCTTGATAAGTTTCTGCTTGTCGATAGATTTCCCCATCTGACCGTAGAGTGTGATGCCATCGGTCTGCTTCATGTTGCCATCCTCATCCTTATAGCGGATGTGAATTCTTAGAATGACATCGCTCTTGAGGATGTTCATGTTGAGCTGAGAATGTTCCCAGAGGTCTCCACTCACTTCAGGAAGATCAAACCATCGGTCTGACGGACCGGTGAATGTGGCTGTGCAGGTCTCATCGTCATATTCGCAGTTGCCACCATGTTTGTTTACCATTTCCATGTCAACGATTTTCCATGGAGTCTGAGAGAATGCAGTCATTGCGAATGTGGCAATGAAAGCGACAATTAAAGCAAATCTCTTCATAATTAATAGATTTTTAAAGTATTGTGTTATTATTATATTTTCATAGTCTCTTCCGGGCCAAGATAACTCTTGTGCATTCCGCCCAGATTGACGAGAATTTTCTGAAGCACCAGTGCGTTGTCAAGAGGCCGCACTCTTAAGGTGTGCTTACCACCTTTGAGAGCATGGATGGTCTGACAATCGATCACATGTTCGCGATGCCATGAATTACCAGTCTCTCCGTCAAAGTCACCATTGATGTTTACCACCTGTTCCTCTTCTCCATCAAAGCTGACTGCATAACGGAGTCCAGTGCCATTGAAGTTAAGAGTCGGTGAGAAACGCAAGGTTACCCGTGCATTTGCATCATCAGGAATCTCCATATCATATTCAAGAGCCATACCTTCCACTGAAGCTGTCACAGGTTGCGGAGTGATTGCGGAGAGTGTTCTCCCCATTTCCGGGATTATTGTCCATTGGGCATCCTTACCATCAGTCTTACGAGTGAAATGTTCTGCCTCGATACTTACATACCCATCATTGGCAACGAAAGAAGGCGCCGACTTTGGCTGATTATAGGTGGCATATGCCGGGGTAGGTAATGTAATTGCACCGGAAGGCGTTCCGTCAACACGCTTGACTTCCGGCATAACTTTCTTTTCCGGAGCCTGCCAAGACTTGTAGCCGATATACACCTCATCCATCATATGATTCCATTTCCCTCCGTTGAGTGAATGATATTGCTTTGCAAGGTCAGCATCCTTTTGGAAACATTCCTCGACACGCACTGCCCATGCGTTTGCCATTGGATCTTTCTTCTTGGCAAGGCGCTGGTTCATAGCTTGGGCATAATACATATCGTAGAGATTGGAACAGGCTGTGATTGGATATCCGAGAAGTTGAAACCATGCGTCCTGAAGATTCTCCGGAAGTTTCTCACCCAATGTCTTTGTGTCAAGTGCCAACTGATTATATTCACCAACCACACGCTCCCACTCGTTATAGTTTGCTATAGAATATGTTGATTTGTTGAGAAGTTCTGGTGTGACACGTCGGTTGAACTTGGCATATGTACGCAACTGACGAGCTGCCTCATCTGCATACTGCTCACCAAACACTGAGCGGCAGAACTCAACAGAGTGGTCGATAAGGTTTTGGGAGTTAAACTGTTCCGGATTCCATGCCATATCAAGGAAGAATGTAATGGGATACTCCATCGGTTTAATATCACCTACGTTAAGAATCCAAATCTTGTCAACACCATATTGATAAGTGAGGTTCATCTGTTCCCAAATGCGGGGTATCGGACTGATATTAATCCATTTGGAATTGCGGGGACCTCCAACATAATCCACATGGTAATACATTCCATAGCCACCCTTATGGTGGGTGCTTCCCAATTCAGGAAGTTTACGTACATTCCCCCAGTTGTCGTCGCAGAGTAGGAGAATAACATCATCAGGCACTTTCATACCTTGGTCATAATAGTCCTGCACCTCCTTATAAAGAGCCCATACCTGAGGAGTCTCATGAGCCGGCTTCCCGGTAGTGTTCTCGATGATGTCTCGCTGGTCGGCAATAATCTTTTCCATAAGTGCGATATTGCCGGTGCCTTCCATAGCCTCGTCACCATCACCACGCATTCCGATTGTCACAAGAGTCTCCCAATCTTTTGCACGCTCCATACCTGAGGTCCAGAATTTCTTCATACCCTCCTCATTCCTTACATAATTCCATTCTCCTGTGCCGCGACGCTTCCAGTCTTGTTGGGCAAGGGCCATCGGCTCATGGTGAGATGTGCCCATAATGACCCCCATCTTATGGGCAAGATGACCATTCTGCTCATCATCATCATAGAAGGCACTTCCCCACATAGCAGGCCACATATAGTTACCCTTCAGACGAAGAAGCAACTCAAACACTTTCTCATAGCATTTGGAGTTGATGCCACCAAAATGTTCTACAGCCCAGTTGCCGAAAGAGGGCCACTCATCATTGATGAAGATGCCGCGATATGCTACTTTTGGCTCTCCATCAGTATACGTGCCGGGAAGGATAGACACGTTGTCATGATGCTCAGTAGGAACATCTGCCCACCAATACCATGGTGAGACTCCCATCTGGCGTGACAACTCATAGATGCCATAGATGGTGCCTCGTTTGTCGCTTCCAGCAATAACTAAAGCGCGATCCACACCTGCCACTGGCTTTTCAACTACCTGAAGCAGGTATTTCTCATTCTTACCTTCAATCTCTTTCTTAGATATTTTACCTGATTTTATTATTTGCTGCACCAATTCAGACTTTGGGCTGCCAACTATTATGCACTGTATGACAGTCTCATTCACCAGGCGTGGTTTGATGCCGGTTACATTCTGGAAATCATTCTGCAGACTCTCAAGAGCCATCATGACCCCTTCATCTTCCTGAGAATCGCATACGATGTCAAGCACTTTACCATTGGCAGCCACAGCAAAATTCTTGCTTCCATTCTGGAAGTCTACAAACCGGTCTGCCGCGTTTGCTGTCAACGTACAGAGTAGAGTCAATATAAAGACTATTTTTTTCATTATGGTATCGATTATAGTTTATAGCCGGTTGGCATGTGCTTACTATTTATGAGGGCAAAATTATTCTTTAAAATAATAAGTTACAACTATATGTTACAAAATCGTAGGCATATGCAACGTTCAAAAAATATTTACGTTTGTTTGTATTATAACTCAGAATTAACAGTGGCCATTATTCCGGAGACCATTCCAAGGGCGAGCATGCGGCCATGGAATGAGTATCCAGCGTTGTAGCCCATTTTCTCGTCGCCGAGCATGAGGGGAGCGTGGTCCACACGCATCGGCACATTGGGGCGGCGTGTCTCGAATGTGCGTACCACGTCAATCA
>CAZRUR010000030.1:0-26747 GCA_964603335.1 uncultured Sangeribacter sp. | reverse complement strand
GCTTCTTGACCACTTTTTATATAGTCTCACACATTGTGAAAGTTTTAATTAAAATTTTGACTTAAATTTATCATTTTTTAATAATCAAAAAAATCTCTTATTATTTTGCCTAATGCGAAATTATTTATAACTTTGCAACGACCTTACGCCGAATGACATCTTTAGGTGTCGGAACGTGGGAGATCATTAACATAATGAGAAGCGTTTACTTACGTTTTCTTCTTGGCTGCTAAGAACTTCGCAACTTCGTTAGAAATAGTCAAGGATAAAGCAATGGTAGATGTCTATATGGGTATGAATAAATATCAAAGGGGATTATACTATAATTCAGTGTGTCCACTCGGGTGTATAATCATACGGCGTAGGCTCTGCATTGCTCGTTCCACTATTTCGGGCAATGCGAAGGCCTTTAGCAGCAGGACGAGCAAAAGTACGGATCCTGCGCTTTTTTTGTATCATTACTTTAGATGCCACAGAGGGGATCCTGCGGCATGCAAATTATAAGAATTATGAATCTTGCAAACTGTCTCATTGATCCCGAAGTGAACTTTGACACAGAGATATGTCAATGTCTCGATTTTGATTATTTAATGAGTATTATTTTGAGAAACAAGTATTGTGTGAAACAAAAGTCTGAATTTATTGACAAAAGAGAGGTTGATATATTCTCAAAATGGATGTTTCCCTTAAGACCTGCAAGAGATTATGACGGTCTTGACCACACTGAAATGGGAACGATTGAGGAAATGAATGCGAAATTGCAAAAATATGAAGATACTGGGAGATATTACACTTCTTGTTGGACTTTGGACACCACTGAAAAATTTTTTTATGTGGCATACATACACTTCAAAATTAGGAGTAAGGATAAAGACCACTATCGGAGACTTTATAAATGCACTAAAGATATGTTGTGATTACAATGCATTGAGGTGCTGCAAAATATCTATGATACTGACAAATAATCAGTTGGTTATTTTCTGAATATCCCTATTTTATAAATAATGCTATTGTTCTACAATGAAAAAAAGAATTTATTTCACTCTTTTTTCCCTTTTATCCGGATTCCAGCTTTTTGCTGAAACTCAATCCGGTTCATGTGGCGAACTCGCCACATGGATTTTTGAGGGAAACACGCTGACAATCTCCGGCTCTGGTCCGACAACAAACCATGGGGCTCCGTTCAGCATCTATGAAACTTATCCGGAATGGCAGGAGCTTAAGGATAAGATTAAACATGTTATCGTCTGTGATGGAATAACATCCATTGGAGACTTCTCATTCTATAAATATCCTGCTCTCGAAAGCGTTACGCTTCCGGAAGGTCTTACCCGTATCGGAAATTACACTTTCTTTGGATGTTCATTACTTAAAAAGGTGAATTTTCCAGAAACCCTAAAGAGAATAGGTGATCCATTGTTAAACTATCAATCCAATGGCTTTTCCTTTTATAGCTGCACTAGTCTGGAGGAAATATGTCTGCCTGAAGGACTTGAGGTAATCAGTGGAGGATCTTTCAATGGCTGTGTATCACTACGTGATGTCTATTGGAATTCAGTCAATTGTAAGGCGGACGTATTGGATCCTATACTTCGTTATACCGGTATTTTCATGGAGAGCGGACTCACAAATCTCTATTTCGGAAGCAAAGTGAAGGAAATCTCTGATAGGTCGTTTGATTCAGTTGGTTCTCTGACTAACATTACCACAACGGGATCAATTGAATTTGTCGGGTACAATGCGTTCAATGGAACTAATTGGGAAAAGTCCCAAAACTCCACAATATATATAGATAAAACACTTTACAAATACAACCCTCCTTATAATCAGGATCTAATCAAAAGACCTTATGAATTCACTGTATCCGAGAACACGGTCGGCATAACTGATCGTATTTTCGAAGGTGATACGTTGATATGCAAGATAACAATTCCTGAATCGGTTCGTCATATCGGGAGCAATGCATTTAAAGGATGCTCACGTCTTCAAGATGTCGTATGGAATGTTATTGAACTCGATTCAAAAACAGGCTATTCTGGATCGAAATTGTTTAGTGACTCTCTCCGTTCTATAACATTTGGAGACAAGGTTAAAGTCATTCCTCCTTATTTCCTGTACGGATGCCAAAACTTAATCGAACTCAATCTTCCAGTCTCGTTAGAGTCTATCGGGGAAAACGCTGTCCAGAAATGTCATCGCTTAAAAAGTTTAAATATCCCCGACAATGTAAAATCGCTTGGAAGTATGTCTATTGCATATTGTGACAGCCTGCAATCTATTACCATTGGTGAAGGACTGATTGATTTTGACTATTATTATTTATTTACGGGTTGTCCACAGTTAAAAACACTTTACTGGAACGCAATAGAACCTACCGAGAAAACATTTGATCCGTATCATAAAGCGGACGCATGTAAGGCCCCGGTTGAACATGTCATTTTTGGTGACAATGTACGATATATCCCTGGTCAGTTGTTCTGGGACAACGCAACCTTGAAGGATGTTGAGTTTGGAAACTCTGTTGAGAAGATTGGAGAAGCCGCTTTCCGTGGGTGCAGCCAAATAACGAAAATCTCACTTCCCAAAAGCCTGAAAACTATATGCGATTATGCGTTTGGTTATGTACCATTAGAATCAATAATATTACCCGAATCGTTGGTTGAAATGGGTGGTTGCTTTGGTCACAACAATTTTAACCATGTCATTATCCTGCCAACAACTCCTCCCGTTACTACTTCTCCATTTGACAAACAGCCGGATGAAACCATTTTTTATGTTCCTGATGTTGAAATCTATAAAAATAACAGGAATTGGAACGGGATAGGTCCCCATTGGGAACCCTTGGTTACGGCGGATAGGACTGAGTTCCTCTCGGATGAAATTGACTTGCACCCAGCTTTCACTTCCAACATTCCGGGATACACATTGGCTTCTATTGTTGTTCCGCATTTGGAACGATCTGAAGGTGAACATACAGCTACACTGACCGCTGAATTCATAGGAGAACAAGATTTCTCATGCCATGTTATCTATCGTTACAAAATCATTGGGCATTCCTCCATCGAAGATGTTACGGATGACAAAACATATCCAATCGAAGTTTATAATTTACAAGGAGTCAAAATACTCGATAAAGTAAGTCTTGACGAAGTTCATTCTCTTCCCAAAGGAATCTACATTCTGAAAACAACAGGAAAAGTTGAAAAAATCAGGATATAGTAATGCTTCTACCAAACGAGCCTTTCCCTCCTGAATAATACAGGCGAGAAAGGCTCTTTATTTTGTGCTAGAATTATTTCAACGGCTGTTTTATCACCTTGATTATCGGGAACTATCATAGAGTGTGATACTGTTTCAAAATATGATAGTCCGCATTAGCACTTAAGAGGTCGCTATGTTGCTGTTATACACCCTGCTCTTAAAACTTGGAGGATATGAGGTGGAGCAACCAGCATCCTATCAAAAAGGCGCTCACCGAAATAGCGGCGGTTGAACTTGTAGCAGAACTCATTTGATGCGAATTCTAACAGCTTCATTGTCGTTGTCAATTGATATGTGCAAATTTAAATTCCAGTCCATTCCACCAAATATTTTTAGGCATAATTGCGGACTATCATAAAACGTAGTGATGAATCTGAGGATTATATGCGTCGGGTTCTAAATCAGAAACTTGAATAATTTACCATGGAAGGCTACCGTGAAAGAGCCTTGGTGTTTGGCACATTAGCACTTATGAACGTCACAGACAAAGATGCTGAGGGTGCATACCTTGCATATAAGACTCGTGGCGACGTCGAGCAGGCAATCGATGCGTTCAAGAACATACTGGAGGCTGATCACTCTTATATGCAGGATGAGAAGTCTCTTGAAGCCTGGATGTTCATAAATCTCATTGCGCTACAATGGTATTATGACTTGAGCTATAGAATGAAAGCCGCTGAACTTACCAACCATTTCGCGCCAATGGATATGGTTAGAAGTCTTAGCCGCGTCAGAACTGTCAGAGTGGGTGACAAATGGATGATTGCTGAGACTGTAAAGAAAAACCGACAGCTCGTCCAAGCCGCCGGTCTTGATATTACGTCTAACGGAGGGGTTTTATAGATTAAACCTAACTAATTGCAATATATTAGTTAGGTGTATTGTGGGCGGAAAAGCAGGGATTCGAACCCTGGGTACCCATAAGGGTACAACGGTTTTCGAGACCGTCCCGATCGACCACTCCGGCACTTTTCCTCAGTCGTTTTTGATAGCACTGCAAAATTACAACTTTTTTTTGATTCTTTGATATTTTCCCCAAAAACTTTTTATCCTTTTAGGTCTAACTTAACCTTTTGATGTGTCAATTGCAAAATTGTGTTTGCGTGATTTCGGATTTTATATTAATTTTGTATTTTGTATCAAGTTGTCACAATATATTGAAGTTATCACCAACAACCAACAACTGACAACCAACAACCAAAGAACAATGACCAAATCAATATACAAATACGCGGCAGAGGCTGGCTTGCCCGTGGGACTGTACCTGACGGCTATGTCGGCGTGCATGCTTATGGGCATACGTTATGAGATGCTCACTGCCCTGCTCCTGCCTCTCGCTATTGGATTTCCCATCCTAATGTGGTTTATACTCCACAAAATAGCAAAAAGCGAACCGACATATATTAAAGTGTCAGCCCTTTGGCTCGGCGGAATATATACCATCATATTCGGCACCATCATATGCATGCTCTTCTCTGCTTGCTATATATTCTACGTGGAGCCTGGTTTCGTATATGAATACGCCATGACTGCCATCAATGCGATGGAAAGTTCTCCCATGAGTGAGCAATATTCAACCACGGCAATGCTTCTGCGCGAAGCTATTGATGCGCGTATACTACCCTCGGGTATAGAATTCATCATGACGATGGGTTGGTCTACCTGCTTCTTTGGCTCCATACTCTCCCTCTTTCTTGCCACATTTATTGTCGGTAGGAATAAAAGGAAAGGAAAAACTTGTGAGAAATCGGGATATTTTTCGTAATTTCGCGTGATAATCGGATAAAGATATGGACATATCAGTAGTAATTCCACTATATAACGAGGAGGAGTCGCTCCCGGAACTCGCTGCCTGGATTGAGCGCGTGATGAAAGAGAACGATTTCTCTTATGAGATCCTGTTTATCGACGATGGGTCTACCGACCGTTCACTAGAGGTCATCCACTGTCTCAGCAAGGACAACAGCAATATACATGCTGTCTCATTCTCACGCAACTATGGAAAATCTCCTGCCCTTAATGTGGGATTCCGACGTGCAAAGGGTGACGTGGTCATCACAATGGATGCCGACCTTCAAGACAGCCCTGATGAGATCCCGGAGCTTTACCGGATGATTAAGGAGGATGGCTATGACCTCGTGTCGGGTTGGAAGAAAAAACGCTATGACCCTCTCTCTAAAACTATCCCTACCAAGCTCTTCAATGCCACTGCCCGCAAGGTGAGCGGCATCAAGAATCTGCATGATTTCAACTGTGGACTCAAGGCTTACCGCAATGTCGTGGTGAAACACATTGAGGTGTATGGCGACATGCACCGCTACATCCCTTATCTTGCCAAGAATGCCGGATATAAAAACATCGGCGAGAAGGTGGTGCATCACCAGGCACGCAAGTATGGCCACACCAAATTTGGTCTTGACCGTTTTGTCAATGGTTATCTTGATCTTGGCACTCTCTGGTTTCAGTCGAAATTCGGAGTCAAACCGATGCATATATTCGGATTGTTGGGCTCTCTGATGTTCCTGATTGGCTTCATTGCCGTCATAGTGGTGCTGATACTGAAGATAATAAGCATGAACAGCGACAGTTATTATTTCTATGTCACCAACTCAGTCTATTTCTACCTGTCGCTTGCCGCTATGATTATGGGGCTTCAGTTCTTCCTCTCTGGTTTTATCGGGGAACTAATCACCCGCAACTCCCCAGAGCGAAATAATTATCTCATAGCTGAAGAATTCTGATGAAGATATCGTCTGTTGTCATTAATAGTATTTACCGTTATTTCGGTGTGTCGGTAATCGCCGGATTGCTGATGTTTGCCTCGTGTGCCACCAACGAATGCTACGACAACAAAAACTCGCTTCCGCTTGCCGGATTCTATAGCTCGGAGAAGACACCGCAGGCGGTGTCGCTCGACTCAGTGTCGATCTACGGCATCGGCGCTCCCGGCGACAGCATTCTCCATGACTCGGTCAGGAATCTTACGGAGACATATCTCCCTTTCCGCATTGACCAAGGCAAGACGCAATACGTCATAAAATATCTTGGCGGCATAACCGGCTTTTTCCGCATTGGCGACACCATTACTTTCAATTATGACATTGTGCCATGGTTTGTTTCGGCTGCCTGTGGTGCTGTCTATAAATACAGAATCACATCCATTGAGACCACCCATTTTGCAATAGATTCCGTTACGTGTCCTTCCGGTGTCATAGACAATGTTGACGGTGAGAACATTAAGATTTATTTCAAAGTCGACTCTGAGGAGGGAGAGGATGAATGATGAAGAGATTTGCCTATATCATAGCTTCTGTCGTTGCCATCTTCGCCTCTGTGTCCTTACCGGCTAATGGCCAGACCATCACTCCCGTGGACAATGACCCTACAAAACCGCGCCAGCCGGTGCTCCATTATTATGACAAGCATGGCGAACCTCTCGATGAGCCGGTGTTGTTCCTTGCAGAGCTCGACACGGTAAAGTCATCTGGCCCAAAACCGGTCTATCCCTTGCTTTACTCGGCAAGCGTCGGTTTCAATTTCTTTGACGGCATTATGCAGTTGGCAGGTCAGACGCATGCGAGTTTCGACGTCTGGGCTTCCATTTCGCTTCACAATTGGTTTGAACCAGTGGTTGAACTTGGAATAGGATATGCCGACAATCATCCGGACGACGGCAACTTCCATTATAAGGGAAAACCGTCGATCTACGGTAAGATCGGTATAAATTATAATTTCCTCTACAAGAGCAATCCTGATTATCAGGTTTTCTTGGGACTTCGTGGCGGCTTCTCCTCGTTCAGCTATGAGATTACCGACATCACAATCAGTTCCTCTTACTGGGACCAGACCAACAATTTCTTAATCCTTGACCAGAAGGCACATGCGTTCTATGGCGAGATATTGGCTGGTTTGAAGGTGAATCTTTGGAAAGGGATTTCAATGGGATGGAGTGTGAGATATAGGAGGAAATTCAAAAGCACCAATGGCACTAACTCCACACCGTGGTTTATCCCCGGTTATGGCACTAATGCTCCTCTCTCAGCCTCATTCTCTGTAATCTACACATTGCCGTTTGATAAATTGAGAAAGAAGAAAACGGATGTGCCCGACTTTGATAAAGAGTTGCCATTGGCTCCGGATGAGAGAGGCATCCCAGGCCGCACACCAACCGGTATTCCAGACCGGACACCTTTGGAATAGATTCATATCGGAGTAAAAAATCAACGAAGGCAAGAAAAACTCTTGTCTTCGTTGATTTTTTATGGATGAACTTGATTGTCAGCGTTGAATCGAATTGCCAGGCACAGCGTCGATGGCTTCGAGCTCATCGGCGGTGAATGGCTTTGATTCCGTGGCGGCAATATTGTCATCGAGTTGCTTGATTGAGCTTACTCCGGCGATTACGCTTGTGACGTAATCTTTTGCAAGCACCCATGCCAATGACATTTCTGCCAATGATTGTCCTCTGGATTCTGCAATCTCGTTGAGCCTGCGTGCCTTTGCAATCCAATCTTCTGTGATGTCTTCCTTGTGCAGGAATGCGCCCTCCTTATATACACGAGAGTCTGCCGGAATGCCGTTGACGTAGCGGTTGGTCAGCAGTCCTTGGGCAAGAGGGGAGAAGGCGATGAATCCCAGACCCTTCTCGCGTAGCACCTCCACATGGTTTGCCTCCGGCTTGCGGCATATCATATTGTAGCGGTCCTGATAGATGAGGCAATGCACATGCTGCTCAGCCATCATGTCGCAAGCCTTGGCTGCAAGGTCGGCAGGATATTTCGACAGTCCCACATAGAGTGCCTTACCTTGTTTCACAATGTCGATGAGTGCCTGCACTGTTTCCTCCAAAGGGATCTCCGGACAGTAGCGGTGGCTATAGAAGATATCGAAATACTCCAGGCCGGTGCGCTTAAGGCTTTGATGAAGACTCGCAAAGGTGTTCTTGCGAGAGGTCTGGTCACCGTAAGGTCCGGGCCACATATAATGCCCTGCCTTGGAAGAAATGATAAGCTCGTCGCGATGACTTTTCAGCTCGCGGGTCATCATCTTGCCGAAATTTTCTTCCGCACTTCCTGCCGGTGGTCCATAGTTGTTGGCGAGGTCTATATGTGTCACTCCCTTGTCAAAGGCGTGGAGCACTATCTCTTCCTGGGTGGCGAAAGGTGTGGTGTAGCCGAAATTGTGCCACAGCCCGAGGGAAATCTCCGGGAGCTGAAGACCGCTTTTGCCGCAATATCTGTATTTCATATAGGTTACAAGGTTACAAGGTTACAAGGTTATAGGTTTTGGTTTAGAAGGTTATTTGGCTTGCAGGCGTAACACTCGCGAAGCGTAGTCGTTGCGCTTGTTCCAGTCTACGTTATGGCTTAGTGGCATCTCCAGCCCGTTCGACATAAGATAGCGTCCGCTATATGCCTTACCCTCATAAGGCAGTGGCTCATTGTCTACGCGGTTGAGCTCTGTCACCACATACATCTTGTCTGGGTCAAGACCGTTCATGGTGACGCGTGGCAGCTGTTGGTTGACAAACTGCTCTGTCTTCCACCAGAAATATACGGCATCATCCTTCTGGGGATTGACATACATAAGTGATGCAGCCCCCTTGCCGTCGTATGGCGACAACAGACGATAAAGGTCGCCGAGTTGCACAACGTCGCGCACCTTCTTATAGTCTTCGATGGCCTTGCGTGTCTGCTCCTTATCTTCGTCTGACATATCTTTAGGCTGAATCTCCATTCCGAGACGTCCGCTCATGGCCACGTCGGTGCGGAATTTCAACGGCACGATGCGGTTGGTCTGATGGTTGGGAGAGGCTGAGATATGCGATGCCATGGCGATTGCCGGGAAGAAGTAGCTCGTGCCCCATTGCATATATATTCTCTGAAGGGCATCTGTGTTGTCGCTCACCCAGAACTCATCGAAATAGGGGAGGATTCCCCAGTTGGCGCGACCGCCACCGCTGGCACATGCCTGGATTGTGAGGTTGGGATATTTTGCACGTATCCTTTGGAGGGTTGCCTCAAGACCCTTGTGATAGTCTATGTAGAGATGGCTCTGGTTGTCGGCGGTCTGATATTGCGAGCCGTGGTTCATGATTGGGGCGTTGGCATCCCACTTGATGTAGTCAATCTGGGGATAATTTGTCATCAGGGTGTCAACCACATTGAATACCAAATCCTGCACCTTGGGGTTGGCAAGGTCAAGCACCAGCTGTGTGCCACCACGTCCCTCCACTGCGTCACGCTTGGGAGCCTTTACAATATATTCCGGATGCTTCTCATAAAGTTCGGAGATTGAGTTGGTCATCTCCGGCTCAATCCATATGCCGAACTTGATGCCACGGTCTTCCGCTGCCTGGCATAGTCCCTTGATTCCGTTCTGAAGCTTGTTGGTGTCTACGCTCCAGTCGCCAAGCGATGTAGAGTCGTTGTTGCGCGGATATTTCACTCCAAACCATCCGTCGTCCATCACGAAGAGCTCGCCGCCCATGTTGGCAATGTCGGTCATCATGTCTTGCATCCCCTGCTCGTTGATGTCGAAATAGACGCCTTCCCAGCTGTTGAGGAGAATCTTGCGCGGTTGGTTGCCGTGGGCGAGACGGTAGTCGCGCCCCCACTTGTGGAAGTTACGGCTCACGCCGCCAAGACCCTCCTCGGAGTAAGTTAGTGCGAGAGGCGGGGTGACAAATCTTTCACCCTTTTTCAGATTATATGACGAGTTTTCTTCATTGATTCCTGCAAAGAAATGATGATAGTCGCTGTCGTCGGTGTCAAACATCAGTTTGTAGTTGCCTCCATAGCAGAGGGCTGCGCCAATCACTCTTCCATGGTCTTCCTGGCCCTTGCCGTCGAGTGAGATCATCACCTCGGCGTGGGAAGTGTGGGAGTTGCGCACGCCATCCTTATTCTTTATGACCTTAAGATTGTGGGGGAGGGGAGCCTCCTCAACCTTACCCTCATTTGCCCATGAGCCGTAAAGCTGCGACACATGCACGTCGTTGCGGCGAATAGGCAGGTAGCCTGACATGAATCGTGAGAGATTCACAGTGCCCTTTTCATCATGTGTCGCCTCAACCCATGTCTCGATTACGTCATCGTTGGGATATGTGCGGTAGTTCACATCGATTGTGAAAGGATACACCTTGTCGGTCATGGTGATGGTGGTGACGGTTGCGCCGTTGTCTTCTTTCTTGGAGGTGACACCTGTGACGTTCATGTCGAGTGTCATGTTGCCATCGGCATGCTTTGCGCTGAAGGCTGACTCACTCTGAGGCCAAAGCCCATAGACGGGATATGCATTGTGTGTGGCGTCGCCAAGAATAGCGAGATCAGAGGCATTCAGGGCGTTGCCATAGTACTTAAATTTAAGTGGACTCCCCACAGTGGCGTCAACCACAAGGGATGTGTTGGGGGTTGAGATATGCACGTCTTCAGCCACGGCACACATCGTAGAGGCTGCCATAATGCTGAGTGCAATCAGGAGGGATTTCTTCATATTGGGTTAGTTTAAATGAATTAAAATTGAGGAATGCCTCAAAGGCAATCGCGGGAACATCTTATGATGCAAAATTAATATAAATCTGCTTGCGGAGATAACACTTTATTATCTCTTTTTGTCATTTTATGATTTTTTATCAAAATTAGACTGCTTTTTATGAACACAAAACATTCTTGTGAAACATTAAAAGGATTTCAAATGTTTTTTAATTGGCGGCAATGTTGCAGCCTAAAAGACTATATGATGCACGCTGAAATAATGAGCTGTGACTCCTGAAATGTAAGCTCAAAAACTTCTAAATTTCTAAATAATTACAAAAAGATTTGCACACGTGGCAAATCTTTTGTAATTTTGTGGTCGCGAATTCCGCCATGGCTCGAAAAGAGAGGGCAAGTAGGCTCTCCGCCCAACGGACTTGATTGAATATCAAACAATAACATTAAATGTACGCTATCGTAGAAATTAAAGGACAGCAGTTTAAGGCTGAAGAGGGCAAGTTCCTCTATGTCCACCACCTCGGCGAAGACGTGAAAGAGGGCGACGCAGTCTCTTTCGACAAGGTTCTTCTTCTTGATGCCGACGGCGACGTGAAAGTCGGAGTGCCTGCCGTGGAAGGCGCTAAAGTAAATTGCGAGGTGCTCGTGCCCCTCGTAAAAGGAGAGAAAGTTATCGTTTTCAAGAAAAAACGTCGCAAAGGTTATCGTCGCAAAAACGGTCACCGTCAGCAGTTCTCCAAAGTGTTGGTAAAATCTATTGAAAAATAATCAAGCAACTCATCAGATATGGCACATAAAAAAGGTGTCGGTAGTTCTAAGAACGGCCGCGAATCAGAAAGCAAACGACTTGGTGTGAAAATCTATGGTGGGTCAAACTGCAAGGCTGGCAACATCCTCAAACGTCAGCGTGGCACTCAGCACCATCCCGGTCTCAATGTAGGCATGGGTCGTGACCACACTCTCTTCGCCCTCATCGACGGCGTGGTGGTGTTCACAACAGGTAAGGAAGGACGTAAGTTTATCAACGTTCAGCCCCACAATGCGTAGCATATGCATCATTCATGATGCATAACAATAAGAAAAATTAGGTGGGTCATCTCAGTGAGGTGACCCACCTAATTTTTATCTTGTGTGATATGGACTCTTACAGATTGCTGACGCGGTAGGCGCGGTAAGACATGCGTTGAGCAACAAGGCGGCGGCGGCGACGACGATTATGCAGGATAATCGCTTTACGGATTAGGAAATCGCATGACAATTTCCCGCTTCCAAGGATAAGGAAGAAAAACGACGACATACACATCATAAGAGAGGAGACGCTGAAGATTCCGGCTGTAATCTTGGTAATGGCTATCGCTCCGAAACAAAGGAATGATGCTATCATCGCTCCTCTTGAGAGGAAGCCTAATGCCAGCATGGAGCCAATCGTAATCTCAGTGATGGCAAATACATTAGCCGGCAGGAGGGTGGTTGGAGTATTAATCTCCCCTGAAAGAATGAAACTTCCGGACATAATCAGTATCGCGGCAAACATAAGTCGGAACATCAATATGCAAAATCCATAACGTAATCTGCCCGGGGCTGCCGACACAGATATAAGATTGAGCATATATTTGGAATGAGAAGGTTCGTTGTCGCGTGTGATTCCAGCATTGCGTAAAATCTTTCCTGCTATGTCCTTATGCAGGGTGCCAAGTGTGTATTGACCGGGATCGACTGATAGTATATTCGGGATGTTCATAAAAGTGCCTCCTTGTTGTCTTTATGCCACGAGGATTGGAATGCGGCAGTTAGATATAGATTTATGATTTATTTATCTTTATAACATTTTGATTCATAGAATTGTTCGAATTTGACTATAAAATGGTTTTGGTAATTGTGCAAAAAGATGTTATCTTTACGCCCAAAATAAAAGAATCGCTGTCGGATTTCGATGGCCATATGCTAGTTTTTTGAAATGAAACGAATCGGTAAGTTATATTTCCGCTACGGAACTATGGGGTCGGCAAAAACGGCCCTGTTGCTGACTACTGCCTACAACTTGGAGGAGCGGGGTATGGCATACCTCTGCTTCAAACCTGTGACCGACACCCGAGAGTCGAAGAATGTCATACGCAGTAGGATTGGTATTGAGAGGGAATGCAAATGGATATATCAGGATTCAAACCTTTATGAGATACTCACGCGTATGCTCGATGAGGGAGGAATGATTCCCGGGTGGATACTCGTGGATGAGGCTCAGTTCCTTAGTCCTGAGCAAGTTGACCAATTGGCGCGGGTGGTGGATGACTATGGCTGCAATGTGATATGTTATGGACTTCGCACTGACTTCCAGACACATCTTTTTGAAGGCTCGCGGCGCCTTTTTGAAATCGCTGACTCTATAGAGGAGGTGAAGTCTACCTGCTCATGTGGACGTAAGACCATTGTCAACGCGCGTATCGACAGTAATGGCGACATCATAACAGAGGGTCAGCAGGTTGAGATTGGTGGTAATGACAGATATATGGCTGTCTGCCGCAAATGCTGGACCAACAAGAAGGTGGAGAGCATGAACCGTAACAGGTTGCCGCTGTAATAGGTTAAAGGTTACAGGTTAGGGGTTACAGGTTAGGGTTGGGGTAATGGTTTAAGAAAAAATCTAATCACCATAGAAATGCTTGAAAAGAAATTGACGGAAGACATTATTGCCCTGATAAAGAGAGAGGTGGTCCCCGCTTTGGGGTGTACCGAACCGGCGGCTGTGTCTTTATGTGTGGCAAAGGCCACAGAGATGTTGGGCGAGGTGCCTGACAGATTGGAATTGCGCCTTAGTGGAAACATCCTGAAGAACGCGATGGGTGTCGGTATACCGGGTGCCGGAATGATCGGTCTTCCGATTGCTGTGGCTCTCGGAGCCTTGGTTGGAAAATCGGAATACGGCCTTGAGGTGCTTCGTGATGTTAATGCCGATAGTGTTGAACTCGGTAAGAAATATATCGCTGAGAATCGTATCTCGATAAAACTGTTTGATAATGCCCCTTCCAATCTCCATATCCATGTCACCGCCATAGGCAAGGATGGAAGAAAGACGGTTGCGGTGATTTCACGTGCCCACACCAATTTTGTATATTTGGAGAATGATGGAAAGGTAATATTGGAGGAGAAATCCGCTGAGTCAAATGCAGACAACTCTGACGAGGCAAAAGACCCTGAGTTGAATATGCGGATGGTCTATGATTTTGCCACCACTATGCCGTTGGAAGAGATATCCTTCATCCTTGAGGCAAAGCGACTGAATAAGGCAGCGGCGGAACTCGCCTTGCATGGCGAATATGGGCATTCCCTCGGACTCACAATGAAGAGAAACGGCATAGGTCTTTTCGGAGACTCTCCCTTGGAGCATATAATCTTCAACACCTCCGCAGCTTGCGATGCCCGAATGGGTGGTGCCCAGATTGCCGTGATGTCAAATTCAGGCAGCGGTAACCAGGGAATTTGTGCCACAATGCCGGTGGTTAGTTATGCTGAGGATATTAAGGCAAATGAAGAGCAGTTGACAAGGGCGTTGACCCTAAGCCATCTCACAAGTATCTATATCAAGCAGAGTCTTGGACGTCTGTCTGCACTCTGCGGTTGTGTGGTGGCTTCAACCGGGGCATCCAGCGGAATATGCTATCTTATGGGAGGTGGCTATGATGAAATCTGTTCTGCTGTCAAGAATATGATTGCCAACATCACTGGGATGATTTGCGACGGTGCCAAACCCTCATGTTCTTTGAAGATATCTTCTGGTGTCTCTACTGCATTGCTTTCCGCCATGCTTGCCATGAATGGGAAATGTGTCACGGAGGCTGAGGGAATCATCAGCGATGATGTCGACAAATCCATTCATAATCTCACCTCAATCGGCAGGGAGGCAATGCGTGAGACTGACCGTCTTGTGCTTGAGATTATGACGAATAAGTGAAATACGCCAGAGGGACAATCTCCACCTTATATGGGATTGCTACTTTCTTCGGTTCGTTGCCAAGATAGTAGAAATAAGATTTCTGCTTGTCCCAAGACTGGATGTCAATCTTGCGTGTCTCAAAGGGCGGAATGTAACATGACTGTGTGACAGTGCGGGAATGGAGCATCCTGTCCTTTAGGTCTTTATAGATGATTTTGATTTTTACGCCGGTGATGGCTACATTGCCGGCGTTTGTTATGAGCAGTGTCTCTACACTGGAACTCGCTTCCTTCTCATACCCTGAGAAGGATATGGAGTCTGGACAGAACTCCACCTGACCTCCATTCTTGAGAGTTACGTAAGTGTTTTTATCTGCTGGAAGTTGCTTCTGATCTGATTGTCCTATCGTTTTGGTGGAAGATGTTTTGCTTGTGGAGGTTTTCTCTTTAGTAACCTTAAGCGACTGCTTAATCTTCTTAGCCTCAATATCATACGTGCCAATAAGCCCTATGAATCCTATAAGACTTATAAAACACAAACATCTCTTTACACGACATCCCATTCTCATTTTTCAATTCTCATTTTTCATTTTCCATTTACAAGTACCTTGGTTGTCGGCGGGAGGATCCGTTGCCATCGTAAGAGGGATAAATCTTAATCATTCCAACCGGCGCCTCGTTAGAGGTGGAACTGCTCCCGGTGTTTGTGCTGATACGCACAAATCTCCAGAAATTGGGAAGCAGCCGGGTTACATTTAGATTGAGTCGAAGTTTCAGTTTCTTGTTCTTGTTCCCCTTCAGAATGAGGGCATCCGTGTTGTTGGAAAGTGAGGCTGTGCAAGAATTGGATTTTTGAAGGATGTTGCCGTAACGTTCTGTGAAAAGTGTTATCATGTATTTCGCAGATTCTGCCGTTGACTCAATACTCCCTATCACCTCGCCGGGAAGTAGGCTGGTGTCGTCACTCTCAACAACTGATATCTCATATGTAGGAAGAGAAGCCGTTACATTCTCTTTGCGCAGAATGAGCACCGTAACCTTGTCTTCCGGATAGAGCCATACTCCCTCAAGATTGTCAAGGGGTAGAGAGGAACAGATCTCCATGGCTCTGTCGATGTCATATGCCCGCACTTCCTGGGCAATGCCAGGAAGCGCACTTATAAAAAGCATTATGACACCAAATATCCTCATCTCTAACATATAACGCCTAATACCTAACGCCTAACACCTATTTCGTCGACCAGGAATAAGAGAGTCCGAAACTCAAGATCTCACGCATCATGAAATAGCGCCAGTCGATATCTTTCTCTGAAGAGGAGTCGTAGCGAAGGTGCACGTAAATTTGTGTTGAGAGATACTTGTTGATGTTAAACGACAGGGTGTTTTCCCAATCAGAAAGGAAATAACTGTAGTCTGTGAATAGGAACACACGGCTCTTATAACTGATGTTGGAGGCAATCTGCCATGTCATGTTAAACTCCGCGTTGCTACCGATCTCGCTCCTTGTCTTCCTGTAAGGCTTGATGTTGAATTGCTCGTGGTCTATCTTGTCAGTAATGCAGGTCTTCAGGTTGTAAGAGAGGGGAGATATGGTGGCTGTGAATTGGAATGTTTTTTTTTGGTTTTGGTGGGAATAAGCCATACCAAGACCGAGGTTGAAGTCGCCGGGAGACAGGAATGAAGCCTTCCTCACCATTGAGTTCTGCTCATAATTCCTCAGAATCTGGGTCTTGAAGAGCATATTGAGTGAGTAATACCAATTATGAAATGCCTTCCAACCGGTGTTTAGATTATATTGAAGGAGGTCTTCCGAAATTGAATAGGCGTGCACCTCATCCTGCGGTGTGGAGTTGAGTCCAAGCTTATATGTGAATGCACTCTGGAACAACAACTTGGGATGAAAAACCTGATTCAAGTCAACGTTCCAGTTGAAGTTGAAGAGCAACGCGAGATGATTATTACCACCCTGATACCAGTTTTTGGATACATAAGCCTGGGAGAACTGCAAAGCACCACCTACAGAGTGAAGCCAGTGAATCTTATCCCATTCCTCTTGCGGAAGAATTGCCTTCCCGGCATCAACATCAGCCTTACCAAATCTTCTGATTACTCCTAAGAATGAGTCATCATCGGGATTCAATTTAGGTGGCACTGGCAATGACCAATAAGCATATTCAAGGTTGGTTGGTTGCTCCACCATCATCTCATACATCATGTCTTGTTGCATCTTATAAGAATTTCTGGCGTTTTTCAACCAATCAGGGATGGCATCTCCTAAGATATCTATAGATTTTGGTGGATCCGGTTTCCATGCCTCCTTTTCGGGCTCTTGCACCGGCTCTTCCTCTGAGAAATCCATAATGTCCATGATCTCATGATATGGATTGTTGAGAATGGCGAGCGTTGAGTCATTGGTCATCACTTCCATCCCGGGCACAATTGTAGGTATAGCTGGAATCGTGGGAGTGTAGTGGGAGAGTGTCTGGTAACGATGGAAAACCCATGGTCCTGCCATCATGTTTACAGGTCGGGGATAGTATCTTGGCACGTCTATCGACTGCAAGATTTCCGGCACACTTCTCACCTTAAATTTAGAAGGATCTATTGTGGGCAGAAGTGTTGTGATGGTATCTTCTGCAGAGATTTCTGATTCAATTGCGGAGATGACGAGGTCGGCTGTCTGTGCATTTGCTGACAGACAACTGCCTGCAAAAACTAACGAGGAGAACAGAATAGACGGGAATGCAGCGTGTTTCATGTTTTGGGTTTGTTTGTGATTGTTAGAGAGGAGAGTAGATGGTATAGAATAGAGAGTAGAGAGTAGAGGGGCGAGGAGAGAGGGAGTGTTATTTTGGAGCGGAGAGAAGTTGGTCGTATTCGTCAGAGTTTATCAGCCTGTAAGCCTTCTTGAAGATTGGGTCATGGAGATTATAGACTTTGAAATATGTGGAATTATCGTAGATATCCCTGCCGATCAAACCCTTCAGAATCATTGAGAAGAGTGGCTGGCTTGTGATAGCCTCCTCCTGATTGAATTCCACTCCATCGGCTGTTGCCATTTCATATAGGGATGACAGCATATCCGGCGTCACTTCAAAACTTTTTACGAATTCTGTGTCGTCTTTATATTTATCCTTGATTTCCTTGCGATGGTTATCAACGTAGGAGATGGCGAATCTGTTTAACAGACCCTTTGCCATGACATTGCGGTAATATTTTGTGTATTCAGTGGTGTCAAGACCAACAAACTTATCAGGATAGATGCCACCGCCGCCATAGATTGGTCGGTGCAGTTTCAGGGTATGCACTTTCAGGGAGTCGACATATCTGATAGAATCCTCATGCATAAGCTCACCACTGTTGTATCTGATAAGGATATCCTCCTGGTATGCTTTCTGGTCACCTTTCTGGTAAGGTTTCTGTATATCACGTCCGGTAGGGGTATAATAATGTGCTACTGTCAGTCGCATCATAGATCCATCGGGGAACGGGATGGGTCGCTGCACAAGTCCTTTTCCGAATGTGCGCCTTCCCACCACAAGACCGCGGTCCCAGTCCTGGATGGCACCTGAGGTTATTTCTGATGCTGATGCCGAATATTGGTTTGCCATCACCACAAGACGCCCATCCTCAAACAGTGGCTTAAGTCCTGATGGCGAGGTGCGGAGGTCTTGGCGAGGTGAGTTGGTGCCTTGTGTGTAGACTGCGAGTTGCTTCGGAGGAAGGAATTCACCAAGCATCTCCACTGCCGCATTCAAATATCCACCACCATTGTCAACAAGGTCAAGAATCAGTCGGTCCATACCTTGTTTTTTAAGGTCTACTATGGCCTTCGACATCTCCTTGGCTGTTTCTGAAGCAAATTTGTTGACACGGATATATCCGGTCTTGTCGTCAACCATATATGCGGCATCCACGCTGTAGATTGGGATGTCGGCGCGTGTGATTGTGAAGTCAATGGTCTCGGGCACACCGTTCTGCTGGCGAACCACTTTCACGTCGACATCAGTACCCTTCGGTCCGCGCAGCATCTTCATAATCTGATTGTTCTTCATGTTGACCCCCGCGATGACTGTGTCATCTACAGCTATGATGCGGTCGCCGGCAAGGATGCCCACTCTCTCAGAGGGACCGCCGCTGATGGTCTGAATCACGTAGAGTGTGTCGCGGTTCATGTTGAAGGAGATGCCGATGCCGCTAAAGTTGCCCGTGAGGGGCTCGTTTAACTCGCGTGTCTCCTCCGGATTGGAGTATTGTGAATGCGGGTCAAGGCCTTCAAGCATACCCTTGATGGCATCCTCCACGAGTTTTGACTCGTTGACGGTGTCAACATAGAATTGGGATATGGCTGCCTCCGCCATGCGCAATTTCTGGTTTTGGTTCACTAACGATTGAGCCAACGACTGAGCCTTCACCAATCCAGATGCGGTGAGAACGGCGAGAGTCGCAAATAATATGAAAGATTTCTTCATTATAGTCAAGATTTAATGTTTTACCGGGAAATCGCCGGCAACATATTTTGAGATGTCGTAACCATTGTGGAGCAATTCCCTAATCATTGAGCTGGAGATAAACGAGAGTTCCGGCTTGCTGATCATGAACACTGTCTCGAGTTCGCTGATCTCAAGGTTGGTGTCGGCGAGATTGCGCTCGTATTCAAAATCCACGTTCCCTCTGACGCCACGCACAAGAACGTCAGCCCCACACTCGCGGGCTGCGTCTACGGTCAATCCATTGTAAGACATCACCTCTACATCGGGATTGTCTGAGTAAAGATCACGTATGGCTTTCAGGCGATGCTTTACCGACCATTCTCCCTGTTTGTGCTCGTTATATCCGATTCCTATCACCACTTTTGAGAAGAGCTTCAGACTCCGCTCTACAATAGAACGATGCCCGATGGTAAAAGGGTCGAAGCTGCCTGCAAAAAATGCTTTCATTGGCGTCTTTTTTTTTAGTGGTTATGGTGGTTAGATTTCTGAATCGTCCTCCACCACAAGGTTGTCGATGATGAAATTCTGGCGTTCCATGGTGTTCTTGCCCATATAGAACTCGAGGAGTTTCTCAACGGTGTCATCCTTTTTAAGGGTGACAGGGTCGAGTCGCATCTCCGGACCGATAAACTCAGCAAATTCGACATCGTTGATCTCACCAAGTCCCTTGAATCGGGTGATTTCAGCGTTGCTGCCAAATTTGGCTATTGCTGCCTCGCGTTCCTCGTCGGTGTAGCAGTAATATGTGTCGCGCTCTGCCGGCTGGTCGGTTTTCGCTTTCTTCTTACGCTTTGTCTTGGTGCGACGGGTGGCGTTTTTATCGCGCACGCGGAAGAGAGGAGTCTGTAGAATATACACATGACCTTTCTTTACGAGGTCAGGGAAGAACATCAGGAAGAATGTAATGACGAGCAGGCGTATGTGCATACCGTCTACGTCGGCATCGGTGGCTATTATCACCTTGTTGTATCGCAATCCCTCAATCCCTTCCTCAATGTTGAGGGCAGCCTGAAGGAGATTGAACTCGTCGTTCTTGTAGACAATCTCCTGGGTCATGCCGTATGAGTTGAGCGGCTTGCCACGGAGTGAGAACACTGCCTGGGTCTCGGCGTTGCGCACCTTTGTGATTGTGCCGGATGCGGAGTCACCCTCGGTGATAAAGATTGAGGATTCCTCGCGACGGTCTTCTGTCTTTGAGTTCTGTTTCAGGGTGTCGTTATAATGGATGTGGCAGTCGCGGAGTTTGCGGTTGTGAAGGCTAACCTTCTTCGCTTTCTCACGAGCGAGTTTCGCCACTCCCGCCATTGCCTTGCGCTCTTTCTCGCTTGATGCTATCTTCTTAAGCATCACGTCTGCCACCTCCGGATGCTTGTGGAGGTAGTCGTCGAGTTCCTTTTTTATGAAGTCGCCGACAAACTTGTTGACGGTGATCGAACTGTCGGGGGCTATCTCCTTGCTGCCAAGTTTGGTCTTGGTCTGGCTCTCAAAAACCGGTTCCTGGATGCGTACGCTGACTGCCGCCACCATTCCGTTGCGGATGTCGGAATATTCATAACCTTTCCCGGAAAATTCCTTTATGGTGCGGCTTACGTGTTCACGGAATGCCGTGAGGTGTGTGCCGCCCTGGGTGGTGTGCTGACCGTTTACGAAGGAGTAATATTCCTCGCCATATTGGTCAGTGTGTGTCAGAACCACCTCAATGTCATCACCCTGAAGATGAATGATAGGGTAGAGGGGTTCGGATGTCATGTTCTCACGCAGCAGGTCGAGTAGGCCGTGGCGAGAGAGGTATCGTTTCCCATTGAGATATATCTGGAGTCCGGCGTTGAGGTAGGTGTAATTGTTGGCCATTGTCTCCACAAACTCCATCTTGAAATGATAGTCGCGGAAGAGGGTGTTGTCTGGCAGAAACTTCACCATAGTTCCGTTTGGCTCCTTGGTGTCTGAGGGACTTGACTGGTCTATCAGGTTACCTTGCTCAAAATCTACGCGCACGAATTTCCCATCGCGAACACTCTGCACTTGGCAATAGGAAGACAGGGCGTTGACCGCCTTAAGACCAACACCATTCAGTCCGACAGATTTCTTGAAATTCTTGTCGTCGAATTTCCCGCCGGTATTGATTTCGGAAGCCACTTCCTTCACTTTTCCAAGTGGTATTCCGCGTCCATAGTCACGGATTGTCACCTCCCCTTCCTCTGTGAGTGTTATGTCGATGCGTTTCCCGGCGCCCATATTGAATTCGTCGATGGAGTTGTCCACCACCTCTTTGATGAGCACATAGATGCCGTCTTCAGCGTGGCTTCCGTCGCCGAGCTTGCCGATATACATGCCTGGACGGCGGCGTATATGTTCGTTCCAGTCAAGGTGTTGGATAGCATCGTCGCCGTAAGATCCGGCGTCGGAATTCTCTATCACATCGACTTTCTCGACAGTCTCAATGTCGCTGTCGGAGTCGGTATGGTTTGCGCCATCGCTTGCTTTCGCATCGGTGGCGGATGTGGTGTTTCCGTCGTTCTGGTCATCAACGCCGGAAAAATCGTCAAATTGGAAAAGGTCGTTGTTGTCTGCCATAATTGCGTTTGGAAAATATTCCCACGCAAAATTAATAAAAAAATCCCGAATTCCGAAATTTTACCCTAAATCTATAAAGCGCAAGTATGCAAAGGGCTAAAATTGCTATAAAGCGCATGTATAAAAGATGTCGAAATACCCATAAAGCGCAAGTATGACGGCAAAATTTGCACTGCCTTGGCGTGAGAATGCTGTCAGAGGAGTGGTGTCATATAGATAGGGATGAAGGTGATGTCATCCTTTATCATGAAATCCTTGTCATGGATGATGTATGGTGTCGACAAATATTGCCCAAATTTTGCAATGCATTTCCGCAAAGAGGTAAAGGTGTACCTTTCCCCCGATTTGACCTCTATCGGTGATATGTTATGCCTGCTGGTAATTCGAGTCTTGGCTATCAGAAAGTCAATTTCCATACGGTTTCCCGCATCGTTATTATCCGTTTTTGAATAGAAATATAAAGAATGCCCCGTTGCCTTTAGCATTTGAGCCACAACATTCTCTATAAGCATACCTTCATTCACCTCAAGTTTGCCGAAGATTAGTTTCCGGTAAAGATCCTGTATTTCAGAACCATGCTCATCAAATGCCATCGATATCAACAGTCCGGTGTCGCCCATATAGCATTTCAGGGTCGTCCTCTCCTCGTTAAGCCGCAGCCCTATGTTTGGCGATGTGGAATTATAGCAGCAGTTTATTATTTTAGCGTCAGACAACCAAAAGAATGCATCAGAGTAATCCCTCATCTTGGCCTTCTCAGAAATTGAGGATAGCTTGAATTTTTTCTCATGGCGTTGCAATTGTCCGGGTATCTCATCAAAGATTGCCATCACCTTTGACTCATCGCCATGGGCATATTTGTGGATGTCATTCCTATAAAGGCTTATGATTCGCCGTTTAATCCTGTCCACCTCATTGTAATCTTGGGTTTCGATGTATTTCAACACTGCCTGGGGCATACCCCCTATAATAAGATATCTACGGAAAGCATCCAGAGCCTGCCGGTGGAGGGTGTCGCCCATTGGTTTCTTTCTGTCGAATTGTCTATTTATGAATGGCATTAGGGTTTCATTGCCGATGGCCCAAAGAAATTCCTCAAAGTCCATGGGATACATTTCTATTGACTGTTCTTCTGAAGGAATCAGTATGTCTTTCACATTTTCCTTGATGGATATTAGTGATCCAGTCTCAATGTAGTCATATCTTCCATCTGCCACAAGATGCTTTATTGCGGCTCGTGCGCGAGGACAGAACTGAACCTCATCAAAGATTATTACAGACTTCCTCGGTGTGAGCCTTGTCTTGTAAAATACTTGCAGCCTGTCGAAAATCTCATCCAAATCATGCAGATAATGTTCAAAGAGGTCGATGATTTCTTTTGGGGCTTTACTGAAATCTATAAGGATATAAGACTCATATTCATTCCTGGCAAATTCTTCCGCCATATAACTCTTCCCTATGCGGCGAGCGCCTTCAATCAAGACAGCAGAACTTCCATTGTCTTTTTCCTTCCATTCTATGAGTTTGTTATATATCTTCCTTTTCATGTCTATGCACATTTTTGAGATTAATAATGATGCAAATTCACACCTTTTTGAGATTGGCGTAAGGCTAATTTCACACCTTTTTGAGATTAATATTGCTGCAAATTTACACCTTTTTGAGATTAATTGCAAATTTTTCGGCGTGAGAATTTCAAGAAAATTGCACCTGTCCGATTGTGGATGATATCTTTGGTGGAGAAGCCCCTTCATTTCTGATGTCATTTGCATCTTGCCAGAGCGATGACTCATTCCTCTTTAACGTTCCAAATGAAGACCCCGACCTGAACTCCTTATTGCTTGAGGTTAAGAGATTCAAGTAAAATTTGGGAGGATAGTAGTGTTTACAGAATGCAATATCATGCAGGCCGTCTGTACCTCACAACGACAGGCGAACCACAAATCGGATACATCTAGCTTGACAAAATCCCGGATTGACCAACAACTTACAACTTTATTTGCATATATCATTAAATTTTTCTATATTTGTGGAAAATTCAGAAACATGACAAAACGCATTAGCCCATTTACCGATTTCGGTTTCAAATATATCTTTGGTCAGGAGAAAAACAAGGATCTCCTTATTGATTTCCTCAACACACTCTTTGCCAATGAACCAGAACATGAAACCATCGTTAACGTCACTTTCCAAGACAAGGAACTGCCCAAGAGTCCGGAGTCTGAGAGAGGCGTAATCTATGACATAAAGTGCCTGACATCCAGCGGCAAGCATTTCATAGTCAAGATGCAGAATGCGCAGCAGTCGTATTTCATCGACAGGAGCATATTCTATTCATCTCGTTCCATAGTGTCGCAGGCTATGTCGGGCAAGGACTGGCGTTATGAGTTCAAGCCGGTGTATGTGGTGTCGTTCCTAAACTTCAAGATGGAGGATCTGGGCACTAAAGTCAGAACGACTGTTGGTTTATGCGACAGGGACACCCACAAACAAGTGTCGGACAAGATACGTTTATCTACATACAGCTTCCGCAGTTCACCAAGACCGAGGAGGAATGCGAGGGGATATTTGACTATTGGATCTACAACATAAAAAATATGGAAAGCATGAACAACATAGCATTTGCGCAGCAGCACAAGATATTCAAGCGACTGGAGTCAGTGACCAACTATGCCAATCTTGATACGGCCCAACGTCTTGCATACGACGAGGACCTGAAAATATATCGTGATTTCCAGAACTGTATGGATTTCAAGATGGAAGAGGGTTTTAAAAAAGGACGAGAGGAAGGACGAGAAGAGGAGCAGGGCAATGTCATTAGAAAGCTGTTGAAAAATGGAATGACAGCGGAATCAATTTCCCAATTGCTTGAGTTGCCTCTCAATCTGGTTAATAAAATCGCTTGCAATAAATAACCTCCAATACGATAATGCTCTGACAAATTTACTACACATCGTTGGATTCTGACAATCAGACAGAATCTAACGATGTGTATGTATACTGACAAGACAAAGGATATTTGGAGGATGGAATATTTTCTGTAATTTTGCAGAAAATAGATACATCATGAGACAAGGATTGGAACGAAAATTTGTACTTAAATATATAATATGCGTCATGGCATGTGTAGTCCTGGCCTTTGGTTGTGGCAGCAGACGCCATGACAGCAGGCTTGAGCATGTAGCCGACATCGTCTCAGAGTCTCCCCGGGAGGCCCTGTCGGTGCTCGACAGCATTGATTGCAACAGTCTTTCCAAGGCAGACAGACATTATTATGATTTCCTAAACATAAAGGCAAAAGACAAGGCATACATCCTCCATAAATCCGACAGCCTTATCCTTGAAGTGATCAATTACGCCTCCTCCCATAAGGAAGAGGGATGGTATGCCGAGGCATTATATTACGGCGGTCGCGTATACAGCGACCTCGGCGACTATCCTACAGCGTTGCGATATTTCCGAGATGCCATGGACAATACCGGCTCAGCAGACCTTGAATTCAGAGGAGCAATTTATAGCCAAATAGGCGCCACTCTTCATGGCCTAAGGTTATATTCAGAAGCGATTCCTTATATCCATAAATCAATCCAGGTATCAGATATGCTGAATGATACTTTGAATTTGGTGTATGATTATAGTACTTTATGTCAATTGTATTTAAATAATCAAGAACTTGACTCTGCAAAAAAGTATAATGTCAAGGCATTGAGATTATCCAAGACATTATCCCCGAGAGAAGTTTCAAATATGGAAATAGATAAGGCGGCTATATTATATAAAGAGGGACATCTTGATTCCGCCTTGTCTGTAATCAGACCTTTACCACTGTTGGTTGACTCAATATGTCTTAATCTCACATATGCCTTGGCATCTAATGATACGCTTTTGGAATATATTCCAAGGTATAAGGAGATGATTGAGCAATACCTAAATAATCATGAATCTCAGCAAACTATGATTCAAAATGCTAATTACAACTACCAGTTGCATATCAGAGAACGGGAGAAATCTGAAAAGAGAGTAGGAGACATTACACATATCCTCATTATATCTCTTGTCATAATATTGGTTCTAATTACTATTATATTGGCAATGCGTGTTAAACACTCGAAACAACAGATTCAATTACGCAAATATATTGATGTTATTGAAAATTTAAAGTCAAGCAACTTGGATGAGCCTCTTGATTGTGACAAGGAAGGACTCAAAAATAGATTTCTGGAAGATTTGGAGAAACTTGAGAATGAAGAAAAGTCATCAGTGTCAGAAAAAATACTGGAATCTGATGAATACAGGCTGCTACGACAGTTGATTGCAGAAAAAAATCTTATTGGATTGTAACATGCAACAGATAGAGGGTCTCGTGGATAGAGTCTCACCTCAATTTAAAACCAGACTACATATCCTTACAAATGGAAATCTGAGAAGGTCAGATTTAGAGATAGCACTTCTTATCAGATGTGGAGTCTCTCCATCTGAGATGGCCTCCCTGTTAAACATAATGAAAAACTCAATTTCATCGCGACGTGCATCTTTATCTAAGAAAATATTGGGATTGGAGAACAAGACGCGCCTTCTTGACAAGCTTATACTTAAAATTTGAACATAATAAAGGGGGTTGACCCAGATCTCGCAACAGATTGTTAATTGTCTAAATCAGCTGGAATATAGAGTAATATAAGTTAGGGAGAAGTTCGGTATTAATTTCCGAACTATTTCCGAACTCTATTATTTGGATGCTTCAGTTCTGGCTTCTAAATTTGCATAGTTGATCTTATAACCAGCAGATATGAGAAAAATATTAACATTTGTGATGTTGTCATTGTCTTTCTTCTGTATGCACGTGCATGCTGCCACGTAAGAGACATATTCTGTACCATTATCACAAGAGGATTATTATGATGATGAATTCAAAGATCTTAAGCCCAAACATAGAAGATCATGTCAGTTGAAACCAAAACAAGAAATATTGTATCGGTAGACAATAGCCGTGTCT
>CAZRUR010000029.1:0-27124 GCA_964603335.1 uncultured Sangeribacter sp. | reverse complement strand
ACGCTCACGCGCTCTGCCCCGTATACACGGTTTTCACATCCATGCGGCGTTCCTGTTGCTTGACTCTTGACTTGATGAAATGTTGCGAAGATTTCGGTACGCAAGAATCAGCGTAAGTAACGCTTTTTATCAATATGTAAAATCACCCACCCTCTAACCCACGACTGTGGGCTTCGAGGAATCGGTGCTGCAAAATTAATACCTCTTGTCAATAGTTATAACAAAAAAGTTTCATCTTTAACAAATTTTAACTCTTCATGCATAAATATAGCATTCCATTTGGTTATTTTAACACCGTCACCCCATCCCTTTATCGGCGCAAAAGCCTATGAGCTTTTGCACCGATACTGTTATTTGTCGAGTTGGTTGAGAAGCTCTTTTACTGCTGCCTCTATCTGCTGGTCGCGCCCCTTTGCAACCTCTGCCGGGTCGTTAGCCACGAGGATGTCTGGCTCAAGCTGTGTGTTCTCAAGCACAGTGCCGTCGGCTGTGCGGAATGCTGTCACCGGTATGCCGAACACCATTGAGGGATCTTGCATAGTGATCCAGTTTACGCTCGACATAGTGCCCGGAACCGGCATGCCCACAATCTTACCCATCTTCTTATGGCGATACACCCAGGGAGTGCCATGCGCGTTGCTATAGTTGGCCTCACCAGTCACCATAATACTCGGCTTGTTCCATCTTCTTGAAGGCATCTCAGCCGACTTAACGCCGTGGTTTTCCTGAGTGAGGTATTTCTCACCGCTGAAGAGCACCTCGATATCCTCATGCAGACGTCCGCCGCCATTCCAGCGGGTATCAATCACGATGCCTTCCTTATTATTGTACTCACCAAGAAGTTTGGCGTAGATTTTACGGAAACTTGCGTCGCTCATCGACTGGATATGCAGATAGCCGAGTCTGCCATTCGACACGCTGTCAACAAGATGCTCGCGACCCTTTACCCAACGGTCGTAAAGCAGACCTGTCATGGCTGCACTTGAGATGGGGATCACCACTTCCTCCCAACGGTCGCCGGTGGTGGGGTTGTAGAGAGACACCAGGGTCTTTTTCTTTCTTTGATCGTTGAGAAGGGTAGCCCAATCTGTGTCGGCGGTGATTTTCTCACCGTTGATGGCCTCGACAACATCACCAGCCTTCACGCGTGTGGTGGCACGGTCAAACGGACCACCCTCCACAACCTCCTGAATCAGAAGACCGTCGTTATCAGAAGCCAAGTCAAACATAAGACCCAAAGAGGCAGTCTGCTCGTTGGCGGCGGGGCCCGTGTAGCGGCCTCCGGAGTGTGACACATTCAGCTCGCCGAGCAATTCGCTCAGAAGAATCTGGAAATCATAGTTGTTGTTGATATAGGGGAGGAACTGGCGGTAGTTGTCGACATAATATTTCCAGTCGATAGGCATCTCAGCAAGATAGAAACGCTCTTTTGCCTCATTCTCAACGAAGTCGAGCATAGCCGCGCGCTCCTTGGCAGGGTCGATCTTAACGCTGCCGGAGGTGGAGATGTCCTTTACCTCTTTCGACTTTGGATCAAACTTCTTGACAGTTCTGCCGGTGAGATACATGTTGCCGTCTTTGTCGTGCTGAATTGAGGTGTTGCCGCTGTCGAGCTTCTTGACGAGAGAGACATCACCCTTGCGGAGGTCGAGTTTCCACATGTCGTAGCCACCCTCAAATGAGGATAGATAATAGAGAGTCTCGCCATCCTTTGTGAGCGCATAGTCGGAAAGGTCGGAGGAGTTGGGAGTAAGCCTTACAATCCTGTCCCGGATGCCCTTACGGTCAATCTTGATATCCTTTGACTTGTCGGCATCTCCAGAATCATCCTTATCTCCCTTCTTGCCTTCCTTTGCCTTCTTGCCTTCTTTGTCTTTCTTCTCGGCATCTTTCTTCTGCTGGTCTCTCACCTCCTTATAGAGGGCATAGTCTTCCTCAGAGAGTTTGTATTTGTCGTAAGCCTCCTGGGTGAGGAACACCATCATAACGTCATAGAGAGAACCCCACGATGCATGGTTTCTCATTCCGAAGCGGTCTGAGTTGAAGATGATGGCATCTCCGTCGGGTGAGAAGTGTGGGTTGCTGTCGGAATAGCCGGTGTTGGCGATGGTGATAAACTCACCATCCTCCACGTTGATGATGGCGATGTCGTCATACGGCTCATGACCGGGGTTCATCACCTCAAGGGTGAGCCATTTGCTGTCTGGACTCCATTCCACGCCGAAGCCACCGGTGCGCCCTGTCTTAATCCTGCCGTCAGCAAGTGGGGTGACTTTCTTTGTGGCAAGATCCATCACACGGAGTTTGTTGCGGTCTTCCACATAAGCCATCTTCTTGCCATCAGGAGAAATTGAGGGGTAGCCTCTCTCCACGCCATCCTCCGGGAAGAGAAGAGTCTCCTCAATCACGGTGGCATTGGAGAAATTGGGGTCATCAGCGCGCTTGATGGTGGCTTTATATATGTTGCTTCTGCCGCTGCGGAGAGAACCGTAATAAAGTGAGCGGCCGTCGCTACCCCAAGCCAGACCGGTCTCAACAGCCGGAGTATTGGTTATCTGCTTTGTTGAGGAGTAGTCGGAAGAGGTTGCAAACACCTCGCCACGTACCGTGAATGCCACCTGTTTTCCGTCGGGAGATACTACAGCCTCCGACACGCGGGAGAACGGCACGTCCTGCACGTCGTCGATATAGTCGTCGACAACATCGATAGCCACTTTTGAGGGCTCGCCACCGGGAGTCATCGTGTAGACGTCGCCATTGTATGTGAAGGCAAGGAGGTCACTGGCTCCGGCGCTCAGGTTGCGCACCGGATGTTTTGAGAAGGTGGTGAGTTTCTTGGGAGTGGCTCCGGTTGCAATCGGTTGGTAATAGACATTGAAAGAGTCGCCGTCACGCTCGCTGAGGAAATAGAATGACTTTCCATCGGCAGCCACAGCCGGACTGCGGTCTTCACCGGCGCGGGCTGTCAGATTGACATATTTCCCGGTTGAGGGATTATAAGCCCAAATGTCTCGGGTCACGGAAGAGGTGTGGTGCTTGCGCCACTTGTCTTCCGAGCCTTTCACTCCTTCATAGAGGAACTCACCGTCAGGCAACATTGACAGGCTCACAGCGGGGGTTGCGAGAATCTGCACTGTTCTGCCTCCCTCAGCCGGCACTGAATAGAGCTCTGTCTGCGAGCGGTGTGGGCCACCGGCATGTTGGGCTGGCTTCTGTATGTAAGCGGAGAAAATCACGTTCTTGCCGTCGGGAGAGAAGGCCTCGGGAGTCTCAGCCACAGAGTTGGTGGTGAGACGTGTTGATGCGCCACCATTGGCGGAAATGATGTAGATGTCTTTCCCTCCGTTGCGGTCGGATGAATAGGCAATCTTCTGTCCGTCAGGACTCCAGATTGGGTTTGCCTCATACGAATTGCCTGTGGTGAGTCGGGTTGCGGAGCCACCGGCGGTCGGCACGGTGTAGATATCTCCCTTATAAGAGAAAGCGATCTTCTTACCGTCGGGAGAAATCTTAACGTCCTGCATCCAACGAGGTGCGGAAGCCATTGCCGGGAGTGCGGCAAGCAGTAGCAAGGTTGCTATTGTTGTCTTTTTCATATCTCAGATTGTTGGGTTAGCAATAATTTAGCACAAAATTAGCGATTATTTTCTAATTTTGTGCATTCAAGTCAGGATAAATCTCGAATTATCCCGAATTATGTCGATTAACCTCGATTGACCCATCAGCTGTCGAGGGCGAGGCGACCGGTTGAGAGGAGCCAAGCGGAGACGGCGGCGAAAAGGATAAGGATGGCAAGGAAGATTTTCTCCTTGGGAAGTAGCAGGGATTTACGGCTCTCTCCCGGCATCATTGGCTGGCGGCTTCTGTTTTCCCGGCGTGCGAGCAGCATGAATGGAGTGCCGATAAGATAGAAAATTGATGTGAGCATCAGCAGCCACAGCGAGCCGGCATACATGGAATAGGCACAATAGGCAATAGTGGCTGCGGAGATGATTATCAGGGGTATACGATTCTTACTAACTGCCTCATTATTTTGGGAGAGAGCGATTTTCAAGAGATACAGCCCGCAGAAGAAATAGCAGGGCAGAATCATCATGGAGGCAAGGTTGACTGCCGCAAGATAGACGTTCTCAGCCGTGATCACAAGCAGAATGCAGAGCGTCATAACCACAGAAGCCACACGCATGCCATATGCCGGGACTCCGTGACGGTTCACCCTAAGAAAAACGGAGGGGAACACCTTCTCCATGGCAGCCTCGTAGGGGGTCTGGGCACACAATAGCGACCAAGCCACGAATCCACCGGTCACGGAGATTATAATTGATACAATCACATACCATTTAGCCCAGGAGCCGACACAATATTCCAGGATATAGGCAAGCGACGGATTCTGCAAGGCGGCTATCTCCGGCTGACTCATGATGCCAAAACACAACACGGTGACAAGGATATACAGCGCAAGCGCGAGCAGGAAACCGGTCATGGTGGCTTTGCTCACATCACTATGACGCTTGGCGCGTGCCGACATATTGACGGCACCCTCAATGCCGAGGAAACTCCAGATTGTGACAAGCATACAGGATGACACCTGACTACCTATTGATTTGCCGGCGAGGTCGACGTGTCCCCAGAAATCACTGGTGAACAGACCGATGCGGAAATAAATGGCAAGTATCGCCAATATCAGCACAATACATCCAAACTTCAACACCGACATAACAGTGTTGATATAGGAAGCCGACTGAATGCCACGGGTGACAAGATAATACATAAACCACACCAAGGCAGTGCCCAAAAGGAAGGTGGCCCAACCGTGCTCATTGAAGATAGGGATGAAAGCCCCGACGGAGTCATTTAGAAGCATAGAATATGTGACGTTGCCCCACACCACACAGAGCCAATACCCCCACGCCATATTAAACCCGACAAAGTCGCCAAATCCAACCTGCGCATACTGGTAGATACCTGCCCGCAATTCCGGATGAATCTTTGAGAGCCGTTGAAACGTCAACACCAGGAACAGAATACCCATTCCGGTCAATGCCCATGCAATCATCACAGCACCAGCCGCGGCGCCGTGTGCCATGTTTTGGGCGATATTGAAGATGCTGGCGCCTATCACGGAGCCAAAAACGATGGCGGTGAGTCGCCATATTCCTAATTTACCTGTCTCTTCCACGCTTTATTTAACGGATTATTATTACACTTTGTTATTTATTGTGCAAAAAAATAAACTCAATTTATTGTGACTATCAATTTTACGAACTAACTTTGCACTACCAACGAAAAACGAAATAACCAACAACTATATGAAACGCTTCACAACCCTTTTTGCGGCGGCTTTCATAGCGGCTGGATGTATTCTGCCGGCTGCCTATGCCTCCGAAGAGAGTTCCAATCCGTTGGAACTCGCACAACGTTTTTCCGGAGGCAAGCTCCGCAACATGCTGTTCTCCACAACAGTAGACCCACACTGGTTTCAATCCGGTGAGAAATTCTGGTATTCCTACAAGACTGCCGACGGCACAAAGTGGTATATTGTGGACCCGGCAACAAAGAGCAAGAAACAACTCTTTGACAACGACAAGATGGCGTCTGAGCTCACCGCCATCATGCACGACCCCCTGAATGCCGCAGACCTTCCAATCAACGACCTCCGTGTGGAGCCCGATGGCTACACATTCACTTTCGAGGTGACATCCTCCCAAGATGCAAAGCCCAAGAAAGATGAAAACGGCGAGGAGAAGAAGCCAAAGAAAGGGGAGAAGCAGATTTACTATTTCTCCTATGACTCCCGCAATGGGAAACTGACCCACCTTGCTGACAAAGAGAAGGAAACCAAGGAGTTGAAATGGGCATCAGTTTCTCCCGACGGTCAGACTGTGGTCTACGCCAAGGATTTCAACCTCTACCGCATGAGCCGCGAGGACTATGAGAAACTGAAGAAGAATGAGAACGACAGCACCGTGACCGACATCCAGCTCACAACCGACGGAGTGAAGGATTTCGGCTATGGACAAGACTACAGCTATCTCAACACCGACACGCTTGCCAACGGCAAAAGGAAAGGGGCATACGTGATGTTCTCTCCCGATTCACGCTATCTTGTGGCACACCTTGAGGACAACCGTCCGGTGAAAGAGCTGTGGGTAATCAACTCCAACGCCATGCCACGTCCTACCCTTGAGACCTACAAATACCAGATGCCGGGCGAGTCGGAGGCTCCTCAGGAACACATCTATCTCTTCGACCTCAACGACAACTCACGCAAGGAGATAAAGACCGACCGATTCAAAGACCAGACTCTCGAGATTGGGCGACGTCCCAGGAAGCAGCGTCAGCGCTCCATGTATGACCAGCCAGACATCTGGCTCGGCGACAACAGCAAGTTCTTCCTCACGCGCAGCAGCCGTGACCTTCATCGAATCGACATCTGCAGCTACACAATCGGCGAGGACTCAATCGTGCCGGTTATTGAGGAAAGGATGAACACATATCAGGAAGTGCGCCCTCTCGCCCTTGTAGATGACAAGCCCAATGAGCTTATCCAATGGAGCGAGCGCGACGGATGGGCACACCTATATCTCTATGATGGCAACGGCAATATGAAACGCCGCCTCACTGAGGGCCCTTGGCATGTGCATCAGATCCTGAACGTTGACCCCACTGCCCGTAAGGTATATTTCACGGCAATGGGTAAAGAGAATGGTGAGAATCCTTATTACCAGCATGTGTATTCCGTAGGACTCGACGGAGGAGCTGTGCGCAGAATCGACAAGGGTGACGACTATTTCCACAGTCCACGCATGGATGATGCCACAAAATATTATGTAGACAATTTCTCACGCGTTGACACCATTCCGGAGACATGGGTATTTGACACATCCGGCAATAAGGTTATGGCTTTGGAGCGTGCCGATTTCTCCCAACTTCTTGCAAACGGATACAAATTCCCGGAGACTTTCAAGGTTAAGGCAGCTGATGGAATCACCGACCTTTACGGAGTTATGTACAAGCCGTTTGACTTTGACCCAGAGAAGAGCTATCCTATTGTGGACTATGTGTATCCGGGTCCGCAGGTGGAGGCAACCAACTATCCTTTCACACGCATGAGCGTGCGTACTGACCGTCTTGCCCAGGCCGGATTCGTTGTGATAACCGTCGGCAACCGTGGCGGCCACCCTGACCGCTCAAAATGGTATCACAACTATGGCTACGGCAACCTCCGCGACTATGGACTCGCTGATCAGAAGGCAGCCATCGAGCAACTTGCAGCCAAGCATAAGTATATCGACATCAACCGTGTAGGCATCCACGGTCACTCTGGCGGCGGTTTCATGTCGACAGCAGCCATCCTCAAGTATCCTGACTTCTTCAAGGCAGCAGTGTCTTGTGCCGGTAACCATGACAACAGTATCTACAACCGCTGGTGGAGCGAGACTCACCATGGCGTGAAGGAGACTGTGACTGAGAAGGGTGACACCACATTCGTTTATCATATCGACACCAACCCGGAGATAGCATCACGTCTTAAAGGACATCTGATGCTCGTGACAGGTGACATCGACAACAACGTGCATCCGGGCAACACGATGCGTGTGGTTGACGCACTCATCAAGGCCAACAAGCGCTTTGAGCTTGTTGTGCTTCCCGAGCAGCGCCACTCCTTCGGCAACATGGATGAATATTTCTACTGGCGACTCGTTGACCATTTCCGCGACTACCTCATCAACGGCCGCAAGCAAGAGGTAGATATACCCCAGCTTTAGGCAATATAAGGCAAAAAGGCAAGGAAAGGCAAGAAGGCTATTTCCCTTCTTGCCTTTCCTTGCCTTTTTGCCTTATACCCATTCTTGCCTATTTTTGCCTTTACCCTACTTGCTTTTTTACCTATCTTGCCTCAGGACTTCTTAGGTTAGCGTAAATTGTATTTTTCGCTTTGTGGGAACAATAGGTTACGTGCGTTACTTTTTATTTTGAAACTATAGGTGTCACCACCGGAACGCCTGCAAAGAAGGAAATCGACTGTTATCAGTCCTTGTTCGAGAAGCACATCAAACTGGGCTGGTATTGGATTCTTTGTATGGAGAATTTCCGTGCACCTGAAATATTCACGACCATTTTCTCTTTTTGTCTCTGCATCTATCCAAAACGTTTCCTTATGTTTAACCAACAGTCTTTCATGAAGTTTCAACAATCTCCAAGCAGCCACATCTTTTATCTTTAGGAAACTACCATCCGCAGATGGTAGCAGTGAGAATTCATCAGCCTCTAATAACCCCTTTTGAGGCACTATCAACAATCCAAGAGATTGTTGGTTTGGTTTGTTGGAAGACAATGTCACATGTAATGACTTTTGGTCATATCCTCTTGGAATATAGCCATACTCCTCAACAATTGCCTTCCCGCTTTTCAGTCTACTGATTCCCCATTCCGGAGATTGTGTGAATAAGGTGTTTCTGACTTTTGATGCTTCTCTATGGCTTTTTAATTCAATGCCTTTATAATCGGGAGTAGTGTCAGCATTCATAGGAATCCCCAAAAGAGATTCAACAGTTCGTCCCACACCGGTGTCAGCAAATCTTTCTGTTTGTGTCCAATCTGACATCCTGTCTTTGATGAGATCCAAAAGCTCATCGCTCACACTGTTCTTAATTGAGGCTATGCTACGGATTAAATCTTGTAAAGGTGTTGAAATACAGGAATTAAACACAGCAGGAATGTTTGTAGTCGTAAGGTTGATGACGTATAGTAATCCATTGTAAGCGATAATGATGAAAATGTCATCTGCATGAAGGAAATCTATACCCCTAATTTTATTGACCCACATACGAGGGTCACCTTTTTTGGTTAAAGGTCTGTATAGGGCTGTTTGGGTGTAATGTTGACCGGTATCGGTAAGGATATATGTGTCAATGAGTCGTTTCCCACCCCCTCCCTGAGGTTGCAACTCGTAATCATGAATACCATTTTCCTTGAGATATACCCTTACTGGTGCGGTGGCGTCCAAAATACTTTTCTTCAATCCTGTCTCAGTGATTTGGATAGTTGCAAACTGGACTTGTCTATCAACCAAAAATTTTACATTCTTAGCCTCGAACTCATTATAAGGACGCATATGGATCATGGCAATTCTATTTTATGTGTTTCAAGATTGTGTTTGCAATTGCTCGAGCCATAAGAGGTGGCACAGCATTACCAACAAGAGTATATTGAGGAATTTCAGACTTTCGCTTATTCCCACCAGTCTGGCGTTTTCCCTGAAACACAAAAGAATCATCAAAAGATTGGAGCCTTGCCATTTCCCTGACAGTCATCGCTCTATGGGCGGAATAGTGAATAAAATCGTCGGGCATTGTAACCACAGTCGGACTTTGTCCCTTGGGATTTAAGACTGTATAGTTTCTCTTATTTGAATCCAACCCGAGTTTGGACAGTTTAGCCTTGCATGTAGAATCATATACGCCATGCTCAGCAATTATCTTGAGACGCTGCTTGACATCATTGTTTTGTGAACTTGTCTGGTGATTGTACAATTCTTCGGGCTCCTGACAGAACAAGTTGTTGTCCAAATCATTGAATGAACGAACATATAAAGGGTCGGTCTCAAAGATAAACCGATGAGACAACCTGCCTATTTTCGACCACTCGGCAAATGTGTGGGCTTCCTCATTACTGGTGATATGACCCTCAACCTCTCTTTTGCGAATCAATGGCTCATATTCCTCTATGATTCTGCGTTGACCATAATTGGTCTCAACACTACCATTACCAATGAAATCCAGGTCATGAATAGCCTCATAGACGGTCACCTTTTCATCATCAGTAATGGTAGGGGGTATTTCGTCAATCAATTCCTGATCTTTACGACATCCAATGAAAATTACCCTCTCACGATTTTGTGGCACACCATAGTTGGCTGAGTGAACTACAATTGGACCGGAGACACGATACAGTATCAAATCATCTAAAAGATGATTTAATTCATCAGAAGATCCATTCTTCGCTGCATAACTCTTCACCACATCCAACGATTCATCCAAATTATAAGAATACAGGCGTATCATTTCTCTGAATTCAGCCACATCTTTTGAATCATTGTTGAATTCTTCAAACGAATCAAGTGCTGAGATTATGGTGTTGATTATGGTTGAATCATCCATTAAGGATAAAAAACTGTTGAATCCGTTGACAAAGAAATCATTATCAATATCAGCAACAGTTTTCAAATTAATAATCTTTGAGGATATTTCATTTCTTTCATCAGTTTGGCGTAAGAGATTGAGTCCATGTCGAATGGTAGAGATTTGAATATTCGATTTGCTTAACCGGTATTCAATGGTTCTTGTGATTCGTTTGAATTGTGTTTCCAAATGTGAGAAATATTCATCTCTGGCAGTTTCCGCTTTCTCATCTGCGCTGATTTCCATTTGGATTTTCTTGACAATGCAGTTCTTTACAAATGGAGAGGCACATTCACCAAACATCTTGTCAAGATATACAAGAAATTGAGGAATGCTCTTGTCATCGAATATTGAACGTATTTCCCTTAAAATTGCATCCTTGAAATGACCCTTGTCTTTGGTCAGTAACCCTTTTACATTCTCCATCACAAAATACTTTGGACGGAGTGTGCGAATCACGTTCAGATAATGAATGAACAGGTTGTCACGTTTGTCAAAGCGTTTTCTCCTGCCTGACAGTGAAAATGACTGACAACTCGGGCCACCGGAAACCACATCAATCTCTGTGCCATTCAATTCCTTTAGCAGTCTGGGAATAAACTCAGGAGCCATAATGTCGCAGGTGAGGAATTTGGTGTCAAGGCCCAACTGCTTGTTGTATCTTACCTTATGTGTAAGTTCACAGTTCTCATTGATGTCGCTGGCAAGAACAAACTTATAATATTTATTCTTGGTAAAAGCCTGTAAGAATCCCTCACTGAAACCTCCTGCTCCAGCGAACAAATCCAAAAACGTTACAGCCTTTTTACCTTTGAGAAAATCTCTCCTCTCAGCCATAGTCAGTCATTTAAAAATTGATTATTCATAGAGATATGCAAAATTACAAAAAAATCGCATTCTCGCCAATGATTTTGAATAATCAAGATTTATGATGCTAGTTGTCAGTTGTTATTATTCTGTAACCTGTAACCTAAAACTTGAACTCTACGCCTCCCATAATGGTGGTGCCGGGCATTGGGCAACCATACACCACCTCATAATGTTTGTTGAAGATATTGTCAACCTTCACAAACAGAGTGACCGGCACCTTCTCCCCATAGGTATAGGCAGCACGGAAATTCACAAGTGTATAGTTTTCTGTACCGTCTGGGTTACCATTCTGCAGGCTCCAGATGCTGCTGTCCTCAAGAGTGAACTCAAAATTGCCGGGGTTATAGCTCACCTGTGCATCAAGCTTATTCTTGGGGGCATAGAGAGTAGTGTTGTCAGTGTGGAGATAGGCATAGTTTGCGCTTACATTCCAGAGAGGATTTATGCGATAGGCAGCCTGAAGTTCAAACCCCTTGTTCTTGAACCTGCCGGTATTGACATTCAACGGTTTTCCATCAACCATCTGGGTCTGGATCATATCCTTGCCGTCGATATAATAGATTGCGACGCCGAGCATCAGGCTGCCGTCGAGTAGATGCTGATTGTAGGAAAGCTCATAGTTGAGCATATATTCCGGCTTAAGATCCGGATTGCGTGGTGCGTAAAGATAAAGCTCACGGAGATTAGGGGAGCGGAAACCCTTGCTGAATGAGAACTTAATATCCGACATGTGGCCCGGATGCAGAATAAAACCAGCCTGCGGCACCCACACATTTCCATATTGCGAGCCGTGTTGCAGACGCACACCGGCATTGATGTCAAGGAAATTGTTGAAGAAACCCTGCTGCACCATCACGTAGCCTGCCACCTCATTCTCATGCTGGCGGAATTCGCTGCTTTTCTGCGACGGGTCTTCCTTGGCGGTGTTCCAGGAATGTCCACCCCAGTGCTGGAAGTCAATGCCAACAGAAATGTCGCTGTCTTTCCAGAAGTTCATAGACTCAAAAATGGTGAATCCCATGTTGTAGTCGGTGGAGTTGAAGAGATAGTCTTTGGGAGTGGCACCTGGTGCATATCCATCGTCAACCAAATGGCGTCCCCAGTTGATATAACCCTGCACGCCGCCATGGAGATTGCCGTAATGATTGTTGGCATAGATTGAGCCGGTGCCACGGAATATCTTAGTCCACATGCTCAGCAGTGGGTCCTGGGTGGTGCCGGGGTTATTGGCTTTGCTTTGTGTCATATCGGCATTTCCACCGAAATTCCAATGGTCGGAACCCTCATAGTTCAACTGAAGGAACTCATTGGCAAGCCAGAACTCACTGTTCTCGCGATATCCGTTGCTGCGGTCGACCTGCCCGGCAGCGGAGGCTGAGAAACGACCTTTCTTATATCCGGTGGCTACGTCGAATTTCTGCGTGGTGAAAGACCCGAACATTGCGCGTGCACGCCCGGTGGCACCATCCTCATGCGGCCGATGGGTTATGATGTTGACAGAGCCACCCATCGCGTTGGAACCATAGAGCAAAGATGACGGCCCCTTCACAACCTCAACGCGCTCAACACCGTTTGCCACATAAGTGTCGGCAAGGGAGTGTCCGAAGATTCCAGCCCATTGGGGCTGCCCATCAATCATAAACAGCACCTTGTTGCCACTGCCCACGCCACGGATGTTGACAGCGCCGGCAGCTCCGCCCGACACTCCATAGCCGGCGAAACCACGCTCGCTGACAAAGAGCCCCGGCACCTGCTGCATAAGGACTGGAAGAAGCGAGGTCTCAGTTGACTTGTTGATTTGCTGTGCATCGACAATAGTCACGTCGAGTGGAGTCAGCGCCACCTCCGCCTTATATGGAGCGGTAATGGTCACTCCCTTCAGGGAAATCGTGTCGCGGTAGGTATCTTCTGCGTGGAGCACTCCTGTAGGGAGCAGTGCGCCCAATAGAAATACTTGAATTGCTCTCATGTTGGTTAATGAGGAATTTGTGGAAACAATTAATTCTGCGTTTTTATACTAAACCTTGGTTATTGTTGCGTTCTTTATTCAAGGCGGAAGACCGTGAAAAAAAGAACCCTTACATAACCATAAACCAAAAAAATCCGAAAGTGTTGTATAAACAGTCAACAATTTTTAAACAAATATAAAAATTTTTAATTTGTATAGACCCAAACCGCTATTTGTAAAGATGGGGCCTTCATGCCCGCGTGCTTGCATACGATAAGGAAAAATATCTTGTGGAGGTTAAATAATTTTGTTATCTTTGCGCCATAAAGCAAAAATAACAAAATTAAAGTTAACCTGCATGAAAAGATTTCTGCTCCCGGCTATGCTGTTGGCAGCAAGCCTACCTTCCATGGCTCAGTATTCGCATGTGGTCAATGCCGACAATCTCGGTCGCGGTGTGCTTGCCGTCAAGACCGACAGCGGAGTGTTCATCTCCTGGCGCAGCCTTGCTGACGACGACAAGAGCCTTGTGTTTGACGTATACCGCGACGGCGTGAAAATCAACGACACGCCCCTTTCCTACAACACCTGTTTCACCGACAATGACGGCACTGCCGAATCAAAGTATTCCGTGAAGGCAATTCTCGACGAGAATGTCGTGGAGACCACTCCCGAGGTGCTCCCATGGGACACTTTCTACAAGAAAATTCACCTTGACCGTCCTGAGGGGGGCACAGCGCCCGCCGGCGGCAAGAATGAGGAACGTGAATATACCTATACTCCCGACGATGTCTCTGTCGGCGACGTAGACGGTGACGGTGAGTATGAGTATATCGTGAAATGGTTTCCCACAAATCAGGCAGACAACTCCTATCTCCGCTACACCGGCAACACCTACATCGACTGCTATAAACTTGACGGCACAAAACTCTGGCGTATTGACCTGGGCATAAACATCCGCTCCGGCAACCACTACACCCAGTTTATGGTGTATGACTTTGACGGTGACGGAAAGGCTGAGCTGATCTGCAAGACAGCCCCCGGCACCACCGATTCCAAGGGTAAAGCCGTGGTTATCAATGACGACGACCCCACGGCAGACTACCGCAACAGCAACGGCGTGATCATGTCGGGTCCGGAATATCTCACCGTCTTCAATGGCGAGACCGGTGAGGAAATCAACACTATCAACTATAATCCTCCCCGCAGCATCCAGGCTCATACATCGAGCGGATGGGGCGACAACTATGGCAACCGTTGCGAGCGCTATCTTGCCGGCGTGGCATACCTTCACGAAGGGAATCCGAGTGCCGTGTTTGTGCGTGGCTACTATACCCATTGCTATGTGTGGGCTGTTGATTTCGACGGCAAGGAACTTAAGGAATACTGGCTCCACACATCCGACACTAAAGGACAAGGAATGTATGGCGAAGGCACCCACTCGCTGACAATCGGCGATGTTGATGCCGACGGATTCGATGAGATTATCATCGGCTCTGGAGCCGTAGACCATGACGGCACACTCCTTCACCGCACCGGCGGTGGTCACGGCGATGCCCTTCATCTTGCCGACATGCTCCCCGACCGAGAGGGTCTTGAGGTCTTCATGCCACACGAGGAGAAAGGCTCTGCCTATAAATGGGATGTCACTCTCCGCGATGCCAAGACGGGTGAGATTCTGTATAGCCTCCCACAGTCTGGCAATGACATTGGCAGAGGTCTGGCGGCAAATGTGTCGTCAAAATATCCCGGCTATGAGTATTGGTCAACCGCCAACGGCAATGTCTACAATTCAGGAGAGGTGGTAGGCACAAGCCGCCCGTCGGTCAATTTCCGTATCTATTGGGATGGAGACCTGCTTGACGAGCTGCTTGACGGAACAAGCATCACAAAACCCAATGAGAATCTCAATGGCAACCCAAGTTTGGTGAATTTCTCCAGCTACAGCAACGCAGCCTCCTGCAACAGCACGAAGAAGACCCCCAATCTTCAGGCAGACCTTTTCGGCGACTGGCGCGAGGAAGTTATCCTTCATGACGGCACCACCCAAAGCGACCTTATCATCTTCACAACCACAATCCCTACCGATTACAAGGTGCCGTGTCTGATGCAAGACCGCCAGTATCGCGAGGCAATTGCCTGGCAGAACGTGGCTTACAATCAGCCTCCACATCTCAGCTATAACCTTGAGTCTTATTTCGACACCCATGCAAGGATTGTTGTGTCGGCAGGAAACATCAACCAGATGCTATATGTGGGAGATGAAATCACTCCAATTGAGTTTTATCTTGTAAATGCCACAGATGTTGCGGCAAGTGGACTTCCGAAGGGCGTAACCTTCACTTTTGAAAAGGAGACCCTAAAAGGCATGATTGAAGGCACACCGACGGAGGCTGGCGAATATGAGTTCACCCTCACCACCAGTGGCGCAGACGACGGCTTAGAGGCAACGCTCACCGGAGCCATCAGCGTGCGCGAAGTTGTTGAGACCTCAATAGAGGAATTGGCCAAATACACCTTCGATGAGATTGGCACCACAGTAAAGAATCTTGTTGAGGGAGAGGCAACAGTAGCAAAAGGCAATCTAATTGCGGCTACCGGAAAGATAAACGGTGCAGCTGAATTTGACGGCAACACATATCTAACCCAGCCAATCTACGATGCCCTTCAGGTTGGTGACAGTGATTTCACAATCGAACTTTGGGTGAAATCAACTGATGACGACGGCTATCTCTTCTGCATAGGCACCCACAACACCACCAACGTCACCGGAGGCACCGGCAACTGGATAGGCCTGGAGAAGACCAGCTCACGCTTCACCTTCGCCATCGACGACAACGTGACCAAGACCGACCTCAATGCCGCCGACATGAACGCATTCGACGGCGAATGGCATCACATCGTGTGTGTGCGCAACGCGTGGGCAGGCTCCATGGCTATCTATATTGACGGCAAGCTGTCAAGCGAGAACACCGGTGTCAGCACCGGTGCAATCAAATTCAGCGCATCGGAGCTGTTCTTTATAGGCGGTGACGATGAGCCCACGTCAGGTAAGGAGAACCGCACATTCAATGGTGTGATTGATGAGCTGACCGTGCTTTCCGGCGCATTGACAGCCCAGCAGATAGCAGCAAGATATGAGGAGCAGTCATCATCAAAAGTAGAGATGCTTCAGGTGCTCGGCGAGAATGTACGCTACACAGTAGTGGACGCATTCAGCGGACTGATCCTTTCAACAGCCACCGACAAGACAATCGACAATGTTATCGCAGGTCTTGAAAAGGGAATATACATTATAGTGGCAGAAGACGGCACTACCCAGAAAGCATATAAATTCTGCAAAAAATAAGCAAAATATCACTAAAAAGCGGCACTCTTAACTAATGGAGTGCCGCTTAATTTTGATTTCAACATAATTTTTGACATTTGGAATGAAAAAAATCCAAAAAGACCAACGCTTTTTGATAAATAACTACTAAATTTCGCATGAATATATGATAGGGAGGATTTTTTTGTAGGTATTCCTTCAAAACATGTAATTTTTTGTCTTCTTAACAGTCACGGATTCATCTATTTACAAAAATACATACCGTGTAAATCACACGTTGAAGCGGAAGTGCATGATGTCGCCGTCGCAGACCACGTAGTCTTTACCCTCCACCGACATCTTACCGGCTTCCTTGACTGCATTCTCTGAGCCGAGCGCCACAAAGTCGTCATATTTTATGACCTCTGCGCGGATGAATCCTTTCTCGAAATCGGTATGGATTATTCCGGCAGCCTGCGGTGCCTTTGTGCCGCGAAGGAATGTCCATGCCCTGCATTCGTCAGGACCGGCTGTGAAATACGTCTGAAGGTCGAGCAACGCATAGGCTGCACGGATAAGACGGCTCACGCCACTCTCTTTCAGCCCAATCTCCTCCAGGAATTCCGCACGTTCCTCAGCGGTCTCAAGCTCAGCAATCTCACTCTCTGTGGCGGCTGCCACAATCAGTATGTCGGAAGAGTCATCTTTCAATGCCTCTTTCACTTGCTCCACATATTTGTTGCCGGTGACAGCAGACGCATCGTCAACATTACATACATACAGGACAGGCTTGTTTGTCAGCAGGAAGAGGTCGTGGGCAAAGCGCTGCTCATCTTTGGTCTCAAACTGCACGCTGCGTGCCGGTTTGCCAGCCTCAAGGGCAGCCTTGTAAGCCTGAAGCACGTCAGCCTGCAGGCGGGCTGTCTTGTCGCCGCCTGTCTGGGCTGCCTTCAGTGTCTTGGCAAGACGTGTGTCAACAGTCTCGAGATCCTTTAGCTGCAGCTCGTAGTTGATGATCTCCATATCGCGTACCGGGTCTACTGTGCCGTCAACGTGTGTGATGTTGTCGTCGTCGAAGCAACGGAGCACGTGTAGGATGGCGTCCGTCTCGCGTATGTTGGCAAGAAACTTGTTGCCGAGTCCCTCACCTTTGGAGGCACCTTTCACAAGACCGGCTATGTCGACAATCTCGACAGTGGCGGGCACCACGCTCCGTGGGTTACACATCTCCACGAGTTTGTTGAGACGCTCGTCGGGCACTGTGATCATGCCCACGTTAGGCTCGATGGTGCAAAAAGGGAAGTTGGCTGACTGGGCCTTTGCATTGCTCAGACAGTTGAAAAGGGTCGACTTGCCGACATTAGGCAAGCCTACTATACCGCATTTTAAAGACATTTCTGATCAGTTTTAATATTTTATGCAAAATTACTCTTTTTCTTCCTCATTTACAAATCTACATATCTTCCATGGTCCAAAGTCGGGTTTCAACAACATATTTTGAAAGGATTACTGATTTTATCCTCTCAACTTTTTCCATAAATTCCTTATGGTCGTAATTACGGCGTTGACGTTTCACCTCAACCACCAAAGCATGATTCCCGATTGCCTCAATACCCACGATATCAATCTCATTTGCATCCTTACCCTGTTTTCGTTCCCACCAAGAACCAATGTCAGAATATTTATGGTCTTCCATCATCTTTAGCTTAAACCAATTCTCAAGCACACGCCCTGAGAATGTGGGATAATCAGATTTTACAATCTTACGCAGGACTTCAAAATTATTCAGTTCTACCAGAGTTTGGTTCCTATCAAAATAGTTGAACCAAAATCGAAGAAAATTATCTATAATCTCATACTGCACATTTTGAGAACGTGGTTTGGAAAGAATTGGCCGTACTCGTCTTATGATGGAATAATCTTCAATCAGACGCTTGAGATGACCAGCCACTGTCACACCACCCAAAGCACTCTCAATCGCCCCTTGCGTGTTTATCCCAGAAGCTATACAGTTTAGTACAGAAAAATATAGCCCATAGTCCTTTCCAAATTCTTCAATTAGGAGATTGCGGCCCTCATTAACAAATGGAGAGTTTTCCCTTATCATATAATTAAGGATACCTTCTATCGAAAGGTCGGTATCTTCACACAGGAGCTCTATGTATTTCGGTACACCTCCTGTGACTGTGAAGAAAGCGAGCAGCTCATCATTGGTATAGTTTGGTCTAAAATCATGCATAATTTCCTTCAGTGTCTCTGTTCCGAATCCTGACAGGCGTATAATAGCATCAGCTCTTCCAAACAAAGGCTCATGATAACTCTCGAAAATCTTGTGCATCATAGAATACACAGATCCCATTAACAGTAGATTCACATGTGTATCGTTTCGGTAAGAGTCCCATATGTTCTGCATATCGCTGAACACAGATGGATTTATGTTGAAAAATTCCTGAAACTCATCAATTATCAGATTGAACCGTATGCTCTTTCCCGTTTCCATTAGGAAATAGAACAATTCCCGGAATGATGTCAATCCTTCCGGAACATGTGCGTTTAACTGGGATGATATTAGCGAGCAATACTCCGAACACAATGAAGCCTCATTTTTCCTACTGACAAACAGATACACCGTGGGATACTCACCTTGGGTTGCACGAAGAGCCAAAGAAGTCTTTCCAATGCGTCGTCTTCCTGTTATCACCGTCATACAGGAGCGTGACTTGAATGCCTTCTCCTGTATTCGTCTCAGTTCCTCAATTTCTTTTGTACGATTGTAAAATTTCATATTTTGTCACCGTGGTAATTATTACTACGGTGACAAAATTAATAATTAATTCTCAATTCCACAAATTTCATCAACTTGACAATGTCAGTTATGGGTTAGGGCGGTTTTATTCTTTCTGCCCGCGAAATATTCGTTGTAGACAAGACCTGCCACAATCAGGAATAGTCCAATGTAGGTGGTTGGCATTATAGGCTCGCCCAGCACCATTGCAATCAGAAACAGAGACAGGAACGGCGAGAGATAGCACATCTGGTTGATAAGCGCGGGGTTGTTAGTGATTCTTATTGCCATACCGAAACATATGAACGGTATTCCCATCTCGAACGCTCCGATATAAATGCCAGACCAGAGAGCCTCCGCAGGCAATGAGGTGATTGGATTGAAGATGGAGCCTATTGAAAGATAAATCATTCCGAAAAGGAAGGTCAGAAACAGGGATGCCACCTCACTCACAGTGTCTTTCAGACTGTTGTTGATTATCCAGTATAAAGCCCAAATGAATGCACTTCCGAAAGCAAGAAGCACTCCGGTCAACGACAACTCTCCAGTTATGCCCTTTCCCCCTACAGATATAAACACGACGCCCGCAAGCGACACCACCATACCGAGATATTTTGCTGCCGGAATAGGCTTATGGGCAAACACGGCAAGCATAATGGCAAGCAAGATTGGCCACGCATAGTTGAGCGGCTGCGCAATCTGTGCCGGGAGATAGTCGTAGGCGGTAAACAATACAAGGTAATAGGCTGTGGGAGCCACAAGGCCGAGGAACGCGAAGCGTCCCCACAATTTGGGAGTAAGCTTTTTAAGTTCTCCCCAACTGCGGGTTATGGTCATCCATATGGTAAATATGGCAAGTGAGGATGCACATGCCACGAAAAGCATCTCAAACACACTCATGTGTGAGAGGGCTATCTTAAAGGCGGTGGCGACTGTAGCCCAACTAAGCACTGCCACCCCGCCGAGAATTATTGATTTGAAATCGTTGGTCATTGGCTTGTTAGTTGTTAGTTGTTAGTTGTTTAGTTGGTTAGTTGCTTGATTCCATATCTGTGAGGATTGAGAGAGCTTCGGAGACGGTGGAGACACGGTTGATAAGGATTGACCGCTTACCCTTTACGTCGCGGATTTCGCAACGCATCGGGTCTTTCTGTAGGAACGACAACACTTTCCCAAAGGCAGGACTCTGATAATAAGCCTTATTGTCGTCGCCTACGAAATAGAGTCTCATCTTTCCCCCTTTCAATGCAAGACGCTCAATGCCGAGTCTTCTCGCCGCCATTCTCAATGGCACCACCCTTATCAACTCTTCCGAGATCTCCGGGATTGCGCCAAACCGGTCGCGAAGGTGGTTGCGGAACTCATCAATCTGCTTCGTGCTCTCCATGTTGTCGAGTTGCTGATAAAGCGAGATACGCTCACTCTCTTGCGGCACATAGTCTGGCGGTAGACGTAGCTCAAGGTCACTCTCTATCGTGCAGTCTGCCACAAACTCCTCCTCTTTCCCGGCTGTGAGTTCCTCAAATTCCTCCGCAAACTCCTCAGTCTTCAATTCGAGAACGGATTCCTTAAGTATCTTTTGGTAAGCCTCATAGCCAAGGTCGGCGATAAAGCCGCTCTGCTCAGCACCGAGCAGGTTGCCGGCGCCACGTATGTCCAGATCCTGCATGGCAATGTGGATGCCGCTGCCAAGGTCGCTGAAATTCTCTATGGCCTGCAGACGGCGGCGTGCAACCGGTGTCAACGGCTTGCCCGGTGGCACAAGAAGATAGCAGAATGCCTTCTTGTTGCTGCGCCCCACTCGCCCTCGGAGCTGGTGAAGCTCGCTCAAACCGAAATGCTGCGCATTGTTGATAAGGATTGTGTTGACATTGGGCATGTCAATGCCGTTCTCCACAATGGTTGTGGAGAGCAACACGTCATAGTCGTGGGCAGCGAAATCAAGGATGGCTTGCTCCAGTTTCTCTGGGGGCATCTGGCCGTGGGCAGTGACTATGCGTATCCCCGGCACGAGCCGGCGGAGGGTGTTCTCTATTACGGAGAGATTCTCTATATGGTTGGAGATGAAGAAAATCTGACCGTTGCGGCTAAGCTCGAAATTGATAGCCTCCTTTATCACATCGTCGTCAAACGTGGATACATTTGTCACGATGGGCTGGCGGTTGGCAGGCGGTGTGTTGAGTGATGAGAGGTCTCGCGCTCCCATCAGAGAGAACTGCAGGGTTCTCGGAATAGGCGTGGCACTCATGGTCAACGTGTCTACATTCACCTTCAGCTGCTTCAGCTTCTCCTTCACTGCCACACCGAATTTCTGCTCCTCATCCACAATCAGCAGACCAAGGTCTTTGAATTTAACTCCCTTACCCACAAGTTTATGTGTACCTATCAAGATGTCAATCTTTCCATCGGCAAGGTCAGCGAGAATCTGCTTAACCTCTTTCGGTTTCTTGGCTCGCGACAGGAATTCAACCCTTACCGGCAGGTCTTTCAGGCGCTCGGAGAAGGTATGGTAATGTTGCATTGCGAGCACTGTCGTTGGCACAAGCACTGCTGTCTGCTTGCCATCAACAGCTGCCTTGAAGGCGGCGCGTATGGCAATCTCTGTCTTGCCAAAACCCACATCTCCACAAATCAGACGGTCCATCGGGCGCGAGGATTCCATATCCGACTTGACATCCTGTGTGGCTCTCAACTGGTCGGGAGTGTCCTCATATATGAAGCTTGCCTCCAGCTCGTGTTGCAGATAGGAATCCGGGGCATAGGCATAACCTTTCTCTTGACGGCGCGCGGCATAGAGCTTGATAAGGTCGCGCGCTATGTCTTTCATCTTGGTCTTGGTCTTCTCCTTGAGCCTTTCCCATGCTCCGGAGCCAAGTTTGCTGATTTTGGGAGGCACGCCTTCCTTGCCACGATATTTCGACAATTTGTGGAGCGCGTGGATGCTTACCAACACTATGTCGTCGTTTTGGAAAAGGAGCTTTATCATCTCCTGGGGATGTCCGTTGACATCCGTCTTTACAAGGCCTCCAAACTTTGCTATGCCATGGTCGATATGCACGATATAGTCGCCCGTCTCTATCTGCTGCAACTCTTTGAGTGACAGTGCGAGTTTTCCACCTCTTGCCCTGTCGCTCTTGAGATTGTATTTATGGAAGCGGTCGAATATCTGATGGTCTGTGAAGAAACAGGTCTTTGTCTCGTGGTCAACAAATCCCTCGTGTATAGTGCGGTCGACTGGTGTGAACTTTATCTTGTCGCCTCTGTCTTCAAAGATGGCTTTAAGTCGCTCATTCTGGTAAGGAGTGTCGCTGAGCACCATCAGTTGATACCCATCGGAAAGAAATTTTGTGAATGAGTCGGCTATAAGATTGAAATTCTTGTGATAGATGGTCTGGAGGGAGCAATCAAACGCCAGGGTGGCATCGGGCGTGAACGATGATGCCACATCGGCAGACCCTCCAAACTCCACAAGTTTCATCTTGTTTATCCTCGCCATTGTGGAGGCATAGTCAACCCTCTTTTCCAGTGCCTTGGCATCACCCTCACCGGTGACCGACACGGCATCTGAAAGTGTCTCCTCACAGATGGCCTTCAGCCGGGTGTCGAGCCATTGCAGCGACTGACATATGATGACGGTGGAGAGGTCGGCAAATTCCGGCAGACTGACGCCATCTTCTGCGGAGTCATCAGTGCCGGAGGGTATTATTGAGATGTTGTCAAGTTTCTTTTCCGAGAGCTGTGTCTCTACATTGAAGATGCGTATTGAGTCAATCTCATCATCGAAAAAGTCTATGCGGTATGGCAGTTCTCCGGAGAATGAATAGACATCGAGGATTGAGCCTCTCACGGCAAACTGTCCCGGCTCATATACATAGTCCACCTCCTTGAAGCCAAGTTCACGAAGACGGATACGAATGTCGCCCATTATCTTTCTTGCGCCTACCTTCAATTCGAGTGTGTTCTCAGACAGTTTCTCGGCAGGTGGCACCTTTTCCGCCAGGGCTTCGGGACATGTCACAACCCACACCGGATGATTCTTGCGTTTCCATGCGTCGAGTGTCTCTGTCCGCAGAATCTGTGAGGGGGGGTCTGGCTGACCATATTTTATGTCGCGGCGGAATCCGCTTGGAAAGATTGCCACCTTTTCCTCGCCGGCTATCTGGCAAAGGTCATGGTAGATATATCCGGCGGCGTCAATGTCGTCAGCCAAGATAAGGTAGGGATTTTTCAGCGGTTTCAGTCCGGCAAACAACATAGCGGGCGCACTTCCCTTCAATCCTGTAAGGGAAATGCGCTTTGCCTTTTTGTCGGTTATCAGATTTCCAAGGGCGGCACACCGCGCCTCGGTTGCGAAAAGCTTGTCAGCTTCCTGTATTTTCACTAATTTAGTTGTTATTTACCTAACGTCTTGTTGTATAAGTCTTTGTCAGACAGCACCTCGATTGCCTTTTTCAATGCATCGTCGTGCTTGAGTTCCTGGATCATTCGCCCCTTGTCGTAATAATAGCGGCTCGCTATCTCGGCTCCCAAATATTCCGATATATCATTTTTCTTTGCCTCCATGTCGCGGTCGACATTCTGGGTCAACAACGGAGACAGGGCATCGAATGCTGCCGTGGTCTCCTCGTTCATATACCCCTCATCGCTTGCCGTCTCGCGGAGCTGCTTCAACGCATCTTCCAACACCTTGTCATATTTCAGTTTATCCGGGTTGATGCTATTCTTGAAATCGGCATATATCTCATCTGTCACCTCAAAATCCCATGCCGGTGGGAATTGGTCGTGGGTGTTGGCATACTTGTTGGCGTAGTCGAAAATCCAGTTGCCGCGCACAAGATTATATGTGATGTGGCTGAATTTTCCCCAGTCAATCTCATAGTCTGGCTTCAGACCGCCACCGTCGCGCACCTCTCGTCCATGAAGTGTCTTATAGACGTTGGTCAGTGAGTCGGGAGTGCGAGCCAAGCTGCCGTCTGGATTTCTATGGGAATAGTCAAGAGCCTGGATAAGGCGTCCGGATGGGATATAATATTTTGCCACAGTCACCTTCAGCAATCCGTCATAGGGAAGTTGCATAGTGTTCTGCACCAATCCCTTTCCATAGCTCTGCGAACCAATCAGCACAGCGCGGTCAAGATCCTGGAGCGACCCGGCGGTAATCTCTGAGGAAGACGCCGACCCTCCGTCAATAAGCACTGCAAGCGGTATGTCGGGGAAGATTGGGGTCTTGGTGGTCTTGTAGATTTTCTCGCTGGTGGCATCGCGTCCCTTCGTGCGGAGCACCTCTGTCCCTTTCGGCACAAAGTTGCCAACCACGTCAACAGCCTGCTCAAGCAGACCGCCACCATTTCCGCGCAAGTCTATGATAATCTTGTCGACATTGGGGTTTGCCTTGAAGGCGTCGAGGGCTTCCTTAACATCCTTGCCGGTCTGCAGGATAAACTGGGTGATGCGTATGTAGCCGGTGTTGCCGTCAATCACATCCCAATAAGGCACCGACGGGTCGGCGAGTTTCTCTCTCACCATGTTGACCGTGATTATTGAATCTGTGACATATGGACGGTTGACAGTGACTGTCACCGGAGTGCCGAGTTTGCCACGCAGATAGGTAGTCACCTCCGAAGATTTCATCTTTGAGGTGTCAACGGTGTCAACCCTTATAATCCAGTCGCCACTCCTGAGCCCTGCCTTTGCTGCCGGGGCACCCTCCATTGGCGATGATATATAGGATGAGCCATTCCGCTCCATTATGAAACTTCCAATACCAGCATAGTCATATTCCCCCGTGGTCATCTTCATCAGGTCAGCGCGACTGTCTGAGTCATAATATTCTGTGTATGGGTCAATTGTGGAGGTCAGCGCATTGATTGCAGCACTGAATGCCTCCTTTGGACGGATGGTGTCGACGTAGTTTAACTCCAACTCCTTCACTATGGCATTGAAAGTAGTCAGATTTCTGTTGACGGCGGCATCATGGCTCGATGATGGCTCTTGCGCAGTGATGACGCTGCTGCCGGCTATCGCCAGCATCGCGGTGGAAATGATATGCAGTGGAATTCTCATAAGCTTTAGTTGAGAGTTAAGAGTTTATAGTTAAGAGTGGAGAGGTTAATCTTTTAACGCGTTGACTCTCTTATTTGTTCTTTTCCACCGGAGGATAATCTACGGTGAAGTGAAGTCCGCGGCTCTCTTTCCTCTCCTTTGCCTGGCGCATGATGAGGTAAGCCACGTTGATTATGTTGCGCAGCTCACAAAGCTCACGGCTCAGCTTGCTCACCTTAAACAGTTTCTCGGTCTCCTGATAAAGTATGTCGAGACGGTTCCAGGCGCGGTCGAGACGAAGGTTGCTGCGCACAATGCCTACATAATAGCCCATAATCTGGTTGACCTCCTTCTCCGACTGGGTGATGAGCACCATCTCCTCGGGATGTGCCGTGCCCTCGTCGTTCCAGTCGGGCACGTCTGTGCGGAAATCATAGCCATGTATCACCTCAGAGGCGTGTTTGGCTGCCGCATCGGCATATACCACTGCCTCTATCAGTGAGTTGCTGGCAAGACGGTTGCCGCCGTGCAGTCCGGTGCAGCTGCATTCCCCTATGGCATAGAGGCGCTTGATTGAGGACTCTCCATTCAGGTCAACCTTGATACCGCCGCAAAGGTAGTGGGCGGCCGGAGCCACCGGGATCATATCCTTGGTGATGTCAATGCCGAGTGAAAGGCATTTCTCATAGATGTTGGGGAAGTGATGTTTTGTCTCCTCAGGGTCTTTGTGTGTCACGTCGAGATACACATGGTCAGTGCCGTGGAGTTTCATCTCTGAGTCTATTGCGCGTGCCACAATGTCGCGGGGTGCAAGCGACAGTCGCGGGTCGTATTTCTGCATAAACTCCTCACCATTAAGGTTGCGGAGCACTGCACCATAGCCTCGCATGGCTTCTGTTATGAGGAACGATGGGCGGTCGCCGGGGTGATAGAGGGCGGTGGGATGGAACTGTATGAATTCCATATCTTTTACTGTGCCCTTGGCACGATACACCATTGCTATTCCGTCGCCGGTAGCTGTCAAGGGATTGGTGGTGGTGGTGTAGACAGCCCCAACGCCTCCGGTTGCCATCACTGTCACCTTTGCGAGGAAGGTGTCGGTCTCGCCGGTCATCTCGTTAAGGATATATGCCCCATAGCATGTGATATCGGGGGTGCGCCGGGTCACAATCTTGCCGAGATGATGCTGTGTGATTATCTCAAGGGCAAAATGATAGTCGAAGATATCTATGTTGGGATGGTTTCTGACCTGCTCCATCAGCCCGCGCTGAATCTCAGCACCGGTGTTGTCGGCGTGATGGAGTATGCGGTATTCGGAGTGTCCACCCTCACGGTGAAGGTCGAAGGTGCCGTCTTCTTTCTTATCGAAGTTGACACCCCATTCCACCAGTTCCTTTATTTGTGAAGGGGCATTTTTCACCACTTTCTCCACAGCGGCGGGGTCGGAGAGCCAGTCGCCGGCTATCATGGTGTCCTGGATATGTTTGTCAAAGTCGTCGACTTCAAGGTTGGTCACGCTTGCCACGCCTCCCTGGGCGAGGGCTGTGTTCGCCTCTTCGAGTGTGGACTTACATATGATTGCCACTTTCCCCTTCGATGCCACTTTCAGGGCAAAGCTCATACCGGCGATGCCCGATCCGATCACGAGATAATCGTATCTGTAAACCATAAGCGTATATATGTGTAAAAGCCCCGGATTTTCCACAAAAATGGCGTCAAATCCGGTCGTGTCTGTTGTTCTCTGCAAAATTACAACTTTTTCCGAATATTAACCCCTATTCCCAGCAATTATTTCCTGTTACTTCTCTGAATTTTTCATTTGGTTATACTTATATCCTCCTTCGGGAGGATATTTTGTTTTAAACCAGATGATTTTTACAAAATTATTTGGTAATCTCAAATATTATCAGTAACTTTATACTGATAATATAAGGACTACCGATATGGCACGACCCAAGATTGATGGGACCGACTACAAGGTCTCAATC
>CAZRUR010000028.1:25552-27706 GCA_964603335.1 uncultured Sangeribacter sp. | reverse complement strand
GGTACTGCCAACGCGGGAGAGTAGGTAATCGCCGCCTTACGAAAAGGGCTTCTGAGCAATCGCTTGGAAGCCTTTTTTAATAAAATTTTTTGGCTATGTCGGGAAAAAGTTGTAATTTTGCAAGCCGATTATATCCAATTTATGAAAAGCCCTGCCTCGATGGTGCCGATTTGGCCTTCGGCATTATCTCCAATCGTTAGGGCATAATTTGAATAATCATTTAAAAATCAAGATCCAAAGTGGATACTTTAAGTTATAAGACACTGTCTGCAACCCCCGCAACTATCGAAAAAGAGTGGGTTGTTATCGACGCAACTGACCAAGTGCTCGGCCGTCTTTGCTCTAAGGTAGCAAAAATTCTTCGTGGCAAGTATAAACCAGACTTCACCCCAAATCTCGATTGTGGTGACAATGTGATCATCATCAATGCCGATAAGGTAGTGCTTAACGGCGACAAGATGACAAAGCGTGAGTATCTCCGCTTCACCGGCTATCCCGGTGGCCAGCGTGTATACACTCCCGGCGACCTTAAGGCAAAGTCTTACAAGAAGACTGTAAAGGCAGGACGTCATCCCCTCTTCATCAAGGTGGTGAAGGGCATGCTCCCCAAAGGTCCTCTCGGCGACAAGCTGCTCGGCAACCTCTACGTATACAATGGCTCAGAGCATGGTCATGAGGCTAACAATCCAAAAATAATCGATATCAACAAACTGAAATAATAGCATCAGATGGAAAAAGTAAATGCAATTGGCCGCCGTAAAGCAGCCGTAGCCCGTGTTTATCTCACAGAGGGTAACGGTAACATCGTTATCGACAAGCGTCCTATCGACGTATATTTCCCCTCCACTATTCTTCAGTATGTTGTAAAGCAGCCGCTCAAGACTCTCGACGTTGAGGGTAAGTATGACATCGTTGCACACCTTGACGGCGGTGGCTACAAGGGACAGGCAGAGGCTCTTCGTCTTGCCATCTCCCGCGCTCTTGTGAAGATCAACCCCGAAGACAAGCCGGCTCTCCGCGCCGAAGGCTTCATGACTCGCGACCCACGTGCCGTAGAGCGTAAGAAACCAGGTCAGCCAAAAGCCCGCAAGCGCTTCCAGTTCTCAAAGCGTTAATATCCCTTTATGCCGACATCAGGCGCCGGCGAGTGCCTGATGCCGCATAAATCCTTCATATGTTTAGTATCTAAATCCGCAGGATGAGCATAATTGTTAAATAGTAATTATTGTGTTCCTACCTGCAGATTGGATTTCTAAGGAAATTTAAAAAAGAAAGTAAACAAACAACAAAACAATGGCAACACCAACTTTTGAACAACTTCTTGAGGCAGGCTGTCACTTTGGCCACCTCAAACGCAAATGGGATCCCGCAATGGCTCCCTACATCTTTATGGAGCGCAACGGTATCCATATCATCGACCTCTATAAGACTGCAGCCAAGATCGACGAGGCTGCCGCAGCTCTGAAACAGATTGCAAAGAGCGGCCGCAAGGTGCTTTTCGTTGCTACCAAGAAGCAGGCTAAAGAGGCTATCGAGAACAATGCCAAATCAGTATCCATGCCTTACGTTATAGAGCGTTGGCCGGGCGGCATGCTCACCAACTTCCCCACCATTCGCAAGGCTGTGAAGAAGATGACCACCATCGACAAGATGATCAAAGACGGCACTTTCGACAACCTGTCAAAGCGCGAGAAGCTCCAGATCAACCGTCAGCGTGCAAAACTCGAGAAGAACCTTGGCTCAATCGCCGACCTCTCACGTCTTCCGAGCGCTCTCTTCGTAGTAGACGTTATGAAGGAGAACATCGCTGTGGCTGAGGCTAACCGTCTTGGCATCCCAGTATTCGGCATTGTCGACACAAACTCAAGCCCAGAAGGCGTAGACTTCATCATCCCTGCCAACGACGATGCATCCAAGAGCATCGACCTCATCCTCTCCAGCGTATGCGCTGCCATGGCTGAGGGTCTTGAGGAGCTTAAGGTAGAGAAACTTGATGCTCCAGAGGAGAAAGAGGAGAATGGCGAGGCAACTCCAGGAAAGCGCCGTCGCGTTCGTCGCAGCGAGAATAAGGAGGCTGCCGCTCCTACTGCCACTGAGGTAGCAGAGGCTGAGGCTACAGCTGCCGAGGCTGAGGCTACAGCTGCCGAGGCTGAG
>CAZRUR010000028.1:0-25452 GCA_964603335.1 uncultured Sangeribacter sp. | reverse complement strand
GAGGCTGAGGCTACAGCTGCCGAGGCTGAGGCTACAGCTGCCGAGGCTGAGTAATAATCATTTCTAAACAGAAAAGAAAAATGGCTGTATCTATTGAAGATATAAAGAAATTGCGCCACATGACCGGTGCCGGCATGATGGACTGCAAGAACGCGCTCGCCGAGACCAACGGTGACATCGATGCCGCTATCGAGATCATCCGCAAGAAGGGTCAGGCTGTAGCTGCCAAGCGTGAAGACCGCGAGGCTGCTGAAGGCTGTGTGCTCAGCGAGGTTAAACCCGGTTTCGCCGCTATCGTGGCTCTCAAGTGTGAGACTGACTTCGTTGCCAAGAACGAGTCATTCCGCGCCCTCACCAAGGCTATCCTTGACGCTGCCGTTGCAGCCGGTGCCAAGACTCTCGACGAGGTGAAGAAGCTCGACCTCAACGGCAGAACTGTTGAGGAGAACATCACCGACGAGATCGGCAAGACTGGTGAGAAGATGGAGCTCGGTGCCTACGAGTATGTAGAGGCTCCTACAGTAGCCGCCTATGACCACCTCGGCAACAAGCTCGCCACTATCGTAGGTCTCAGCGCAGAGGGCGTTGATCCTGCCGTAGGTCGTGAGATTGCCATGCAGGTTGCTGCCATGAACCCTGTGGCTGTTGACCGTGACCATGTCGCTAAGGAAATCATCGACAACGAGTATAACATCGCTGTTGAGAAGACCAAGGAGGAGCAGGTTAAGAAGGCTGTAGAGGTTGCCATCAAGAAAGCTGGCATCAACCCGAACCTTGTTGACAGCGAAGACCATATCGCTTCCAACATCGCCAAGGGCTGGCTCACTGAGGAAGAGGCCAACAAGGCTCGTGAAATCGCCAAGGCTACTGCCGAGGCTAAGGCTGCCAACCTCCCGGAGGCTATGATCAAGAACATCGCCAACGGACGTCTCAACAAGTTCTTCAAGGAGAACGCTCTTATGGAGCAGGAATACCACCGCGATGCCAAGCTCACAGTGGCTCAGTATCTCGGCGGCGTGCAGAAGGGTCTCGTAGTTGTAGACTTCAAGCGCGTAAACCTTAATGAAGACTAATCACTTAATGATTTAGAATAAAAAAAGCTTCAGGATTTCCTGAAGCTTTTTTTTACTATCATAGCTTAGCTATTTAGATTTTCTGAGAGGTAATTCCAGGCGGCATCGTGGTCGTAGGGAATCTTCCCTTCGATGATAGCCTCCTTGACGATATTCTTTAGGCGGGAGATCTCCGGGCCGGGGGGAATGCCGAGACGGTCCATAATCTCGTTGCCATCAATAGGATTCTTCCAATTGCGCAGATAGTCGGCATCCTTCACCTCCTGCATCCTCTCGCGCAGTTTCTGGAATCCCTCAAGTTGGCGGCGCACCTTCTGAGGCTGCTTCGACGTGATGTCGCTCTCAGCAAGAATCATAAGGTCGTCAATGTCGTTACCAGCCTCTGTCAACAGACGCCTGACCGCCGAGTCGGTGACGCCCTCCTCACCCACTGACTGCGGACGCATATGAAGTCCCACCAGCTTTGCCACATATTTCATCTTCTCATTGAGAGGGAGTTTCATCTCACGGAAAATCTTGGGAATCATCTTCTCCCCGATGAAATTATGGTTATGGAAGGTCCACCCGAGTTTAGGGTCATATTTCTTAGTGCGCGGTTTTGCGATGTCATGCAGCAGGGCAGCCCAGCGCAGCCACTCGTTGTCAGAACGCGCAGCCACATTATCCACCACCTGTATCGTGTGGTAGAAGTTATCCTTGTGCCATTTACCCTCCTTCATCTCAACGCCCTTCAGCGGCACCAAAGCCGGGAACACCCATTGGAGCAGCCTCGTCATATCGAGCAGTTTCCAACCCACAGAGGGATGCGAAGACTTCATTATCTTCCCCAACTCATCGTTGATGCGCTCACGGGTGATAATCTCCATGCGCGAGGCATTGCGGCGGATGGCATCCAATGTTGCGGGAAATATCCTGAAAGAGGTAGGGAAGGGGTAATCCGGGTCTGTAGCAAGGATTTCCGGACGGTATAGCTGGGTGGCGAAACGTATTGCACGGAGCATACGCAGAGGGTCGTCAGAAAATGTTATGTCAGGGTCAAGAGGCGTGCGGATAATCCCGGCATGAAGGTCGTCTAGACCATTGAAGGGGTCGATCAAATCTCCAAACCTGTCGCTGTTAAGACATATTGCCATTGCGTTGATGGTGAAGTCGCGGCGCCGCATATCATCTTCAAGAGTGCCGTCTTCCACAACGGGATTTCTCGACTCATGGGAATAAGACTCGCGGCGCGCCCCCACAAACTCCAGTTCCAATCCGTGTGCCTTCACCTGTGCCGTGCCATAGTTGGGGAAAACAGCCACATGGGCATTCTTCCCAAGGCATTCCGCAATCTTCTGGGCAAGCTCAATGCCGGAGCCTACCGTCACAAAGTCATAGTCTTTAGAAGCCCGTTGCAGGAATATGTCGCGCACAAAACCACCCACGGCATAGACTTCCCTGCCCATGCTGTCGGCGATTTCACCTATAGTCTTGAAAATCGGATTTGTCAGATGTTCATTAAGTTTCACCTTCAATAATTAGTAGTTGATAATTAGTAATTAGTAATTAGTAATTATTTAGTCTCTATATAGACTAATTGGCAATCGGAAATTACTATAGTTCTTGGATTTCGTCAGGGAAGATGGTCAGCGCCTTGAGTCCGTCGGGGGTGACGGCGTAGGTGTTCTCAATACCAACCGCTCCCACCTCCGGGATGACAAATTTCGGCTCGATAGCCATCACCATATTCTCCTCCAGCACGTAAGGACTGTTGGCAGTGATTACCGGGAGCTCGTTCAACTCAATGCCGACACCATGACCTATAAACTTGGCTTTCTGGGTGTGACCCATAAAGTAGTTTTCCAACCCCTCACCGGAGGCAATCCTTAGGGCCTCAGCATAAAGGTCGGCAACCTTCACTCCCGGCTTACCCATCTTCTCCAACGACAGGAGAATATTGATTGAGCATTCGTGAGCCTTATATGCGATGTGAGGAATCTCACCGACACGCCAAACGCGGGTCATGTCTGACTGATAGCCGTTGAAAGCCCCCGACATATCGATCATGACAGTCTCACCCGGTTTGAGGGTGGTGCCGTTGGCACCGACCGGCAGCGATGAGTTTACACCTGCACCACCCATAGAGAATTCAAACGGACTCGGAGCGTCGGCATTGTCGCCAGCAATCACCGACCCCATGTTGATGTCCATCATGCTTCCGGCTGTGCGGGTGTAACCAAGGCATCCCTCAAAGCGCAACACACGCTCAATCTGAATCTGCAACTCCAGGTCGGTCATATTCTCCTTGTAGCAATGAATCACGCGGCGATAAACCTCCGACTGATGCATCCCATCTTCCTTTATGCGCTTAATCTCCCACGGGGTCTTCACCATCCTTGTCAGACTCAGAAGGTAGGAGCCATTGGAGAAGCCAGCACCCGGAAAGACAACCTTCAGCCTCTCGACCTCTGAATAAGACAGGCTGTCATATTCAAGGCCCACTTTCTTCGGATGCGGATAGCCCAACTTTTCCAGTTCGGCGGGAATCATCTCCGGCTTGCGGATAGTAACCAGGTGGCTCTCCTCCTCGAAGATGTTGGGCTTTATCACAAACCAAATCGGGTCGCGGTCAGCGGCGATGTAGACATATCCCCGGAAGACACGGAGAGTGGTGTAGTATATGTTGGCAGTGGAAGCGATGAGGATGGCATCCAAACCGCTTGCACGCATATTTTTCTTGATGGAGTCAATGCGGGTTGTAATCTCCGGAAGAAGGTCTGACGGGATGAGTTTCATAATATAAAAAGCTTTTTATCCTCAAAAGGGGAGTAGTGGATGTTTCTATTTAAAAAGATTCTTGACAGGGAGATATTTGTAGACGCTGAATTCCTCCTGTCCGGATCGGGTGAGCTTGATTCCGATGTCGAGCACCCCCTTCGTTTCCTCCGAAGACACCGGTGATGAGAGTGAGATAACGTAACCCTCAGGAATCCTCATGCCGGTGGCAATCGTGTCGGCAATCTCATACACCCCCAGATTTCCAGTGCCCAAAGGATTGCCGTTGGGGTCAAAGAGTGGAATGTTAAGCCTCAGGGAATCGGGCTGGGTGTGTTCGAGCGACAAACTCTCCGCATCTAATATAACATTTTTGGAGACGCATCTGTTTGAATATCTCACGAGCACAATCACGTCAAATCGCCCGGTAGCCAACTCTGCAGAGTCATATGGCACCGGACTGAAAGTGTATTCCCAATCCAACGGGATACCTTTCTCACCGATTGTGACAAATTCGGAATAGACCACGGGCGTGTCTTTGCCACATGCCGAAAGGATTAGAAGACACAAAATCCACCCCATGAGACACCATGACAGTGGCCTATGTGTGGATTTAGTGTGAGCTTGCATCGCTTTATGCATCATTTCTATTGTTTTGATTCTGAAGTTTCCTTCCGGGCTTCTGCTGGTTGCCTTGCTGACCATTCTGCTGATGGCGGTTGTCCTGGCGGTCGTTGCGGGGTTGATTGCCATTGCCCTGAGGTTTCTTTTTCTTCTTTTTCTTGCTCTTATCAAAGCGGGTGAGGCTATCCTGACCAATGATGTCGCCATATTCCCTGCTTGACTCTTCCTGGGGCGATGAGTCGAGCGAGTCTACACGTATTCCCTGCTTGTTGAGGGCAATGATCTCAAAGGCACGCTCAGCCGGAATCGTGACAAGATTGGCTGGGATGTTCTTGTCGGTGGAATAAGACACCATCCTCGACAAGATATCCGCCTTGAAGAAATAGAAAGAGCCATCCTTGGTCTCCAGGACAATATCCTTGTTTGGGAGCTGGCGCTGAGCCTCCGCGTAAGAGTCAATCTCGAAATTGAGACAACATTTCAGCTTGGCGCACTGGCCGGCAAGTTTCTGGGGATTCATTGAAAGATCCTGCATACGTGCAGCCCCGGTGCCCACAGATACAAACTTGTTTAACCATGACGAGCAGCACAGCGGTCTGCCACAAGGACCGATGCCGCCGATTCTGCCGGCTTCCTGACGTGCACCAATCTGCTTCATCTCAATCCTTACCTTGAAAGTTTCGGCAAGGATGCGGATAAGCTTACGGAAATCGACGCGCTCATCGGCAATGTAATAGAATATGGCCTTGCCGCCGTCGCCCTGATACTCCACATCGCCAATTTTCATGGCGAGTCCGAGTTCCTCAGCGATTGCGCGGGAACGTATCATCGTGTCATGCTCGCGGGCGCGGGCTTCCTCAAACTTCTCAATGTCGGCCGGGCGCGCGATGCGGAACACCTTCTTATATTCGGCATCCGTCTTAAGCCCCATCTTCTTGATCTGGCGATCAACGAGTGGGCCCACGAGTGTGACGCGCCCGATGTCATGACCCGGAGACGCCTCCACAGCCACTATGTCGCCGATCTTCAGAGGGAGTGCAAACGGATTGGTGTAGAAACCGACGCGGGTGTTCTTAAACATCACCTCCACCAGCCCCTTGGGGTCAGTGCCGGGGATGTCGGCGAGCCAGTCGGTGGCAAGGAGTTTGCCACGGGGCTCACGGCGAGCACACCCGGTGCAGGCTCCAGCCCGACGGCAGCCGGGACATCCGCTTGAAAACACACCTTTATCTTTCTCTTCCATAATGATAACAGACAAAAGAAAGGGTTATTTTGCAAACGCCACGGCACGGGTCTCGCGAATCACGGTGATCTTCACCTGACCCGGATATGTCATCTCATCCTGAATCTTCTTGGCTATTTCGTTAGAAAGCTTATCGGTCTCCTCGTCGGTGATCTTGTCGGCGCCGACAATCACGCGGAGCTCGCGGCCAGCCTGGATTGCATAAGTCTTGAGCACACCGGGATAGGAGAGAGCCAACTGCTCGAGGTCGTTGAGACGCTTGATGTAAGCCTCCACAATCTCACGGCGAGCACCGGGACGTGCGCCGGAGATAGCGTCACACACCTGCACGATGGGAGCGAGGAGCGAAGTCTGCTCCACCTCATCATGGTGGGCACCGATGGCATTGCAAATGTCGGGTTTCTCCTTGAATTTCTCAGCGAGTTTCATGCCGAGGAGAGCGTGTGGCAGCTCCGGCTCATCGTCAGGCACCTTGCCTATGTCGTGGAGAAGACCGGCGCGGCGTGCCTTCTTCGGGTTCAAACCCAACTCAGAAGCCATCACAGCACACAGATTGGCAGTCTCGCGAGAGTGCTGCAGCAGGTTCTGACCATAAGATGAGCGATATTTCATCTTGCCCACCATACGGATAAGCTCAGGGTGCAGCCCATGGATTCCAAGGTCGATGGTGGTGCGCTTCCCAGTCTCGATAATCTCCTCCTCAACCTGACGGCGCACCTTCGCCACAACTTCCTCAATGCGTGCGGGATGGATTCTGCCGTCGACCACCAGTTGGTGAAGGGCAAGGCGTGCAATCTCGCGGCGCACAGGGTCGAAGCCGGAAAGCACGATAGCCTCCGGGGTGTCATCCACGATAATCTCAATTCCGGTGGCAGCCTCGAGGGCGCGGATGTTGCGGCCCTCGCGTCCGATTATGCGACCCTTGATCTCATCGTTGTCGATATGGAACACAGTGACTGAGTTCTCAACTGCAGTCTCGGTGGCGACTCTCTGGATTGACTGAATCACAATCTTCTTTGCTTCCTTAGAGGCGGTGAGCTTGGCATCGTCCATGATGTCGTTGATATAGCTTGCGGCAGCGGTCTTAGCCTCATCTTTCAGCGACTCCACGAGTTTCTCCTTAGCTTCCTCAACTGAAAGACCGGAGATTTTCTCTAGTTCCTCCTGCGCGTTGCGGTGGAGGATCTCCACTTGCTCGCTCTTGGCGTTGATTGACTGCTCACGGCTGTCGAGGGAAGCCTTCGCGGTGTCAAATTCCTTCTTGCGTCGGTTTAGTTCACCCTGCTGCTGATTGATCTGCTGTTCCTTCTGGCGGGCACGCACCTCAGAAGCCTGTGCCTTCTGAATCTTTTGGGAAGCAGTCTTGTCGGCATCGGAGAGGATCTTCATCTCCTCCTCCTTAGCCTCGAGGATTTTTTTCTCCTTGATCACGTCTGCCTCACGACGTGCGTCGTCGAGAATGATGTTAGCGGCAGACTTAGCATTGCGCTTCGACATGCTGAGAGCCACCACATAGCCGGCTACGGCAGCAGCGAGCGCAATTATAATCCATATTGCTATTTCCATTATTGTTTAATCTGTTATTATTGTTATAGTTATAATGTTAAAAGCATGAGCGGGAATGCAACAGGGAATGCTGACCCGCCGCAGAATGAGGAGCGGCACATCACCATCTAACAATAAATTCAGAAAAGGAAGGAACGGTCTCACACGTGGTGGACAAAGATACATACTTGAAAATTGGCGGCATTCACGGGTTGTCGAGCCCGTCGTTGCCGAGGATCCGGTCGAGAGACTGATTGCAAGAGTCAGCGAGCGCAGATGCCGCCTCATATCTGGAGAGCAGTTCGGCGTAATAGCTTGCGAACTGGTATGCAATCATAGCCAGAATCTCCTTGTCGGATCTTGAAGGCCATTTCTTGCGCCAGGAGTCAAAGAGCCGGGAAGCGGATTTCTCAGCGTCGCGGACCATGTCCTGACGGTTGAAGGGGACGGAGAGCTGCAGATGCTCGCCGCCTATGTTGATTGTCATTTTTACGTTGTCAGAATCGTTCATCGTCATTCCTCCTTAAGCATGGAGATGCAGTTGTCGATGGTGCGAATCAATCGGGCAATGCGCCTGCGCGTTGCTATTATCGAGTCGGGAGAGTCGGCGAGCCGGTGAGACATGGTGAGGAATTCCTTGTCAGCATTTGCCTGGGAAAGGAGCAGGGCCTGTCCCTTCAACTGGGCCCGGAGGTCTTCGTTTTCCTCTTCAAGGCTTGAGATCCTTGAACTCAGTTGCTGCTGAATTGCCTCAAGACCGGCTATTTTGTCGCTGATTTCCGATAAGAGATTAACAAGCGGTTGAGCCATCAGTGCCTAATTTTTCACAAAAGTAATACTAAAGGGTGAAATATGCAAATTTTTCTTAACAACTGCCATGAAAAATTGATGATTTACTCGTTTATAGTCGAAATTACACCACATAAAGCGAGTCAAAGAATCAATACCAATCGATGCCGTTGGTGGTGGATGAGCGCTTGTCGTATTTCAAATCCTGCAGGAGTGACGACTTGACAGCGATATGGAAATTGTAAGACTTGTAGGGACCAAACGGCACGAACGATGCCGACATGGTGAAGCAGTGGAGGTCGCGAGAGATTGAGCAGTTCATATACGCGATCTTCTTTAGGTCGAAATTATAAGAGGCGGAGAAAGAGAAATTCCAGTTGGCTGTGGGGCGTATGTTGCCTGAGAACGACAGGTTTTGTGTCCACTTCCCTTTATATTCCAACTTATTATAGTCGAATTCCCCATAACCGTAGTTGACGGAATAGTTGAGGGTGAGGTTCCACGGACAATCCCACTTGGCGTAACCATCGGCGTCAGCCTGGGCAGCCTCTTCACGCGCCTGGCGTCGGCGCTGCCTCTTCACATCGCCGAAATTATCGAAGTTGTCAGCCTCAGAGCCGTCTTCGCCATCAAATGGAGTGTCGTCATCGCCATATTCGTCATCATAACCGCCCCTTCCGTTGCCCTGCTTATCCTTCTCTTTATCCTTGCCTTTCTTAAAAGTGGCATTGTTGAAGGTGTAGGAGAAAGAAGTGCCGGTAGAAGAGAGTCGTGCCCATCCCTTGTGAGCCTGCAGACGAGTCTTGTTTACCTTCACCGGAGAGCCGGAAGGTGACAACCGGTAGATATATGGGTCCCATGTGGCAGAGAGGTTGAGGTTGAAGTTCTTCACCAGGCGCAACAGGATAGATGTATTGATGTTACTCCAGTTCATGGAGTCAGCAGCGAAATTATAGCTTTGGCTGATGGTGAAGTTCTCAATAAGGGAAATCTTCTTCACCCCGGTGGAGTCGGCATCACTTTTCACCTTCATCTCAAGGTTGTTGGCAAGGCTTACCGACACCACACCAGACTTTCCGGAAGAGGGAGAGCCGAAGATGCCGTGAGAGAAATAGTTATATTTTTTTGTCTGCTCCACTCCATAATTGTCGACATAATTATAGCTGCCCCAGATGCCCCACATAGGAGCTGAGAAGTCGGGCGAAGCAGAGAACGACACTGTCGGGGTAAGGACGTGGCGAATCATCTGCACCTTGTCGCCAAGGAATTTCATTGGTTTCCAGAAACCATATATCTTGGTGTCAAATGAGAGGGACGCATTGAAATCGAACAGGTTGTAGAATCCGTAGGTTGTGTCAGCCACCTCACGGGAAGCCTGGGTGTCCCAGTGACGTTTGATTTTAGAGGTATACATACGGTCGTTCATCGAGATGGACGGCGATATGTTGATATATTTGAAGAGGGAGAAGGTAGCTGATACAGGTATAGAATGCCGCATACCGTTTCGCCAGTCTTTGATAAGGCTTTTCTTGAAGAATACGTCCTGTTGGGCTGTAAGGGAGTTTTGGAACTGCCCGGTGTAGGACATTCTAATTTTCTCATACCATTTCTCACCTCCGACAGATTTCTTCCTCTTGAATGGCGCCAATTGCGACATCGTGAGGTTAAGGTTTGGGAACGACACGGCGAGCGTTGAGTCTTGCGTGCGTTGCGAGATGTTGGCAGTGGTAGACAGGCTCCATTTTGTGCCCGGGAAACGATAGGTCAAGTTCACCGTAGAAGACTTGGTGTTTTCGGTGAATGATGAGTTGTAGTAAGAGTTCAGGTCATTTCTGGTATAGCCGGAGGTCGTGAAGTTTACCGAGGCAGAGAAGTTCATGTTCGGGTTTGCCTTCGTGTCTTGCGAATGGCTCCAGATCAGCTGGAAGTTGTTCTGTTTAGAATAGTCAGCGCTACCTTTTTCGCCATAAATGGTTGTGATGTAGGAGAAATCTAAGTTTCCACGGAAACGGTAGCGTTTTGAATATGTGGAGCGACCGGAGACACCCCATGAACCCTTGGTGTAGATCTCACCTCTCAGAGCAAGGTCAACATAATCGGAGATGGCGAAGTAGTAGCCACCGTCGCGCAGATAGAATCCACGGTTGTAGTCCTCGCCGAAAGTCGGGAATATGATACCACTGGAATAATCCTTAGTGAAAGGGAAGTAGCCGAAAGGTAGGGCGATGGGAAGCGGCACATCAGCGAGCACCATATAGACGGGACCGGTGACGATGTTCTTGTTAGGCACCATCTTTCCTTTGGTGACGTTGAAATAGAAGTGGGGATGCTCGTGGTCGTCGCAAGTGGTGTATTTGCCATTCTCCACGAAAAACGACCCGTCTTCCATCTTCTTGGAAGCGCCGCTGGTGAGGTAACCCTCCCCTTGCTCAGTGATTACGTTTGTGATGAAACCTCTTTCGGTCTTGAAGTTATAGGTCATCTCCTTCGACTCATACTCATCGCCACCATCGGCAAACACCGGTGTGCCAACCAGGTTGCCGGTGGAATCCACCGCGCCGGTTGCGTAGACTGTGGATTTGTCGAGCTCCAGTCTGATCTCCTGAGAGTTGAGCTTAAACTGACCGTATTCCACCTTGCCGTCACCATACAGGTAGGCATTGTTCTGGCCAAGCATTACGAGAGAGTCTTTAGCGTCGAACACCACGGCGGCATTAAGGTCAACCTCGCTGCGGTTGATTCTGGAGAGGGTTGTCCTTGTGGAATCCGTTGGCAGGGGAGAGCCACGGCGTGCCTTGTGAGAGAATTCCGGTAAGGAGTCGGCAGCCAGAGAGTCGTATGCAATTGAATCTGTGGTAGAGAATATTGAGTCGTAAGTGAAGAACATGGTGTCATTCTTCACATATACAGAGTCTTTCGATAATTCCATAGAGTCAACGGGCACAAACAAAGGGGCAGCCGTGGAGTCGACAGCCTCGCCCTGGGGCCTGACAGAAGACGTGTCAGGCGATTTGGCTTGTTGAGCTAATGACAGGCCTATTGAGACCAATGTCGTGATATATAGGAATATACGCCTCAATGATGACTATGGATTGTCGTTATGACTGCAAAGTTAGCAATAAAATGCAAAATAAATATTTAAAAATAGTGAAAATGATTGGTTACGGGGATAGAAAGGGAACTCGATTCTCAACCAAACAATGCATGGAGAGCCATAAACCTGTCGAGAGAGTCTTGTCCGAACCTGCTCATCTGCTTGACAACCATATCGATAGGCTTTTCATGAGTTAAATCTCCGGATTTGGAGAAAAACTTGTCGGTATAGCAAATTAGTTTCTCCTCTAAAGAGACCGGGAGCATATCTCGGTGAGGCAGAGGCAAATTTTGCCTCACGATGTCATCCAGCGATAGCCCAGACCCTGTGTGGCGTTCGCATACGAGCGCGTGACGCGGCAATCCCAGGCTTTCGAGCATGGCGCGCCCCTCTATGCCATGGCATATATATGGTTGTGTGCCATAGCAATAGATTGATGGGGCATTACATCTCACCACGCCGATGTCGTGAATCATCGCAGCCTCCTTTACAAAACCAAGGTCAATATCAAGGAGTCGTTTCTCAGCGCATTCCAAAGCTTTCTTGGCAACACATTCAGAATGCGTGAGCACAGTTTCCAACAATTTAGGATTGTCGGAATAATATAAGGAGAAAATTTTATTGATATCCACTATTGTCAATCAAGAATCTCACACCATCCGTGAGTGTCAGACTCCTCGCCATATTGGATTCCGCGAAGTTTCTCATAGAGTTTCACGCTCCAGGGACCAGCCTCACCGTTGGTGGAATATACGTATTTCTTGCCGTTGTCGAGGTCGTCGATTTCAGCCACTGGAGAAATGACAGCAGCAGTGCCGACTGCTCCCACCTCATCGAAAGTCTCGAGCTCGTCAACCGGGATGTGTCTTCTTTCCACTGTCATGCCGAGGTCTTCAGCAAGCTGGGAGATGCTCTTGTTGGTGATAGAGGGAAGGATTGACTCAGAACTGGGAGTGATATACTTGTTTCCACGGATGCCGAAGAAATTGGCGGCGCCACATTCGTCGATATATTTCTTCTCCTTAGGGTCGAGATAAAGCATCACAGAATAGCCGAGGTCGTGAGCCTTCTCGCCAGCCACGAGGGATGCGGCATAGTTGCCGCCTACCTTTATTGAGCCAGTGCCTTTGGGTGCGACACGATCATATTCACGGCTCATGCACACTTTTGTGGGCTTGAATCCTTCCTTGAAATAAGGGCCCACGGGAGTGACGAGCATTATCACCATATATTCAGAAGCCGGATTGACTCCTACACGAGGTGTCAGTCCAATTTCGAGTGGGCGTATGTATAGGGATGCGCCTGTGCCGTAAGGGGGCACGAAACGCTCGTTGAGTTTCACCACTTTCCTCACCATCTCACAGAAAAGCTCCTCAGGAAGTGGCTGCATCCTGATTCCTTCAGCAGAGCGCACAAAACGCTTTGCATTCTCGTCCATGCGGAAAATCCTTACTTTCCCGTCTTTGCCACGGAATGCCTTGAGACCCTCAAACGACTCCTGTCCGTAGTGCAGACAAGCAGCCGCGATGTGCAGGGGTATATATTCAGAATCTGAAACTTCTATATCACCCCACTTGCCGTCTTTGTATGTGCAACGAACGTTGTAGTCTGTCTTGATGTAACTGAATGACAGGTTTCCCCAGTCAATTTCTGTCTCTTTCATAATTGTATCTATGTATAAGTTTATCCTAATGTCAAATTGCAATCTTGCATGTGAGCTCACCGACCTTCACGATATAGACTCCGTGAGCATTGATTGCAAGTTGCGAGGCTCCGGCAGGCAAAGTCTCTGAAGACACGAGCCTGCCAAGAATTGTGAAAATCTGAATCTTAACTGGTTTGGAAGTGTTGACAATCACCATTGACTGATATGTGAAGATCTCAATTTCCGGCTCCTTGACCACCAGTTTGGCATCAGCATATTCAGTCTTGACCTGCTCCCATCCTTTGGGCACACCAGCTGCATTCGCCACAAAAGATATGGCGAGCATCATTGCAAGGGGTATAAGGATGGTTTTTCTCATGATTATGAACATGATGATGAGTAGGTCGCTTTTTGAAGTCCACAAAATTACAAAAAAAAATGGAAAAACCGAAGTTTCTCCATTTTTTAGTGTTAAATTATCAGAATTACTTGAGTTCTTCTTTCTGCATCTGCTCTTTGAGAGCCTGAAGAGCACCAAGGTCGCCGAGAGTTGTCTTCTCGATTGCGGGAGTGGCGGGAGCCTCTTCCTCGCGACGTGGCTTCTTGGCAGCGGGACGCTGAGCGCGAGCTTTAGCCTTGCTTGCGTCTTCTGCTATGCGGCTGTGTGAGAGGATGATGCGCTTGCTGTCTTTGTTAAACTCGATAACCTTGAAGTTGAGCTTCTCGTCGAGCTTGGCCTGAGTGCCGTCTTCCTTAACGAGGTGTTTCGGAGTAGCAAAACCTTCAACACCATACTCAAGAGCGATAACTGCGCCTTTGTCCATCACCTCAGTGATAGTGCCCTCGTGGATAGAGCCAACTGTGAAGATTGTCTCAAATACATCCCAAGGATTCTCCTCGAGCTGCTTGTGGCCGAGAGAGAGACGACGGTTCTCCTTGTCGATCTCAAGCACCTGAACCTCGATGTCGTTGCCAACCTGAGTGAACTCAGATGGGTGTTTGATCTTCTTGGTCCAAGAGAGGTCAGAGATGTGGATGAGGCCGTCAACGCCTTCCTCGATCTCAACAAACACGCCGAAGTTTGTGAAGTTGCGCACTTTGGCAGTGTGGCGAGAACCGATGGCATATTTCTCCTCGATGTTTTCCCATGGGTCTTTCTTGAGCTGCTTGATGCCAAGGCTCATCTTGCGGTCTTCGCGGTCGAGAGTGAGGACCACAGCCTCAACCTCGTCACCAACCTTGAGGAAGTCCTGAGCGCTGCGGAGGTGCTGGCTCCAAGACATCTCAGAAACGTGGATAAGACCCTCAACACCAGGCTGAACCTCTACGAATGCACCATAGTCGGCCATAACCACTACGCGACCATGGATATGGTCGCCAACCTTGATTGACTGGTCAAGGGCATCCCAAGGATGGGGAAGGAGCTGCTTAACGCCAAGGGCGATACGCTTCTTCTCGTTGTCGAAGTCGAGGATAACGACCTTGATGTCCTGGTCGAGCTCAACAACCTCGTGGGGATCATAAACACGGCCCCAAGAAAGGTCTGTGATGTGGACGAGACCGTCAACGCCGCCAAGGTCAACAAACACGCCGTAAGGAGTGATGTTCTTGACTTTGCCCTCGAGCACCTGTCCTTTTTCGAGCTTGGAGATAATCTCACGCTTCTGTGCCTCGAGCTCTGCCTCGATGAGAGCCTTGTGAGACACAACAACGTTCTTATATTCCTGGTTGATTTTGACAACCTTGAATTCCATAGTCTTGTCGACGAAGACATCGTAGTCGCGGATAGGACGCACGTCGATCTGAGAACCGGGGAGGAATGCCTCGATGCCAAAGACATCGACAATCATGCCGCCTTTTGTGCGTGACTTAACGTAACCTTTGATAATCTCGTCGTTTTCGAGAGCCTGGTTGACGCGATCCCAGCTGCGGGTCTGGCAAGCCTTCTTGTGAGAAAGGCGCAGCTGGCCGTTTTTGTCTTCGAGGGTCTCGATGAATACCTCTACTTCGTCGCCAACCTTGAGGTCGGGGTTGTAGCGGAATTCAGAAACCGGGATGATGGCGTCTGACTTCATGCCGATGTCGACACGAACCTCACGTTTTGTAATGGATTTAACCACGCCAGTCACCACTTCATTGTCTTTAGCTGTCTTAAGAGACTCGTCGTAGGTGTTTACAAGCTCCTCGCGGCTCTTCGAACCAGCTGTTTCGCCGTTTTCATAGGCATCCCAATCGAAATCTTCAATCGGGGTTTGAACTTTAGATTCAGTCATTAAAAGTTAATAAAAATGGTTAATTATTCTCTACCTTGCGGGCAGAAGACTCCGCAAGCGCGGCAAAGTTAATAATAAATTCCATAATAAACAAATAAAAAGAGCTTTGCACCATAATTTTTATGTCATAGGCTAAGCATGCGAGTCTCTCTGGAGAGATTCTCGAGATATTCCTCGCGATCGTCTTCCACAAGCTGGTCAAATTGACTGGCACCGGTCTCTATCATGTCCTCATGATTGCGCCACCAGTTGCCAAACCTTCTGCCAATCCATTGGTGCTCATACTCGTCATATCTTGCGAAAGCCTCGTCGAGAATTTCCTGGGCCTCCGGCACTGATTCTGACTTCAGAATCTGGTCGAGCACCTCGCGCGGCATAATCTGTCCGCCAAGGTCGATCCATTCACCAGCCTCGCATCCGTCGGAAGGTGGAATGGTATGGTCAGGAAGGACGCGTGAGAGGTATTTGAATATGGCAGCGGTGTAGAGAGTCTTTGCCCTTTCGAGGGCTGCGCGTGTGAATTTCATACCCTTATGGCGCACATACAGGTCATCGTCGGCAGGATGTGACAGCAGTTCTGTGATGGTGTCGATAGCTTTAAGCATACTGTCGACCGTGAATGGGGTCAAGACGTTGAAAGTTATGTTGTCATGCAAGGGAAGTTTCCTCTTAAGTCTTCGGTCGCGGGTGGGCCATTTCTTCTCATCGCGGAGCAGTCCGCAAGAGCGCAGCATGGCGCCCGGCACAACGACGGTAGCCCCGCGTTCATCGCCAAAGAGATAGGAAAATGGGAACGACGAGGAGTCGGGATGTGTCTTGTGGGCGCCCATCACCAATGAGAATGCACCAATTTTCGCTCCAAACATTATATATGAGCCAGAGGCTGTCTTTACACCACGCTCAAGTAGTCCCCAATGCACGGGACCAAGTTTATACATATGGTTGCTCTCATTGGTAGACGACCCGGCATTCATGAATGAGGTCTGGCACCCAATCATAAGCGAGCCCTTGTGCATACTGACGGTGTAAGGGCCCGCAAGCAGTGCGCACGCCTCACCATTCTCAAAGGAACAGTTTGCAAAAAATAGAGAGTCGTGGGCGCTGAATCCTTTCTCCAGTTCCACACCTTGCCCTATGTAGCAGTTGCGGACAATACACCCGGCATCAACCTTTCCATCCTCAATTATGAAATTTTCTGCATTGACACCATGTCCTACGTATGCAAGGGGTCTGCCAGGGGCAGCATTGTTGATGATAGACCCGTTGACGAGCGATTGAGCGCCATCCACAGTAGCCCCGGCTCCGACGCATACGTTCAGAAGCCTTCCACAGTCGCGCACAACGGCATCGTCGCCAATCTCCGGTGAGGGTATCTTCATGTCGATGAAGTCGCCGATGGTGTCTTGCAGATTCCTTGACAACCATTTAGGCTCGCGAGCCATCAGCGTTGCAATCTGGGAAGAGAGCTCCGGGAACGCCACGACAGGTCGTGACCCGGTCTCGTCAAGCACACTAATCTGGATGCCGACACCGCACGGGGCTTCCGGCTCAAATTCTATGCGCGCAACATTCTCCACGATGGCATTCTTGCCTATACGGCAGTTTGAGATTCCACCGGGAACGTCTCTTACAACCGCACCCTCATCAATCGTGACATTTTCAAAGAACCTCACATTCCTTATCTTGTTAAGGTCGAGGACTGGGGAAATTTTGATTGATTCCCAGGAGGGGGATGAGCAACCCTGCTTCTCCAGTTGAGCCACTTCCCACCAGTCGAGATTGCGAGGAGTGTCGGATGTCATAACGAGGGTGTCATGAATTGGTTTCAGAGTCATAGTCTTCATCATATTTTTGGTATAGGAAGTCATTATAAGGGAATCGCTCGGAGTGTATCTCCTTTGCTTTCTGATAAAGCATCTCCTTGAGGGCCTCTATGTTGATACGTTCTTTTGCGGAGATGAACACACAATTGTTTTCCATCTTCGACATCCACGTCTTCTTGAAATCGTCGAGGGAGATATTCTCTCGTGTAGCCGGGGTGAGGTCGTCGGGATCCTTGGGAGTGTAGGTGAAGGCATCAATCTTATTGAAGACCATAATCACTGGTTTTGCATTTGAGCCGCAAACATCGAGTAAAGTCTTGTTGACCACCTCAATCTGTTCCTCAAATCCGGGATGTGAGATATCTACAACATGCACAAGGATGTCAGCCTCCCTCACCTCGTCGAGTGTAGACTTGAAAGAATCCACAAGATGCGTAGGCAATTTGCGGATAAACCCGACAGTGTCAGTGAGCAGGAAAGGGAGGTTGTCGATAATCACCTTCCTGACAGTGGTGTCGAGTGTGGCAAACAGTTTGTTCTCGGCAAACACCTCGCTCTTGCTCAGCAGATTCATGAGGGTTGATTTCCCGACGTTGGTGTATCCCACGAGTGCGATTCTTGTCAGTTTGCCACGGTTTTTTCTTTGAATGCTTTTCTGGCGGTCGATATGCTTAAGCTCTTCCTTCAGGCGGGCAATCTTGTCGAGGATGATCCTTCGGTCGGTCTCAATCTGGGTCTCACCGGGACCACGCATTCCGATACCGCCACGCTGGCGTTCAAGGTGAGTCCACATCCTTGTAAGACGCGGCAGAAGGTATTGGTATTGTGCCAGTTCCACCTGGGTTCTCGCCGTGGCGGTCTGAGCCCTTTTTGCGAAGATGTCAAGGATGAGGCTTGTGCGGTCAAGGATCTTCACCTTCAATTCCTTCTCAATGTTTGCCACCTGTTTTGGCGATAGGTCGTCATCGAAGATAACGAGTCCGATTTCGTTGTCTTCTATATATTGTCTTATTTCCTCCAGTTTTCCAGTGCCGACATAAGTGCGTGGGTTTGGATATTCCAGTTTCTGGATGAAACGTTTTTCGGGTTCAGTGCCGGCGGTTCTGGCGAGGAAATCGAGCTCGTCGAGATATTCCTTCACTTTTGCCTCGCTTTGGCGGAGCGTGACAAGGCCCACGAGAACGGTTCTCTCGTTTGCCTCCTTATTGATTATGTTGTCTTCTATCATGAGAATGAGATTGTCTGATTGGGAAGTCAGTTCTGTTAGCCCATTTATGAGATGGGCACTAAGACGCGGAATCGCCTAAAGTCTACGCAAAGATAGTCAGAAGTTGTGATTCTACAAATGATGTAACGTTTAAAGTGGGATATAAGTTGCGGAAAAAAGGCCGAAACGCATGGCGTCCCGACCTTTTTATGCAAATATTTTAGGGGAGGAATTATTTTTTCACCTTATTATATTTTGCATTGAGACCTTCCACCACTTCGTCAGTGATGTCGAGCTGAGGATTTATGAGAAGAGTTGCGGCCTTGAAGAAGATGGCATCGTAACCTCTTTTCACGTTATATTCCTTAATGAAAGCCTCAATGGAGTCGTTGACTGTTTTTTGTGCAGCCAGGGCAGCGTTTTGGAAATTGTTCTGAAGGTTTGCCACTGATCTTTGGGCATTGGCCTGCATATTGTTGAATTTCTCCTGGTCAGCTTTGTAAGACTCCTCAGAAAGATAAGCATTGTTCTGCATCTTGTTCTGGATTGAAGTTCCGAGCGACTGAAGCGAGTTCTCATGACGCTTAACCTCGTTTTCCATATTAGTCTGCATGCGGAGCATCTCCTCGTTATAGTCTTTAGCGAGGTTGTATTTGCTGAGCACGGTGTCGAGGTCTACATAGCGATAGTTAGGGAGCGCAGCGCTCTCAGTGGCAGCTTGAGTGGCTGGAGCGGCTGGCTTGGCATCCTTCTCAGCAGAAGATCCGCAGGCGGCAAGGCCGAGAAAGAGAGTGATGGCTAAAGAGAAAGCCGAAACCTTTAGAAGATTTTTTTTCATTATATTTAATAAAAGTTGTTATTAATCAGAAGATTGTTTCATATTGTGAGCACGTTCTCCATCACTGAGTCCTTTCACGCCATGACATGCATGCCCGGAAAGGAAGGAGTGCTTTCTGGAGAAAATAACCCTAACGGAGAGCAAAAGTAATGCAATTCCACAAAAGAAAAGCACCAATAATGTTAATTTCACTTTTTTAAAGTTATTTTAACGATTGATGTAGGCTCAGGAATCCAGGGATCAAGTCGCTATCCGACGGTTTTGGAATTCCCAACAAATTGGCGCAAAATTACGAAAAAAACCAAAAACCAAAAAAATTTAATGAGTTTAGAGGCGATTTTATCCTTAAAATCTGTATAAATCTTTGTGGAGATAAAAAAAATGTGTACTTTTGGGAGTTGAAAACATCAAATTGGATTTTTCAGACAAAGACACCCACGACGAAATTGAACGCTTTCTAAGCCATAAAAACATAAAACAAACATATCAATGGAAGTAAAAGACCTTAAGCCAGCGCTTATCTGGCAGTGTTTCGATGAAATCACAAAAGTTCCCCGTCCATCATGCCACGAGGAGCAAATCAGAGAGTATCTTCTTGGATTTGCCAAAAAACACAACATCCAGGCGAAGACCGACGCTGTCGGCAACGTGGTGATGAGCAAACCAGCCACAAAGGGTCATGAGAATGCCCCTACAGTGGTGCTCCAGGCGCATATGGATATGGTAGCTGAGAAGAACGGCAACGTGAAGCACGATTTCATGAAAGACCCCATTGAGACTTGTATTGATGGCGACTGGGTGAAAGCCAAGGGCACCACTCTCGGCGCAGACAACGGCATCGGTATTGCCGCTGCACTTGCCGTCTTGATCGATGACAAACTGGAGCATGGCCCGATAGAGACCCTCTTCACAGTGAATGAGGAAATCGGTCTTGAGGGCGCGCAGAATCTTGGTGAGGACATGATCTCAGGCAAGATTCTGATCAATCTTGACTCAGAAGACGATGGCGAGATTTTCGTTGGGTGTGCCGGTGGCATTGACACCACTGCCATATTCACTTACAACCGCAGTTTCTCCCCGGAGAATTTCAGCTATTTCAAGGTTAAGGTGAGCGGTCTGCTTGGCGGACACAGTGGCGGCGACATACATCTCGGACGTGCAAACGCCAATAAGATAATAGCCCGCTTCATATGGGAATGCTCCAAGAAATGGGAGATAGAGGTGAGCAGCATCTCCGGTGGTAATCTGAGAAACGCCATTCCGAGAGAGGCTGAGTCGGTGTTTGGCATCCATAATGAGCACAGCGATGAGGTGGCAGCCTACTTTGCCAAGTTTGAGGCAGACATATGCAATGAATATAAAGGAATAGAGCCATCTCTCGATCTCTCTATCGAGAGCGTGGAGCGTCCGGAATATTGCATAGACTCCGACACTTCCCTTGCTCTTGTGCGAGCTCTTTATTCAGCTCCCCATGGAGTGATCTCAATGAGTCGTGACATTGAGGGCCTGGTGGAGACTTCCACCAACCTTGCAGCCGTGAAGATGGAGGGAGACAAGGAGATAAAGGTGACCACCTCCCAGCGTTCGTCGGTAGAATCCCGCAAAAATGATATCGCCGGCCAGATTGAGGCTCATTTCGCGCTTGCCGGTGCAAAAGTGTCTCATTCCGACGGCTATCCCGGGTGGGCTCCCAATATGGACTCCCAGATAATGAAGATATCGGCAGATGCCTACGAGGAGTTGTTTAATGTCAAGCCTGCCATCAAGGCAATCCATGCCGGACTGGAATGTGGCCTGTTCCTATCAAAATATCCCCACCTTGACATGGTGAGCTTCGGTCCCACCATGACTGGTGTGCATTCTCCTGATGAGCAGTTGCTTATCCCTACGGTAGATAAATTCTGGAAGCATCTTGTAAGGGTGCTTGAAAAGGTGGCTCGGTCATGAGACGTGTCGTCCCCTCAGTCATTATGACAGGGTGCGTGTCGCTTGCAGTTGCAGGCGGCATGCACCCTGTGTCGCCTGAGGAAGAGAAGGCGGTGGAAATTACTGTGCTCGACAATATTATAAGTGCGGAAGAGTCATATCTTAATGGAGAGTTCCAGGTTAGAAGGGATTCCCTTATCGAGGATTCCACGCGCTATTCTGGACTAACGGATAGGTATTTCCGGATCGTTGCCGAAGAGTTGGGCGTAGAGATTGCCGCCATAAAGGCTGTAGTGTCGATCGAGGCAGGAAGCAGCATGAAAGGTTTCTGGGCGCCGGGCGTTCCAGTCATCAATTTTGACCAGGCAATGTATATAAAGGTGCGTTCAAGGGCCCCATCAAAAGAGGGGGCAAAGGGTGAGAAAGTGCCGGAAGGTCTCTCAGGGTATGCACTTCGAGAATGGACGCAGCTTATAAATGCCAGAAAGACAAATGCACAGGGTGCGAATATGGGCACGTTCTGGGGCATGTTTCAGATTGGAGGCTTTAATTATAAGCAGTGTGGATGCTCTTCAGTGGATGAGTTTGTATACCTTATGTCTTACTCAGAATTGGAGCAACTGGAACTTTTTGCAGCCTTCATCACCAACGGCGGGATGCTCACAGACCTGAAAAACAAGAATTGGGCTGCCTTTGCCCGGAAATACAATGGGGCTGGATATAAGAAGAGGGGATACGACACCAAAATGGCAGCAGCCTACAGGAAGTTTAAGGCTGCTGAAAAAACTGAAGACTAAAAACGAAAAACTCAAACATATATGAAAATTACAGATCTTGAGCCAAAACTTGTTTGGCAATGTTTCGATGAGATTACAAAAGTGCCTCGTCCCACACATCATCTTGACAAGATGAAGGCATTTTTGGTGGACTGGGCCAACCGTCACAACATACCGGTTAAGACAGATGAGGTGGGCAATGTAATGATGAGCAAGCCAGCCACTCCCGGTCATGAGAATGCCCCCACAATAATTCTCCAGGGTCATCAGGACATGGTTGCTGAGAAGCGTGGAGATAAGGAGCATGACTTCCTCAACGATCCTATCACAACAATCGTGGATGGCGACTGGGTAAAGGCCGACGGCACAACCCTTGGAGCAGACAACGGTCTTGGCTGCGCCACCGGAATGGCAGTGCTTCTCGATGATACTCTTGTGCATGGACCAATAGAATGTCTTTTTACAGTGGATGAGGAGCAGGGACTGATCGGAGCCAACGGCTTGCAGCCTGGGTTTGTGACTGGCTCTATACTTCTCAATCTTGACTCTGAGGAACATGGCTCACTCGTGATTGGGTGTGCCGGTGGCAAGGTATCCATCTGTTCGATGCCTTATAAGATGGTGGAAGCCTCAATGGGCAAGACTTTCTATAAGGTGCATATCAATCATCTTAAGGGTGGACACTCCGGAATGGAGATCAATCTCGGCAGAGGCAACGCCAATCAGCAGCTTTGCAGATTCCTCTGGGAAGTTTGGCACAAGTGTGGTGTTGAGGTTGCACGCATAGATGGCGGAGGTCTTGCCAATGCCATTCCACGTGAGGCTTGGGCAATCGTGGGCATTGACACAGAGGCCAAGGACGAATTTGAGAAGGATGTTGTGGTGTTCCGCGACATGCTCCATGCAGAGTTCCTGCTTGCCGAGGGTAATGATTTTACATTCACGGCTGAGGAGGTTGACAAGCCGGCAGAGGTGATTGACCATTCCCAGGCACATAATCTTGTGTCAGCAGTCTTTGCATGTCCCAATGGTGTGCAGGGAATGTCAAACGCAGTGGAAGGACTCGTGGAGACCTCTTGCAATCTTGCTTCTGTAAAGATGGAAGATGATGCAATTGTGGTGACTGTCCACCAGCGTTCATCAGTCGACTCCCGCCGTGATGAGATTGCCGACCGGGTAAAGGCTCTCTTCCAGATGATAGGATGCACTGTGGCGTTTGACGATGCTTATGTAGGCTGGGCTCCAAATCCGGACTCAAAGGTGCTGAAGGTAGCAGAAGAAAGCTTCAAGGACTTGTTTGGCAAGGCCCCGAAGGTTGAGGCTCTCCATGCAGGTCTTGAGACTGGTCTTTTCCTCGAGAAAATGCCGGAGCTCGACATGATTTCATTTGGCCCAACACTCAAGGATATCCACTCTCCAAGTGAGAAGGCAAATATCCCGTCGGTGCAGGAGTTCTGGAAATTCCTCTGCGACATTCTCCGTCGTCTTGCTTAAGAGATCATCTTAGGGAATAAGATAGCAGTGTCAGGTCGTTGGCTTGCCACTGTTCTTTTTATGCCGGTTATGATAATTTGTGGATATTGCTATAATAAAACTGCAATAAATGCGTTTAGAGAATATAACATTGTGTGACTTGGAAAAATAACAATAAACTAAATTAATTTAAAGTGTGTTAGCCTGCAACTTCTCGCTTGAGTTGTGGTCTTTCATTCTTTGACCTTTACATATATATGTGTGGAATAGTAGGATACATAGGCGATGGGAATGTGTATGATGTGCTTATAAAGGGTTTGCATCGCCTTGAATATAGAGGATATGACAGCGCTGGGATCGCTATGGTCACTCCAAAAGGGAAACTCAACGTATATAAGACAATGGGTAAGGTTGAGAACCTTGAGGCGTTCTGCCAAGACAAGGATCTTGAGGCATGTGCCGGGATAGCCCATACACGATGGGCAACCCACGGCGAGCCGAGCGACAATAATGCGCATCCTCATTATAGCGAGGATGGCAACCTTGCCCTCGTGCATAACGGCACCATAGAGAATTACAAACTGCTGAAGGATGTGCTTATCCAGCAAGGGTGCACCTTCCATTCTGAGACGGATACTGAGGTGCTTGTCCAGCTTATAGAATATATAAGGATCAAGAACAATTGTTCGCTGCTTGATGCAGTGCGTGAGGCTCTTAAGCAGGTGGTGGGAGCTTATGCCGTCGCAGTTCTGGAAAAGGATAACCCAGACTGCATTATAGCAGCAAGAAAGAGCTCGCCGCTCGTGATAGGAATTGGTGAGAATGAGATGTTTCTTGCCTCTGATGCCACACCGTTTGTGGAATACACCAAGGAGTGTGTCTATCTCAAAGACGAGGAAGTGGCAGTGATAAAGAGGGGAGAGCCACTGAAGCTTGTGACCCTTGAGAATAAGGAGAACAAGATTGATGTGACAACCCTTGAGATGAGCATCTCTCAGCTTGAGAAAGGGGGATACCCCCATTTTATGCTGAAGGAGATTTTCGAGCAGCCCGCCACACTGATGGATTGTATCCGAGGCAGAATTGTAAGTGGCGGCAAGAAGGTTGTCTTGTCAGGTGTGATTGACCATAAAGACAAGTTTATCAATGCCAAGCGAATCATTATAGTTGCGTGTGGAACATCCTGGCATGCCGGTCTTATAGGCAAGCGACTTATTCAGGATATGTGTCGCATCCCGGTGGAGGTGGAATACGCCAGTGAGTTCCGCTATTCAAATCCTGTAATTGATGATAAGGATGTGGTGATTGCCATCTCTCAGAGTGGAGAGACCGCCGACACGCTTGCTGCCATCAAGATCGCCAAGAGTATGGGGGCTTTTGTCTATGGCATAAGCAATGTGGTGGGAAGCTCCATACCTCGCGAGACAGACAGCGGCACATATATCCACGTTGGTCCGGAGATTGGTGTGGCCTCAACCAAGGCCTTTACCGGACAGGTGATGGTGCTGACGATGCTTGCCCTCTCGATTGCAGAGGCCCGTGGCACAATGTCGCAGGAGGAGGTGAAGAAATTGGCAAAGATATTGATGAAGCTTCCCAAGACAGTAGAGAAGGTTTTGAAGCTCAACGACAAGATTGAGCGTCTGTCACTAATTTATACCTATGCCCGAAATTTCCTGTATCTCGGACGTGGCTATAGCTATCCCGTGGCACTTGAGGGCGCTCTGAAATTGAAGGAGATTTCTTACATACACGCTGAGGGATATCCGGCTGCGGAGATGAAACATGGCCCGATAGCCCTTATCGACGCTGAGATGCCGAGTGTGATCATAGCTCCCAACGACCATCTCTATGAGAAGATTGTAAGCAATGTGCAGCAAGTGAAGGCGCGTGGTGGCTCAGTGATAGCAATCGTGACAGAGGGAGACACCGAGATACGCAATATCGCGGACCATGTGCTTGAGGTGCCGGAGATGCCCGAATGCCTCAGCCCGATAATAACGAGCATACCGTTGCAGTTGCTGAGCTACTACATAGCCATCAACAAGGGCAAGAACGTGGATATGCCGCGAAATCTTGCCAAGTCGGTGACTGTGGAATGACGCTCGACAAGAAGAAAAATGCATTGGCATGTAATGAGTCAATTCCGATGATTAAAGGTTGATTGCCATATGATTATGTATGTCAATCAACCAAAATTGGGAATTGTTGACAAAAAATATCAAAAAAAAGTTGCTGAAAAATTTGGAGAGTGAGAAAAAAGCAGTAACTTTGCAGTCGAATTTCGGTTTGGCGCGTTTCAAGCCGTAAATTTATGCCTCTTTAGCTCAGTTGGCCAGAGCACGTGATTTGTAATCTCGGGGTCGTTG
>CAZRUR010000027.1:0-27727 GCA_964603335.1 uncultured Sangeribacter sp. | reverse complement strand
TCAGTCGGCCACAAACCGACTGAAACACTGACATATGTAAAATAAGTGGCTTACTTGCGAGACGCTATGGGGTTCGTCGGCAACTACGCCCTTTTTGGACTTTCACCACAGATACAGACATGCCCGTCATACCACGAAAGCCACCCTTGTGAGGTGGCTCGTTTATTTTTAATGAATCGTTATGACTTATTTCAAGAGCAACAAGTCAAAATAATACATCCTCGTCTTTAGTTCATCCTCTTCCTTGATGTGATAAAAATCCCTCTCGTCTTTAACACGTGGGAATAGGGGTTTAAATCCGTTCCTCTCATAAAAGTTGAGCGTATGCTCTGAGTTCATCGCATCCACTAACACATAACGGCATCCAGTCTTATTATCATCAGCCACAAACCAATCTTTCACAAAGTCCATCATCTGTGAGCCGACCCGAAACTCTTTACCTTGAAATTCTTTTGCAACGGCAATTCTTCCAATAAGGACAGCCGGATAAGTTCTTCCTTGTTTGTTGTATGCGATAGATTTATGCAGGTGCCGTTTAGGGTTGTTCTGCATGTGGGTGGTTTGAATACCGGCATTTGCAAGAGTAACAAAACCGACAACGTGGGCGACATCATCATTAAGAACCCAGCAATATGTCTTGCCCATTAAATCTTTCTCATAGGCAAGAGCATCCGAATATAGGAAATCATCCAAATCAGAATCACCGCATGTGAAAGGTTTGCAGTTGGAGATAAGTCCACGAGTAACCTTTGCGAACCTACAGTCATCATAAATGGAAAACATTGGCACTATTCTTTATCCCAAGGGAATCTAAATTCTTGTAACTGCCTCATCACCTTCCGAACTCTTTCCTCGCGTTCAGGAGAAAGTCTAAATCGTGGCCGCTTTTCATTTTCTTCGGCTTCGCGAACAAACGCTTCAGCCAATTCACCGGTCAAAATCGGTACTTGTTTTATTGGAGTTGCCATAATTGTCTTGTTTTAAAATGCAAAGGTACAAAAATATAACAAATCCGACAAGCCTTTGGGCGTTGATGGCCCGAAATCCAATAAGATTTTTTAAGGCTCTGTTACGAATTGTGTGGGTAATATGACTTACGATAGGTCGAAATTTACTAACTTTGGGCATGAGAAGTAAAGAAATTTTTGCAATGGGCTTAGGACTGCTTCCACCATGGGAGGTGACCACAGTCGAGTTTACAGAGGCCGATGGATTGAAGGAACTGCACATAAGCATCGATTTTAAAAGAGGGAGCAAATGGATCAATGATGCCGGTGAGTCGGTAACGGCATACGATACCGAAGATAAGGAGTGGAGACACCTGAATTTCTTTGAACACAAGTGTTATCTGCACTGCCGGGTTTCACGCATCCCGATGAGCGATGGTAAATTTAGAATGGTCGAATGCTATTGTCAGGATATAAATTCCCCTTTCCCCATATAGCCGGAGTCAGTCAGTTTTACCCACGAAGATGGTTTTGTCAGCCGAAACCGAGGTTGAAGATTTCCTCGTAACCGATACGTTCGGTATATAGGTTAAGGACATGTCCTCTTGCTCGTTTTATCCATTTGGCGGGTACGGCAAGGAATTTGGAGATGAATGATTTGAGGCGAGATTTGCTGTTGAGGGCAAATGCCTTGATGCCTTGAGGACTATCTCAAAAACGTAAAAATAATCTAATGTACTCACTTGAACTCCTGCCCAACCATGTTTCCCTCCCTGAAAAGGAGCCCAAAACTGCCGCCGCATAACCATCTACTACCACAAATCACCCTTAAAACATCGTCAACTCATATCGGTCGGCCACAAACCGACTGAAACACTGACATATGTAAAATAAGTGGCTTACAGTTATATACGTATCCCTGTCTTTAGGATATCACGATACAGAGGATTGCTGGGATCATCTGTGAGAAGCACAGGCTCTATAAGATTGCTGACATTCCTCTTAAGTTTCCATAATAGTGGTGTGTCTGCAAAATAATCATTGTCAAGATTGTCCACAACCACAGCAATGTCAATGTCGCTGTCTTCGTTGAAGTTTCCCTTGCTATACGACCCGTACAAGTATAAATCCTTCAACGGCAGAAAATCCTTGACTATAGACTTATAACGCCTTGCTAATTCTATAACTTGTCCTTTATCCATAATCTCATCTCATTTGTTAATCTGAGCAATTCTTTGCATCGCTCAGTATTAAGACTTCTCATCAGTCGCTCCTTATATGATGGATAATGTGCCTCAATATTGAGTGGTTCAAGCACATCAATGAATTCAAGTTGCTCGTCTGTCATGACTTTATCAAGATTTGTTTTCTCTGCCAGACGGGACAGACTGTGAATCTTCAATGGCGGCTCTTCAAATAATTTGCTCCAATATGCCTTCAGCATCTTTTCAACAACCTGATGGCACATAAAGCCCACATAAAGATAGCGCCTGGTTTCCAACATGGCCTTTGCCGTGTCGAAATCGTAATCAGACATCTCAACCCAGCATTTTACTTTGTCATCCATCAATATAAAATCTTAAGTACCCTCTATTGCATGAAATTTTAGCATTGCAGGTCCGGACTATTTTTGAGATAATTATTTTATGCAAATATAATGTCTTTTCTTTTCATAAACAAATTTCCCTTCTTTTTTCCCCTTGAAATGCTGCTTTGAGAACTTTAACAGACACGCTGCCCAACACCCCCCTTTGCGCCCTCCGCCCCTTTGCGTGCGACAATCCCCCAAAACGCCAACCCCTTTGCGTGCTTTGCCCCTTTGCGTCAGGGAACAGCGTTTTATCGATGATATTTAGGATGCATTCATAAGCATTCAGCACATATCTACGTTCAAAAGCATTCAGCTTAAATATAGCGAGCGAGGGCGCGGATTGATGCCATGCCCTCGCTTTTGGGAGGAGTTTGAGTCAAATTGGAAATTTGGCTCCAACTTTTGTTTGGAAAGTATTTATAAGATTCTTATTTGATGACTACTTTCTTGACGGTGTTGCCTTGCTTACGGATGAAGATACCGTTGGAAGGATTAGCCACCCTCACGCCGTTAAGGTTATAGTATTCAACCGGAGCATCCTCATTTTCGATTGCCTTAACTGCGTCAGTCTCAGGAGCATCAATATCGAAACCTACCCAGAACCATCCAAATGTAGTATTCCCGTCCTGATCAGCGTAAGCATTCATGCAAAGATATACCCAATAATCATGCGCACTGCCTTCAGGATAAGTATATACGCAATTATAGGAAGGATATGTACAGAGATAGTACAATGTAGTAGCATCTGTTGATCCATTATAACCATATATTGCACCATTGAGCCATTCTTCACCATCAGGACTCAGAAAATATGAAGATGAATCAAGAGGGCTTGTAATCTCGAAGTTATATGAATATTCATCGGCCTCTGCAGGTGTGAATTTGAACGATACTGGTTGACCTGAGTTCAGGAAATTCTCTATTGTATAAGTTCCATTATCATATGCTATAAGATTCGATACTGTCGGATCAGCCATCTCATTATAATATCCATAATCCATTACGTAGAACTCAGTTTCTACAGAAGATACGGGTTCGCCAGTGCCAGATTCTTCAGTGCCAGATTCTTCAGTGCCAGATTCTTCAGTGCCAGTATTATTATCGGTAGATCCAGCAGTCTCAGGAAGATTGAAGTAGAAATAGAGATAATAATATACATATTCATCAGATTCATCAGTTTCACCAGGTATACAATACATAGTTATTGCGCCCATATATTCATAGCCGTAAGATTCTGCATATTCTTCTGAAAGCTTCTTTACATAGCAATAACCGGCACCAGCATAAGCTCCAGGATAATACAATGTAGTACCTTTTCTACTTCCTTCTGGATACATTACACATTCAAAGTCTGCGCCTTCTGAATCTAAGAAATATACATAATTACCATCAACGGAAACATTTCCGGTGAAAGTAATCGTAGATTTGTCGCCTTCATTAGCCGGAACGTCAAACTTAAATGAGATTGGATAACCAGAATTGAAGAAATCAGTCATCGTGTAGCTGCCATCATCATTCTTAACCAATCCAGTCTCAAAGTTTTGTGCAACCTTGTTTCCATCGTAATCATATACCATTACAGAAAGTGGTGTTTCCACTGGCGGCATATCGAAATAGAAAGTCACACAGCCCCAAGAGTCGCTACCGTCTTCAAAATTACCACACAAGTACATACATACATAATATTCCGAAGAATCATCATACCTATAAACATAAGTGTAATTTATATCACTCTGATATATGTAAGGATAATCTATTGCAGTTGCATCGCCGCCCTCACTATTATAGTAATAGCACACCATATAGTCATCATCTGATTCAGGCCAGCCCTCTTCATCAACCTTGAAATCATTTGATTTCATAAGATACGGCTCATATCCGGAAAGAGCCAAAATATTATCACACATTGAAAGAGTGGCATAACCACCAGCCTCTACTTCATCGAATTTGAAAGATGCCGGATATCCGGAATTCATGAAATTCTTGATTGTGAGACTGCCGTCTACGTTTTTCACGAGCTCTGTCTCAAATGGCTCAGCATCAATGTAATCACCTCCTTCGTAGTAACAATAATTGGCAGTTATTGCTACCCCTGCATTAGCTGCGAAGCATCCCATCATAAGGGCAGCTCCGAGCATAGTAAATAATTTCTTCATAAGCATTATGAAATTTGTTAATAAATATTATGGACAGATATGCCGCTGATTTAACCAATACATATTAGTCTTATGCAAAAGTTAACTTTACATATCCTTTCAATTGCAAATATAGATAAATTTTCAAATTTGTGCAAATAACTTTCAATTTTTTGCAAAATGTTGAATGTTTTATTTTGACAACTCCCGCAAGGCACGTTCCCTCCGGGAATTGTCAAAACAATTTAAGTCTAATTAGATTTAGTGAGAGTGCTTGTTCCGAGAAGGAAGTAATCCCAATCAGGAGCCGACTCAGTGCCATAATTATACCAGGCGCCAAAGTTTGGGATAGATATCGAGCTTCCGTCATCGCTCACATAGCCGATAGCGGGAGTATCGGGATCACTGCCCGATGCTAATCTATAGTACCTATAGTAGCCATCGGTAATCTCGAATGTGATTGTCATCGTGCTCAAGTCAAGTGTCCCGACTACTGGATAACCGGTAAAGAACAGACCATCAACTGAAACGGAGTCATCACTAATCATAGACACTGTGGCATATGCCTCCCATGTGGTGTCCCAAGAAGTCTCAGTGAAATTGCTGCTTGTCAGCCACTCAGTTCCGACAAAATGGTTGTCGTATGTGCCGGCAAGAGTGTCAGCAGTAATGTCAGGTCTTTCCACATTGAAAGATGCAGATGCTGAATCGCCAGTATCGAATCCGTCATGAGCCTCGGCATAGACATAGAACACATAGTCACCGTTCTCGAGATTTCTCACCTCAACCGACGTTTCTTCCGTTGTATCTGATAATATTAGAGTTCCCTCAGAGTTCCTGACAGTGTAGCAATACACGATGGCATTTGGCACTGCGGACCAACTTGCTGTGTAATTGAATCCATTGCTTGAGTCAAGAGTCAGGCCAGTTGGGGTTGCAAGTTTCACGAGAGCCTCAGTAGTGGCTGTGAGAGTCACGGCCGGGGGTGTGGAGTAGTCACCGTCCATGCTTGCAAACGCCCATACCTCGAGAGTATAGGTAGATGCCGGCTTGAGTCCGGATATTGTCACAGACCTGTCATATGTGACACCGGCATTTACAGCAATATTCTCAGAGTCTGTAAGACGGTAGCCATATTTGGTGGCATTAGCCACCTCGCTCCAAGCGAAAGAGAGCGAGTTATAGGTGCTCGCAGTCTCGGATACTGACGGGGTCTGCAGGGCCGGTTTCACGTCATCGTCATCGCTACAGGAATAGAATCCTGCGGCGCACGCCAGGCTGAACAGCATGGCGAAAATTTTTGTCTTTTTCATGTCTGTCAGTCTTTATTTGAATGGATTTTCATTTAGATAGAATGTAGCATACCAATAGCCATAATCCCCGCTTTCGTCTGCAAAGGTAATATATGTGGTCATATACAGGTAGCCATACAATTTCTCGGGATCATCTACCATCGTGATATTGCAATAAGTCTCCTGACCATAGACACCCACATACGAGATTCCAAGAGCGTCGGGGTCACCACCAGGTGTCCACTCCGGCCATGTCTCGGTAGCGCTGTCATAGAAATACCAGAATTCATACTCCTCGAGGGAAGTGCCTTTTGCAGAGTCATAATCGGCATTTGTCAACGGATAGAACCCGGTGTAGTCGCCAGTGGTACACATGAATTTCATATCAAGACCCGAAGCAAAGAAGTCAGTCATTCTGAACTGATAAGTTCCCTCAAGTTGATAAAGTTTGCCATAAGTATGGGGATAGACATTATCTCCATTAGAGTTCTGATACCAATATGTAACCTTGTCGGCAATTTCAAGCCAAGTTGATTTAATGACAGTGTAAGACACAGACGGGAGTCCGGCACCATAAGTATAGAACTGGTCGTCGGGGATTTCCAGAGAGACGGTGATCTGCCTACCCTCCGGGATTCCGGAATAATTGATTCCCACGGTGGTCTCCTCCTGCCCGGCAGCAAACTCGGCATTACCCAAAAGTGTGACGCCATCACCATCAGCAGTCATCTTCAACGGGATGCTGACTGCATTGTCGGTTATAGACCTTGCCACCGTGACCTCAATGACCGGGTCTACATTGACGGCAGCGGTGTCATAAATATAGGAAGTTGTTGACGGCGTTACGAAATAAGCCCTGACGCCATATTCATTGTCAGCCTGACCGGGAGTCCAGTCATCAGAATTGTCACACCCCACAAGAGGGAGCAACATGGCAGCCGCCATTATATTATATATCTTGATTTTCATAACGGATTATATTTTGAATTATTCACCACTCCATACTGAATAGATAGTGCCGTGGGAAGGATCCGGGTTCAGTATTACAGCCTGGTTATAGTTACGTTCAGATTCCGGAATTGAGAATGTAGACCATGGGGCCACATATTCCGGCAGTGAGTTAAACTGGGTTGACGACGGGAAGTTGGAGCCTTCATAACCCTTCACGACCGGGATTCCCAATCGGCGCATATCAAACATAATAAGGCCCTCACCCCAGAACTCAATTCGTTTCTGGTCATACACATCTTCGATAAAGCCTTCCAGCCCGGAGCCTTTGCTTGAGTAAGAGCCGTCGGTGTAGCGATATGTGTTGACAAACGACTCGAGCAATTGTCTGCCGGCACCCTCACCCTGAGTTCTGCCCACAGCCTCAGCCTCGATAAGATACATCTCCTCCACACGCATCAACGGCAGCGAGACAGCATTGCCGACACTGTAAGTTGAGATATTGCCCTGTGCTGGATGAAACTTAAAGCCAGTGTAGGGAGGCGTGAGTTTCCACACGTCATAGCTTATGTTAGTGCCCCTTGCGTATTTCTCATTATAGGCAGATTCCTTGCCATAAGTGTAATTTCCATCAGCATCCTTGTCAACGTCGTCCGGATCAATCCAGGTGGTCTTACGCCAGTCACCTTTACCAATTTTATCAAAGAGACGGGCATCAATCATACGCCATGCCTTATAGTCGGCATTGTTTACGCCATACTCAGTCTCCGGCGACATGAAAGAGCTCCACGATTGCCAAGAAAGAGTGGCAAGTCCGTTGTCGGGGGAAATTATGTTTGCCCACATCCATGAACTGTTGGGAGTGTTGAAAGCAGTCTTTGGGTCATACCACTGAGTCTCAGTATATGGGGTGTATCCCAAGTTTATTGCACGGCGGGCATATTCGGCAGCCTTCTCAAAACATTCCCTCGCGGTGGTCACGCCAAGTTTGTTCCACTGGATTGCACTGTCGTCCTCATGCTGCATGGCTGTTGCAAGGTCAGCCGGATAACGCTCAAATCTTGTTCCGACAGTGAGCCAGAAACGTGCGAGCAAACCATAAATCACACCACTCCCGGCATACATCTTCGACGAAGGCTCACTCATGCCGTTGACATATTTCTCACCATTGTTGAGGTCGGTGAGGATAAAGCGGAACATCTCATAGAAAGGAGCGCGTGGATTGTTGCGTGATTCCTCCTCAGTTGTCTTCTCAGTGACGATAGGCACCGTCAAGCCAAGAATACCATCGGCTGTGGCCTTATCGTCGAGAGCCGGAAAGCCGGTGAGCTTATACTCAAACCATTCCGACATCTCCATATAGGCATTCGCACGGTAAGCCACTGCCGTAGCAGCCGGGGAAGCATCAGAAGGATTGTTGTCGAAATCGATTGTCTCCAACACAAGGTTACACTTCTGGACAAGACCATAATAGCGTCGCCAAACGGTGTATTGCAACTGCCATCCGGCACCAAGATATTCAGCCTGAGCCACCCAAGAGAAATAGTCATAGGCAAGGCTATATATAGGCATATCATTGGCGGAAACATCTCTCCAGATCTTGAATCCGGCAAACCCTATATCGTAATATTCATCAGAGCTGTAGGTGTTCAGATAATTTGGAATTGCATTAGCAAGCCCTTCCTTACCTTCCGGCGTTTCCACCTGTTTTTGCACAGCAATGTCGGTAGGCACCGCCTCCTCAAGGCAAGAGACAAACAGGGGTGCCGATGCAATGACAAGCAGACAACTTATTATATTTCTTTTCATCATCATTTCAGTTTATCAGTTAGAATTCAACAGAGAGACCGCCGGAGATTGTACGCATTGGGAATGCATATCCGGAATTGTCGTTGTAGTTGCCATAAAGTTCACCCATTCTGGGGTCAAAGCCCTTTCGGTGTGACCAGAAGTAGATATTTTCAGCCTGACAGAAGATTCGGAGACTTGACATCTTCATCCTGCGTGTAATGCTGGATGGGAAAGTATATCCTATGGCGATATTTCGCAAGCTGATATAGGAGGCATCGGTAAGATAGCGGCTGGAGTAAGATCCCGGAGTGTAGTAACCGAATTTCCAGATTGGGATGTCGGTGTTGGTATTATCGGGAGTCCAAGCCTTGAAGACATCCTTATGTATCGGCATACCGGTGTATGTGCCATAAGGAGCCGACATAAAGTAGGAGTAGTTGGAGTCCATCTTCTTGCCACCGATAGAATAGTTGAACTGAGCGCTCACATCCACGCCGAAGAACTTGAACGAGGTGTTGAAACCGCCGAACACGTCAGGAAGAGCAGAGCCGCAGAGATAGTAGTCAGCATCCTGATAGTCGGTGGTTGTGCCAAGTGTTCCATCTGCGTTCGTAATATAGTAGAGGGCTTGTCCCTGGTCGTCGAGACCGGCGTCTTTCTTCAGTCGCCATGTGTACATCGGAAGATCCTCACCATAATAGTTATAGCCACTTACGTAGCCCGGATGGCCATCCATCGACACAAGTTTCTTCTCTTCCGGCAGATAGGTGATGCGGTTGCGTTCCCAAGTCAGCACAAGGCCTACATTCCAAGTGAAATTATTGAGCTGAAGGATATCGGCATTAAGTTCAAGCTCAACGCCTGTGTTGCGGATATTACCGATGTTGTCATAATATCCTGTATAACCTATCGACAATGGGGTGGTGAACCATGTTAGCATATCGCGAGTGGTGCGGGTATAGAACTCAAGACCACCGGAAAGGCGGTTGCTGAAAAGTTCGAATTCTACGCCGGCATTTAGGCTGCCAACAGTCTCCCATGTGATGTTTTCATTACCCTTGCTTGAGAATACAAACGCAGGTGAACCATCGGAATTTTCAATGTTATATTTGTTGGTGTAGCGGAAAGAACCGATCCCGTCGTTTCCTTGCTCACCATACGACAATTTTAGCTTTAGCATATTGACGAGTTCCGACTTCGGGAACCAATCTTCCTTCGACATGATCCAGGCAGCGCCTACGCTCCAGAAATTACCCCAACGGTGTTTGGGTGCAAAACGGGAGCTACCGTCGCGACGGAATGATGCGGATGCAAAGTATTTACTGTCGTAATCATATTGAGCTCGGAGGAACCAACCCTCGATGTTATACATGCTCTTGCTGCCGTCAGCACTCTCAAGAGTAATCGCCCCGGCAAGCTCCTTGTTCTCAGCATATAACGCAACATCACTTTTTGAACCGCTTAGATCCGTGCTGCTGTCTCTGCTATATTCATGACCCAACAATACGTCAACCGAGTGCTTGTCAAAATTCTTTGAATAGTTGAGAAGCTGCTGAGTGTTGAAGTTGGTGGTACGGTAGTGGTAGGTTGATACGCTTCCTACTCCTGTATTATAACCATAGTAGGGATTATAAGCGTAATTGTAACGGTTTTCCGTGACGAAAGAAGTGCCATTCACTGTGAAATGGAATCCGTCAAGGAAGTCAGCCGTAGCATATCCCTGGATAGTGAATGAGTTACCATTACTGCTGGATGAGTTCAACTGGTCTTCCTGCACGTAATTGCTATTAGGGTCTGCAGCACGGAGAAGACCCGTGATATTTCCGGCGCCATAATCATATACCTTGCCATGCTCATCAGTCATGATGTTGCCCTGCGCATCCCTTATATATAAAGGATATATAGGGCTCATGCCGGTTACAACTGCGAAAATTGAACTGTTTGTATTATTCACAGTATGGTTATAAGAAGTGGAGGCACCGACCTTAAGGAAAGAATAAGCCTGCACATCAGCCTTCAGACGGGCTGTATAGCGTGTGATGTCGTTGTTATAGGCAAGACCCTCAGCATCAAGATAGCCTAAGCTGGCAAGAAAGCTATAGCGGTCGTTGCTGCTGGAGAGCTGCACATTATATTCCTGACGGAAACCGTTGCGTGTGCCAGCCTTCTCCCAGTTGTCGGGATAAAGGGTATAGATCTCACCATTGTTTGTGATGCGGTTGCCGAGGGTTGCATTCGGGTTCAGTCTGCCGTTTGTGCCTATAAGCACCTCATTCTGCGGCACATTATACACGACATAGCCCAAGCCACCATCAGAATATGAGGCACCGATCTTATCATTGGCATTCTGATGAGCAAGACCGGCACCCTGGCCATAGTCCATCATATACATGTTCTTATATGCAAGATAGAAAGCCTCATAATATTGTCCGGGGTCAGTTATTACGTCATAATCCTGACGACCATTTGTATTGACACCCCATTTGGCAGTAAGGTTGACCTTTGTGACGCCTTTCTGAGCGTTCTTTGTGGTGATCAGAATCACACCGTTGGCACCGCGTGCACCATACAGGGCGTTTGAGGCGGCATCCTTAAGCACCGTGATGCTTGCCACGTCGGCAGGGTTGATGTCGTTCCAGTATCCTGAGTAAGGGAGACCGTCGAGCACGATAAGTGGCGAGTTGCTGGCATTGATAGATCCGATGCCTCGGATTGTGATGGTGGGGTCATCGCTGAAAGAGTTTGACTCCACCATGCTGAGGCCAGTGACGGTGCCGTTGAGGGCCTCAATAGGGTTAGTGACTTGCTGACGTTCAATCTGGTCAGCACCCACAACGCTTGCTGAGCCAGTGAACGACTCACGCTTCTGCTTACCGAACGCCACGACAATCATCTCGTCGAGCATTTCGGTTGTCGAGTTTAGATAGATTTTAAGGTCGGGCTTGATGTCTACAGTCTTGGTCTCATAACCGACATACGACACTTCGAGTTGTCTGTCGGAACTTTTAAGACCATGGAGCGTAAACTTGCCTTCGATGTCGGTCATCGTGGCATTGAGTGTCCCTTTCACCTTCACTGTAGCGCCGACAAGGGTCTCATTAGTGCCGCTGTCGTAGACGGTACCGGAGACGCTCCCTGATTGCGCGAAAGCATTGACTGCGAACAAAAGCAGGAATGCCAAAATCAGTTTCATTCTCATAGGGTGTGGTATTTGGAAAAATTTTTAATCTGTTTGCAAAATTACAAAAATTAATTTAAATACCTAATTTTTGCAAAAAAAGTTACAGACATATCTGTGTTTTTTATTTACGACCTCTAAATCATAGCCAGAGAAAGCGTAATCAAGACTGCCAACATTTCCAATGACACAACATTGAGTCTGGAGAATGCAGCCAGCGGGATATACATCGTGACTGCCACCAACAAAAATGGGACAGCCACGCTAAAGATCATAAAGAAATAGGCAATCCTCTTATTGGCACAATATGTCAAGGATATGGGATGGTGTCAGATTGACAATTGCCTGAGATGGTTCTGATTTGGCCAATGCAGGCTCCAAGGAGTTGCGTGTCAAGTTGCATCCCTTAAGATATTGAAAGATCTCAGTGTCGGGGTTGCCGGTAAGGAAGAAATCACCGGTTGCCCCGATTCTTTCTATCTTGCCTCCATTGTCGAGGACAATACGGAATTCAAGTTCTCCGACCCCATCAATCCTACCCTTTCGGCAAACAATACCAGTAGTCTCGGTCAAAAACAGTTCACCCTTGCGACAAAGGTAATCAGGATGGTAATAACCTTTCTCTATCTCCCTTACCTTTTTGATGTCTTCATCAGTAAGAAGAATGGATTCAACGCAGAGAGTCTCAACCATATATTTTCCAAATTCATCGGGCAGCAATTTTATACCCTCAGCCTTGAGACACGTAACCCGAGACTCAACCGATTTCACCGACTTTGACTCCAGCTTGGCACGAGAGGGGGTTATGGCATGCCGCATCACCGATGGGTCAAAATCATAGAGCATGGTGCCGTGGGCGATACATCTTCCGGGAATATGATAGAAGGCATTTCCCGACACCTTCTTCCCGCCTATAAGCACATCGTTTCTGCCGGTGGCAGCGGCATCAAGACCCAATCCTCGGAGCATCTCCGCAACCATGCTTGTGTAGCGGGCAAAAGTATTGGTCACGGCATCGCCGGGACATACATATGAGAGCATGAAGTTGTCGAGGTCGGCATATACACATCCGCCGCCGCTCTTGCGGCGCACAACGTCAATACCGTTCTCACGGCAATATCTCATATCCACTTCCTTATCCATCTCCTGGTTTCTGCCACATATCACTGTGGGCTTAACCCTCCAGATAAAGAAATAGTCACCTGCCGGCAACTCACGTGCCGCCCATTCCTCCATTGCAAGATAAAACGCCAGACGTTGTGGCTCCTCAAAAGGCAATTGCAAATTAATCATATCCAATATTTAATAAGGCTCTTATCTAATTAAGCACACAAAGGTAGACAAATTATCCTAAACTTCAAAATCCTTTATATTGACTGCGAAATGTAAAACTCTTTTAACTTTAAAATTGTTAAAACAATAGGAATGTAGGTATCTCTCAACTCTTAACTCAAAACTCTCAACTCTTAACTAAAACCACCATGCGAATTGTAACACCACGGTCTCTTGCTGAGACCACAGAATATAGTCACGAAGACGCCCGCTTCATGCAGATGGCAATCGACCTGTCGGTAGAGAATGTCAAAAACGGAGGCGGTCCTTTTGGCGCTGTCATAGTCCGTGACGGTGAGGTTATAGCCACCGGCATCAACCGCGTCACTGCAAACTGCGACCCCACGGCACATGCTGAGGTGTCGGCAATCCGCAACGCATGCGCCAAACTGAAGACATTCAAACTTGACGGATGCACCATCTACAGCTCATGCGAGCCATGCCCGATGTGCCTTAGTGCCGTCTATTGGGCTGGAATTTCTGAACTTTGCTACGGCAACACAAAAGACGACACCCGTGCCATAGGGTTTGACGACTCATTTATATACGAGCAATTGGCAATGGACTATGAATACCGCTCCGTGCATATGCGCCACTTCATGCGGGCACAGGCTGCCGAGGCGTTCCGCGAATGGTCTTCCTCTTCCGACAAAATCGAATACTAATCAATCCACCACTGATCAATCCACCTGGGGAAGCGATTTCTCCGAAATCGCAAAAATCTTACTGCCAACTGTAACATTTCATCCATTTCTATGTCTATATATTAGGAGTAAGCCGCTTTAGGCTTTTACCATTCGGACAAGAACTTGACACCGGCAGATGGATGAACATCAGTTTAAAGGCAGCATTATGCCTCTATACAAGACCCTTTACGCATATGCCCTCACCATTCTTCATGATGAGAGCGATGCCGCCGACTGCCTGCAAGACTCCCTTACCCGTCTTTGGGAAAACAGACAGAGACTTACCCAAGTCAGTAATATAAAGGCTTATGCAATCGTTACAGTAAAAAACATTGCAATCACCATGGCAGGAAAGTCATCGCAAAAGGCCTCACTTCTCGATGATGAGCCTCCCGACATATCCGACCCCTCTCCCACCCCTGCTGAATCACTTATGCATCGCGAGGATATAGCATCCATAAGACAGATTCTGCGTATGCTTCCGGAAAACCAGCGAAAGGTGGTGATGCTTTCCGGCTTGGCTGGCCTCTCAAATAATGAGATAGGGAAAGCCACCGGACTCTCCGACGACAATGTAAGGGTGCTTCTCTCACGAGGCAGAAAAAGGCTTAAGAATCTCTTCTCAAAACATTAAAGAATGAAAGATAGCAACAAAATAGTGAATCCGGATGAAGCGAGAATACTTCTCGGAAAGTATTTCGATGCCACCATCTCCCCGATGGAGATGGCGCGTCTTGATTCTATTGCCAATGATGCAGAATCCGGGAAATTGATGTGCCATGACAACGAGATATCAGATAATCTTCATTTCATCAGCACATTCAGTAAATTCGCCGGGACATCGCTCTCCTCTATTGCCGACAATATGCCTGCCGGGCTGGAAGAGAGAATGAACTCTCACATATCAATGCTTGCAGCCAAGGCTCAAAGCAGGAAACGAATATCATCATTCGCAAAGATTGTATCCTTCACATCTGCGGCAGCTGTGGCGGCTTTAATCGCTTTCGCCGGGTATAATTATCTCTCCAGAGAAAAAGACATTCTCCCCACTCCTCAGATCCTGATAGCGGATGCCTCAATTTCTGATTCAGTGACCCATACCACTGAATCTACGCCATCTATTTCTGAGAATGCGCCCACACTAAATGTGACTGCGGGCATTACGGCTATGAGCACACCTAACCGCAAGTCGCACCACACTGCCGCAAAACGGCCAATCAAAATCCAGCAACCGACAACCGACAACCAACCACTGACAACCGACAACCAACAGACCTTCTCCATAAGCGAGGAGACTTTCAAGGTTATGCCATCAGGAATTCTCGCCAGCGTCGACCCCGCCCAGATCCTTTTGCAACCCATCACAACCCTCAGCCAATCTATCAACAATATATATGAGTCAGTTGAGTCTGTATCGGAAGCTCTCTCCGGAGTGTCATCCTCTCTAAGGGCTGTAAGCAATTCACTCGCCTTACTTACCGAACCAATCTAAAAACGAATAATCCCACCAAAAATATGAAAACCTATCTTAAAATCATCCTCGTCTCCATGCTGGCGCTTGTCTCAGCATCGGCATTTGCCGCAAATCCCAAAAAATATTTCGACAGCCTTTCATCAGAGCCTGATTTCGACTACACCTACGTGTCGCCATTTATGCTCAAGGCAATGAGCAGCCAGATCATCGATGGTGGAGGTCTCCGGATTTACGCCTCTGACATCTCAGCCATAGAGACCCTGAGCACCAATAACTCAGGGACAAACGAAAATCTCTGGAGCATCATCAAGAAAGTGAAGAAAGACAATGACATGGAGACCCTTTCCACAAAGAAGCAAGGATATTACCGTTATGATGTGCTTGGCAAGCTTTCCGACAATGGGAAAATACTCACGCATCTTCTTGTAATCACCCAAAACACCGGCAACAACGTCTCCGTTGTCTACATAGTCGGGAAAATACCAATGGACCAGATTGGCAGCCAAATTCAATAAAAAGTTGCAAACGTCAATTCTTTTTTGTAACTTCGCGACAATTAGCCGCTGCGGCATCTTTTAGTTGCTGCGGCATCCCTGCCGCAGCCGTGCTGTCGCTGCAAACCCAAAACATAAAACTATTGTTATAACCTTATAACCCTTTTTAACTCTTAAACTCATAAACTCCAAGTTATGAAGAAAATTGCATTGTCAATTATAACAGGCGGTCTGCTTTTTGCAGCCTGCTCACAAAAACAACCGATTCTTGATGTCTCTCTCTCCGACAAATTTGAAGGTCAAACTGTTGAGGTGATGAATTTCCTCGACTCTACAATACTCTCATCAGCTGTAATAACAGATGGGAAAGCACAGATTGTACGCCCAGATTCCACACCAGTCTTTGCCTCAGTGCTCATAGATGGGAGGACACGCGCCTTTTACGTTGTGGAGCCCGGCACCGCATTCGTCAACGACTCTACCAACTCGGCAATCGGCACACCACTCAACGACAAATTCTCAGTGCTCCTTGCCCAACTCGACTCCATAGAAAATCTTGACGATATGGATCTATACATGGATTTCGTTGAGAAACAATATAAAGAGAACAAAAATAATCCCATAGGATACTATTTCGGAATTGAGGCAATAAAATATGCTCCGCTAAACGTGGTTGACAGCATTCTCAACACAGCTCCGGAAGCCCTCAAGAATTCTCCCAAGGCACAATATTACCGGAATTTCGCTGCCCTTCGTGCAGCCACAGCGCCTGGCCAGCCTTTCATCGACTTTGAAGGCGAGAATATCGACGGTGAGCCGGTGAATTTTGCCTCTTTCGTAACTCCCGGTAAGTTTACCCTCATCGACTTCTGGGCAAGTTGGTGTCCTTATTGCGTAAAGGAGCTTCCCGACATGGCTGCCTTATACAACCGTTGGAAAGACAAAGGTCTTGAGATTGTTGGCGTCGCCGTCCGTGACACGCCGGAAGACTCCAAGGGTGCAATCAGCAAATATGGCATCACATGGCCCGTTATGCTCAACACCCAGCGCAAACCTTATGACATCTATGGATTCTCAGGAATTCCACACCACATGCTTATCGGTCCTGACGGAAAGATCGTTTCGCGTGATGAGTCACTATCCCAGATTGAGGATAGACTGAAAGAGGCTGCAAAAGCTGACAAAAACACTAAATAAATATCTATGAAAAACACAAAGGAATCTCTCAAACCATACAGCGAGCGGTCGCTCAACTGCATCATTGAGGATGCGGTGAAAAAAAATTGGGAGCTCACCGCCTTCTCTGATATCGGAGGAGCGAACTATAAGTACTCAGAAGTGGCTGAACTTATTGAGAAACTCCATATCCTGTTTGAATCCGCCGGCGTGCAACCGGGCGACAAGGTGGCTCTGTGCGGTAAGAACTCATCTGCCTGGACAATCACTTTCTTGGCCTCGCTCACTTATGGGTCGGTGGCTGTGCCGATTCTCCATGAGTTCAAGCCCGATAGCGTGCATAACCTTGTAAACCATAGCGATGCAAAATTGCTCTTTGCCGACAAGGCTATCCTCGACGAACTCGATGAAAAGCAACTCCCAAATCTTGTGGGTGCGTTCTACATAATGGAAGACGGATTGGCGTTCTCACGCAGCAAGAAGCTCTCCGACGCACGCAATGATATCAACGAACTTTTCGGCAAAAAATTCCCGGAGAATTTTTCTCCTGATAATATATCTTATTACAGGGACTTACCCTCTGACCTCGCCCTTATTAACTATACCTCCGGCTCCACCGGTGAGCCAAAGGGCGTGATGCTTCCATTCTTAAGCATCTGGAGCAACATCAGATATTGTATTGACAAGTTGACATTCCTCAAACCTGGTGATGGAATGGTGAATATGCTCCCACTCGGTCATCTCTATGGAATGGTAATCGAGACGCTTCATCCTTTTGTGAAGGGTTGCAATTGCAATTTCCTTACAAAGCCGCCATCGCCTAAGGTGCTTATGAAGGCTTTTGCCGACGTGCGTCCAAAGCTTATCATCACCGTGCCTCTCGTAATCGAGAAGATTATAAAAGGGAACGTATTTCCGAAGCTTCAGACTCCTTCAATGAAGATAATGTTGAAGATTCCCATCCTCAACAATGTGATTCTTGGTAAGGTTAGGGAGAAACTTATGGAGCTTTTCGGCGGTCAACTAATCGAGGTCATCGTGGGTGGCGCACCATTGAATGCCGATGTTGAGAAATTCCTTTACCGCATCAAATTCCCCATCACCGTAGGCTACGGCATGACGGAATGTGGTCCACTCATCACCTATGAGCCACCTGCAGGCTCACGTCCTCACACTGTAGGCCAGATTGTGACACGCATGGAGGCACGTATCAACTCTCCGGATCCGGCAAACATCCCTGGCAACATCTGGGTAAAAGGCGACAACGTAATGGCGGGATACTACAAGAATGAGAAAGCCACAAAGGAAGTGCTCCCCGACAATGACGGATGGATGAACACCGGCGACATGGGGACACTCTCACCCGAAGGCTATATCTCAATCAGCGGACGCTCAAAGACCATGATCTTAGGTCCTTCCGGACAGAATATCTATCCTGAGGAGATTGAGCAAAAGGTCAACAATATGCCTTTTGTGGCGGAGTCGCTCGTAGTGGAAGATGACTGTAAACTTGTAGTCCTAATTTTCCCGGATTACGATGCCGCCAATGCCAAAGGCATTGACAACAGCGGAATCGACAAAATCATGGCTGACAATCTCACAGCCGTCAATAAGGAGCTCGAGTCGTTCAGCCGTCTGTCTCGTTTTGAGATTGTAGACAAGGAGTTTGAAAAGACCCCAAAACACAGCATCAAGCGTTTCCTATATCAGAAATAAATCAATGGATGCCGCCGCAAAGACGGCAACCATTCTCTTTATATGGACTATCAGAAGGTTATAACCAAGATTTACAATGAGGTTACGCCGTTTTTCGGACGCGGCAGATTAGCCGATTACATACCAGCCCTTGCCAATGTTGACCCAAGGCAATACGGCATAGCAATTGCCACGATTGACGGCAACATATATGGCGTTGGCGACTATCAGACAAAATTCTCGATACAGAGCATATCAAAGGTGTTTACTTTAGCTATGGTGATGAACCAGTGTGGTGATGAACTTTGGGAAAGCGTTGGGCGCGAGCCCTCCGGCACACCGTTCAACTCGCTGGTTCAGTTGGAACACGAGCATGGCATACCGAGAAATCCGTTTATCAACGCCGGAGCGTTGGTCACCACAGACCGTCTGATGACACTTTATCCGCGACCTAAGGAGCGTATCCTCAATTTTGTCAGGGAAATGGCTGACACTCCCGACATATATTATGACCATAATATAGCGCATTCCGAACTGATGGCGTCAGACAGGAACATGGCACTCGGGTATTTTATGAAAAGCTTCGGCAACATTAAGAACGATATGGACTCTCTGATTGATGTATATTGCAACCAGTGCAGCATCTCCATGACGTGTGAGGAACTGGCAAAATCATTCCTGTTTCTCGTCAATCATGGTGAGAATCCGTTCACGAAGGAGAGAATCCTCTCAGTTAGCCAGTCAAAACGCCTTAATGCACTGATGCTCACGTGTGGATTCTATGATGAAAGCGGAGACTTTGCATTCCGTGTTGGAATGCCGGGTAAAAGCGGTGTTGGAGGTGGTGTGGTGGCAATTATCCCCGGCAGACTAAGCATAGCCGTCTGGAGCCCGGAGCTTGACCACCACGGCAATTCCCTTATGGGAATCGAGACCCTCGAACGCTTCACCACCGACATCGGCAAATCCATCTTCTAACCTTACTATCTGCCGGAGGTCAACATTTGAGGGTCAATAAATGTTAATATTGAATATAACACTATACTATATTCTATGGAAGACCTCAGAAAAGACCTCGAGCATATTGTGGCGGGCGACCGCATCCTCGACAGCGAACTTTGGCGTGAAATCTTCGGACGCGATGCATCCTATTTCAAGATACTTTCTAAGGCAGTGGTGCGTCCTCAGACCGTTGAGGATGGTGAAAACCTTGACCACCCGGCTGGGACAACTGCCCTGCTCATTGATTATGGCGCAGCCAGCGAAGAGGAGAATGGGGCAACGAGATATACGCCTTGATGAAGCATATGCAGCTCTTTGGCAAGGATGTAGGCTGGTAGCAAAATCCGCCACTACCGATGAGCGCAATGAAATTGGAGATGCCTCCTTTGATGGCTGCCATTCCCTCGCCCGCACGTGCGAAATCTCAATGCAAGACACAATGGGCCGCATCTACGAATCCCTCCCCTATCTTGTCGACGAAACCATATCCTGAAATTTCAGGATATAGTTCGCAAATTTTACCAAATAATTTTGCAATATTACAAAAATGTCATACCTTTGCAATGTTTTAGCATTGGTATGCGTAATGAAATGGAAAGAACTAATAAAAATTTTGGAAGGACATGGCTACCAATTTGACGGCCATGGAAAAAAACATGACCGTTATTTGAATCCAGATACAGGAGATGTAATAATGGTTGAGCGTCATGGCTCACAAGAAGTCCGAAAAGGCTTGATGATGGCCATTAAAAAAAGAATAGGATTCTGAAATTGACAATAATAGTTTATTATTTGGTTTTACTCTGTAAATAATGAGGAATTATGAAAGTAAGTATAGAGAAACAATCTGATGGATCGTATATCGCATATAATGTAACCGGAGAAAAGGTGCAGCTTATTGGAACTGGAGATACCGTAAAAGAGGCCAAAGAAGATTTCTTCAATTCCATTGAGGAAATAAAAGAGTGCTTCACCGAAAAGAATGAGGCAATTCCTCAAGCTCTCTTAGCGCCTGTGGATTTTAATTTTGACATATCATCCCTGTTTGAATATTATTCCATTTTTAATGTCAGTGCATTAGGTCGTTATCTGGGTATTAACCCTGGTCTTATGCGCCAATATAAAAAAGGTGACACTCCAATCTCTGATGCTCAGCTTGAAAAAATAGAGAATGGTATTCACCGCCTTGCACATGAACTCGCCTCTATTTCTCTTTCATAAGGCAACTTATTGACCTTTGGAATGAGTGCGGCAGAAATCTTTGATGCCGCAGTTTTCGCAGTCGGGTTTTCGGGCCTTGCAGACGTAGCGACCGTGAAGTATTAGCCAATGGTGAGCCTTGCTCACCACCTCCGGCGGCAGATATTTCATAAGTGTCTTTTCTGTGGCAAGCGGGGTCTTTGAGTTGTTGGTAAGACCTATGCGGTTGCTCACGCGGAACACATGTGTGTCAACAGCCATGGCTGCCTTGTCCCAGACAACGGCAAGCATAACATTGGCTGTCTTTCTTCCCACTCCGGGAAGTTTCATTAGATTATCGATGTCGGAAGGCATCTCACCCCCAAACTGCTCAACAAGCACCTTGGCAGCGTTGATGAGATGGCGCGTCTTGTTGTTGGGGAATGTCACGCTCTTTATGTAAGGGAACACCTCTTCCTCCGTGGCTTTCGCAAGCGACTGGGGGTCGGGATATGCTGCAAAGAGAGGCGGGGTGACTATATTGACACGCTTGTCGGTGCATTGCGCCGACAATATCACTGCCAACAGAAGATGAAACGGGGAGTCATAATGAAGCTCGGTTTCCGGAGAAGGCATATTCTCCGAAAACCAAGCCACTATTCCATTATATCGCTCCTTCGTAGTCATCTTGCTGACTCAAATTCTGCGAGGAAGCGCACATCATTCTCGCTGAACATTCGGAGGTCTTTCACGCGATATTTAAGATTGGTGATGCGCTCTATTCCCATACCGAATGCATAACCTGAATAGACATTGGGGTCTATGCCACAGGCATCAAGCACGTTGGGATCAACCATTCCGCAACCGAGGATCTCAACCCAGCCGGTGCCTTTACAGAATGCACAACCCTTGCCTCCGCAAAGGTCACAGCTGATGTCCATCTCAGCCGACGGCTCTGTGAATGGGAAGTAAGAGGGACGGAGACGGATCTTGGTTTCCGGACCAAACATCTCCTTGGCAAAGTTCAGAAGCACCTGCTTAAGGTCGGCAAATGAGACATTCTTGTCAATATACAGACCCTCTACCTGATGGAAGAAACAGTGGGCGCGTGCTGAGATAGCCTCATTACGATATACACGTCCCGGACACACGATGCGGATTGGTGGTTGAGTCTTCTCCATTACACGGGTCTGCACTGAGGATGTGTGCGTGCGGAGCAACACATCTACCGGAGTGCGCGAGATGAAGAATGTGTCTTGCATATCACGGGCAGGATGGTCAGGGGGGAAGTTGAGCGAGGAGAACACATGCCAGTCATCCTCGATTTCCGGGCCCTCGGCAATTGTGAAGCCCATGCCGCTGAAGATGCGGATGATGTCGTTTTTCACTATCGAAAGGGGATGGCGTGAGCCAACCGGGAACAGAGTTGCCGTGCGTGTAAGGTCGATTGAAGCATTCTCATTGTCTGCACCGGCAGCAAGTTTCTCCTTAAGGGCGTTGATCTTGTCAGTGACAAAGCCCTTGAGCTCGTTCAATTTCTGACCAAGCTCCCTTTTCTGCTCGGCAGGAACATTGCGGAAATCTGCCATAAGCGCCGACACCTCACCCTTCTTACTCAGATATTTGATGCGGAGTTCCTCCACAGCCTCAGCGGTAGATGCCTGGGCTGCAGCAATTTCCTCCTTGATTCTGTTGATTTTATCTATCATTGCTGTAATAATGTCCTATTAATTCGCAAAATTACAAAAAATCTTGATTTTTTACACTCACCATATCCAATTATATTGGGAATATCGACTCATCGCCACATATATTTCGAATCTTGACTCTCTGGGGTTTCTTTTCTGAAAGAATCGATCCATCCCAATATGTGTCGGTCTTAATCCCATTGATTGTGATTTTGTTGTCCGTTTCAATTTTAATCTCCTCTGTGCTATGCCATGGCGCATCAAGATCTGAACTGTCGCAATCCACACCAATCCATTCGATTATTTCAAGGCCATCATCGCTTATTATAATGTCAGATTCCGAATCGCCATTAAATGCAGATTTTTGGTTGAACTCATCAATCTTACGATTGACGTTGTCACTTATGAAAGACTCTACGCAGACTCTCCATTTTGTAATAAGACCATCCTGTACTTCCGATAGCCTCAGGGAGGCATTGTCTTGGGCAACCATATTGTCAAGGATTATTTTCAAATCCAGAAACTCAATGTCAAGAATGCGGTCATTGTGTTCATTTATATAGGCTCTTATTGAGTCTATATCATCAATATCAATATAGTAAATCTGGACTTTATTGAGTTCAGAAGGAAGTTGAGAGAGTTCTTCATACACAAGCTTATGTGCAGAATTCAAAGAGAAGATACGTTCAGCCGGATAATTTAAATCCGGAATATGAACAGGGATCTTACCATATTTTGAATTATTGACAACGCCATTCCAATAAGAAGATAATGAATTGTCAGGAACAAGACCTCTTATCAATTTTGGAATAATCTCGTTTGTTTGGGTGGGATTACGGAATAACGAGACACCATCCTTAACTTCAAGGATATCAAATTCTGCCTTAGTCTTTATCAACCTGTCTCTTGTAGTGGTGATGCTATTTTTATTTATGTCGGCATGAATAAATCTGCGGCCTGTTTTGGCAGCCACTGAAGCCGTAACACCGCTCCCACCAAAGAAATCAGCAACGACCATCCCCTCATTGCTGCTTGCAAGGATTATTCTTTCCAGCAGGGCTTCCGGCTTCTGGGTGGGATATTCGACACCTTCCTTGGCAGAGTTATTGACTTTATCTATATCCCAGACATCATCTACTACTACGCCAGTCTTAATGGCTTCATCTATATATCGCTTTATCCGTTGCCCATTACCCGCGTCTGACAAAACATATCTTCGTTTTGTTTTAGGCTCAACTAAAACCTTTTGTTTCCTTCGTCTTACGTATTCTTCTGCAGATTCCCACTTTTCAAAAAAGGAATTAAAAGAATTCCCTTCTGAATCTAACGAATACAATAATATTATGTCATGGCGCTTTTCAAAACCATTTTTAAGTTTCTTATTCCACCCAGAGTAATGCCATACAATATCATTTTTAAATGCACTCTCTCCAAATATCTCATCCATCAAAATTTTTACATAATGGACAATATGCCAATCTAAATGTACATAAATTGAAGCGGTTGGACTCATGACTGATTTGATAGCCAACAAATTCTCATACATCCAGTTCAGATATTTCTCTTTCTCCCAAATGTCGCCATACATTTTGGCCTCAAAAGCACGCAAATCTGCATTATCAAGCTCTGCCTTTGCCTTGACCTTTGCGACCTCCTCGGCAATCTTTGGATTGCGTCGCAAGTATATCTTTTTTGCATAATCAGCACCAGACGCAAAAGGAGGATCTATATACACAAGATCTACCGATATGCCATTCTCTCTGAGGTATGCACAAGTTGAGAGGCATTCCCCCCTGATGAGCAGGTTATTGTCTTCATTGTCACCTATTTTCTCTTCGATTTCTACTTCATATAATGGCATTCCTCGCGAAATGTGAGGTTCAATCTCATCATCTCCACGATATGACAGAATCTTTCTCGTTCTTTTGAAATTAGAAAGCACAGCTTGTCCCTGAAGCAATGTGGGAGGATATTCTACATACTTGATGGCCATAATCAACTGTTTAGAAAATTTTCAATATGGTTAACGGTCTCGACATAGCGGTTAGTGTCGCCCATACGTTCTGGGATAAGCAGGAAATCAAACCGCGTGTTGTTATCTGCCTCCTTATTCATCTCTATAAATTTCCTCATGAAGTCTTTCTTCAACAAGAACGAGTTCTCATAAGGGGTCCCCTTTGTCTCAACTATTATGACTTTGGTGATGACATTTTCATCGTTTCTTCTTAAAATCAAGAAATCGGGAAAATATCTTCCAATCTTTCGCCAGCACCCATCAGAATGTTCATAACACTCTATATAGAAATCCGAAAGAGACTCATCACCATTGAAATATACTTCTATATTGTTAAATCGTGAAAGCATACCCCTTAAATCTTTGACATAATATGACGATTCCAGACCACTGTCGAAAGTGTAAGGGATATATTGATATGTTCGCTTATTTTGGGAATCAGTCTTAGGCAAATAGTTAGATTCCAATTGATTCGCGGCCTCATTCTGACCCAAATCCCGAAGAGTCTGAATAGCAGTTTTTATTTCGTGTGGGATAACTTTCGGTTTGTCGTCGTCAACTATTTTTTCAACTTCTGACGAACAGGGATAAATTATTCTGCCGTTGGCCGGAAAATAAGGATTTTCAAGAGCCTCTATTTTAAGCAACCTGGCATCGCGAGGAATAAACTCTTCCTTACATTCTATAGAAGTCGCTGGTATGAATGATTTCCTTATATCGCCGCGCAACTTGGATTGCTTGATATCTTCACGCAAGTATGGCACTCCTTCTTTGACGAATGAACATTGGGCATAAAGATTTTGTAAAATATCCATATACGGCTCAATGTCCGCATACTTCAGCGTCTCGAATGATTCTTTGACAATCAAGGCAATCCATCGCCTGAACGACATATGAAGTGCTGTTTCTGACAGAAGTGCCAGTCCGATATTAGCACTATTGCCCGCAAAATCAGATTGAGTGACAACATGTTCGTCATATTGTTCAATCTGGATGGACTTAAGCCTTTCTTCTATATTATTATCCCCTACTGTTACGGCATTGTATTTTACGTTCAGTTGAAAATAATGTAGTAAGGGAAGATTCACGACATCCTGACGGGAATATCTTTTCACTTCTATACGCCTATTATGATTACTGGTAAACTCCTTAATGGAAGTGTGATGGTTCTTCCTTAGTTCTACTTCCAAGAGCTCATAATTACCTTTGCTGACCCATATAAGGGCAAATTCGTTTTCTGCGTTCTCCACTTCCCTGAGACATCTACAACTTGTCTGAAGCACCATATTTCGTGCAGAAGAATTGGGTAAGGGAAGGATAACGCCAGAAAGGCTTTTGCAATTCCATCCCTCCTTTCCTATCTGAGCCAAAAGGACGATTCTAATCTTCGAGAAAACTGTGTCTAAAGAACGGAATTCTCCTTGCGCGGTCGGAGCACATCTATAACCGGATTTGTTTGTATTCCCATAATATCTGAGTACACTTTCTTCCGGATCAAGTCCAAAATCCCTACATATTTCACACACAAGAGGATAAACCTCTTCCTCCAATCTATCAATCAATCCACAATAAATGGCAAGCTTAGCCTTACCAACCTTGGGATATGCAACATCCTTATACCTCTCAATAAAATCTGAGACTCCGTTTCGTATTATGTCATGACTTGAAACATCAGAATATTTAACTGCCGGAATCTTGAGAAAATTACCTATGGCCTTAGCAAGTGGATAATATGTAACCACATTTCCAAACATCTCAACCTTTATCTTAAGTCCATCTGAAATCCTTATCGAATCAGATTTTGAGAAATAAGGCGTTCCGGAAAATCCAAGTGATGAATTGAAATCCGCATCCTCCACCCATTGTTTTATTACCTGTACAATTTTACGCTCCTCATCTTTTGCATGTTGCACCTCATCAATCATTATACTGAGTGAGGGGAGATGTCCTATTATTTCTCGCAATTCGTTGGCCAGTTTTACATCCATCCATTTCTTTTTCTCTTCTTCAGGGAGTGAATCAAAAAAGGATGGGAATTCATTTGATTTCTCAATCTTGTCATACAATTTTTCAACATTTGTAATAATCACAAGACCCATAAGATCTTCCAAGGGTTGGTGTGACTGTATTTTTATGGCATTTGGATTCCTTACTATATTGCTCCCTTTTACTGAATTTGAATCTTCCAACACTTCATATATAATCATCCTTTTCAATTGCGCAGCAGTTTCAGGAGGGAAAATAAATGTCGGGTCAAAATCCTGCATATCTTTCAGGCTGGGAATTATGGATGATTTTAATCCAGCCGGTGCAAGCACAACAAAATTATGCGCAAATATCTTATTGTCAGGCTCATTTATGGCGAAATATAAATTTAAATAGACAAACATCGCCATAAGCCATGTTTTACCTGCCCCCATAGGGATACTAAACAGATAGTCAGCATATGAAACGTCACCCAACAATTGCTTCAGGACTGTCTTATAATCTATTGTCTCAGGTGATTCAGAAATCAAATCAGCCAATCTTTTAGATAATGGCTCACCTAAATCGCTTTTTGACATGGCATATTCATATAATGCCTGTGCCTCCGGATGTTTTCCCAAAAATTCCCTTGTCCTGGATGTTAGTGGAGTATTGTCAAGATTGATGGAGTTGAATTTGCCCTCATACATTAATTTCCATAATGGCTTGTTTTGGCACTCTATTTTAAGATAAAGAAATGTTTTCACACTCTCTAATTGAGCATCTCTAAGTTTTCCATTGCTTTCTATATAAGATATGATGTTCCTAACATTGCATTCATCAGATTGCAACCAAATATCTCGTTTATGCTCAATAAGCGAATAAATCATGTTCCTATTAATGAGAGTTCAACTGTTTCAGATTGCAAATTTACAACTTATATTTGGGATAATAATCAAACACAATTAAATTTTTCTCTTTTTGTAAATTTCAAACGCTATTATTCAAAATTTAACCACTCCGAATATAAAATGTGATTGAATTATGATAATTTTGGATTGCACATTGTTATACTAACAAAACAAGACTTTAAAATTGAAGGATTATGAATAACTTCCCCAAACTCAGCGTTTCAACCAC
>CAZRUR010000026.1:20383-28274 GCA_964603335.1 uncultured Sangeribacter sp. | reverse complement strand
TCGGGGTGACAAGATTCGAACTTGCGACCACACGCCCCCCAGACGCGTACTCTAAACCGGGCTGAGCTACACCCCGCTCTTAATAATGCTTAATCAAGATCAACCGGTATCGGGGGATACCATCACTTCCGGCTCGTGCCTGGCGTGGGGATTCTTGATTAAAGCGATGCAAAGTTACTCACTTTTTACATTCCCTGCAAATTTTTCACCCAAAAATTGCAAACAAAATCAACTCCCGACTAACAACCAGTAAGTTACGACCAACTGCTAACGACTAACAATCTCATCCACGAAGGAGAGGAACGTGTCGAGTACGTCGCTCAGAGCCGTCAGCGAGTTCTGCGTCTGTTGGTTGTAGAGCGTGCCGCTCATGTTGTTGGTGGCGACAGTCCCCTGCAGGGCACCGGTCACCCCGCTCACGTCCTCCAGCATCTTCAGCTGGATGTTGAGCAGCTCCCCGATACCCACGTTGGCGGTGTTCGCGCTCACCTGGTGTGGCTCTGCCTCACCGGCCTTCGCCTTGTAGACAATCACGCCGTTGAAACGGCTCCACTGGTCGGCGACGTTCTGGAGCGAATTGGCATCTACACACCCCTCCGGCACCAGCAGCACACCCTTCGCCGAGGCACGCATCACCCAGTCGTAGAGCGTGATAAGGCGGTTGGCATACCGTTGTTGGTCGATGATGTCGTGCACAAAGCTGTGAATCTCCCCGTCAAGGAAGGGGTAGGCCTTAAACACGTAGGGGTGACCATTCTTATAAGGGGAATACCCCTGGCGAAGGATGTTCCCCTCCATGTCGAGGAAGTAGAAGCGCCAAGGGTCGCTGACCCAGACTTCGATGATGCGGCGCGTCTGGTCTCCGCGTCTTACGTCGTGGAACTGGCCGAGCATCTGCACGTCCCAGCCGCGGATGTCGCTGCATCCGCTGTCGTAGAAAAACGACTCTGGCGACACGTAGTCTACCCACTCGCCGGAGATGCCGTTGCGCTTCCCGCTCCAGTGGCGGCACACCGCCAGGCCAGAGATGAGAAACTCCTCCATAGTGCGCGCCAGCAGCTCAGTGAGCAGGTTGCGGTCGGCGAAGAGTAGGGTGTCGGCATCCCAGGTCTTCATCTTCTCTTTCAGCCGGCTGCGAAACACTCCCAACACGTTGCGCACGATGCGACGTATCAGGTTGTTTTGCAGCGGGATGTTCCCCTCAGAGATGATATATTCCCGCTCCGTGATTCGCTGGCCGTTGACGCAGATAAGGTCGTCCCACTGTCGGCCGAAGGTATAGTCTTTGTTGCGTAAGCGTTCTCTGCGAAACGCCTCGAGCTGCTGCCAGCAGCCCATCGCCTGATTCAATAATTCTGTTTTCATTGTTTCTAATTGTCATTTTGTCAATTTGTCATTTTGACCTGATGTCCTTCTCCCCTTTTAAAACACTGCCTCCGAAACCGGTCTCCGCCTCGGTGCCACAAACCGGTCGCGCATCACTGCCCGTGGCGCCTCCATCTCGCTGAAGCAGATGTGCAGCCCGATGGCGCGCGTCATCAGGATGTCGTCGTGGTTGGCGGCGGTGGCGCCGAAACTGCCGTTCTGCTTCCGCTCGTAGGCGGCAAGCTCGTGCAGACACTCTTCGTCGCGCTCCACATACAGCCGCTCCCTCACCGCCTGCACCAGCTGCGAGATCACCATCGGCTTGGTGTTGACGTTGGTGTGGAAGCCATACTTCAGCGGCGCACCCTCCCGGATATCCTGCTCACTGCGCCGCCGGGCGTAGAGGTTGGGGTAGGCGTCGCGCAGTCTGTTGAGGAGAAACCACGACTGGTCGCCGTCGGTGAGGCGCGCCGGGTCGCGGGTGTCGAGCGTGTTGCTCTCAATCACGAGGAGCGCGTTGTCATAATAGGTGGCGATGCGGGCGGCGTTCCACGCCAGGAGGTCGAAGTCGGTGTGCCCGCGCCATTGCGCCACCACCTCCGGCCGCTCCCCCTGCATCATCGGGTAGCGGTCGAACACCGCAATCACCGACCAGTCTGCCTTCCGCGACCTGCCGCCGATGTCCACCACCACCAGGTAGCGGTTCTCGATCTTCATCTCCTTGTCAATCATGGGTTTCTTCCACACGAGGAGCGCACCCGCCTGGTCTTCGTTGAAATCGATGTCGCGCAGCGACTCGGGTCCGGAGGGCGACGCGCCGTCTACCTCCCCGCGAAGCGGCATGAGCTTGCAGTCTTCTCTCATCGCCTCTATCTTATATTTGTCGAAGACGTTGGCGCCGGAATGCACAAACGCCTCCACATCGTCGGAGGGGTATTCCGACGCCATCAGCTCATGGTCGGAATATTTTGTGCGCTCTGCCACATACCAGTGGATAGCCTCGAGCGATGCCCCTTTCTTCCAGAGCCACCACAGGTATCTCCCCGACTGCTCGCGTGAGGACACCGCATGCTCGGCATGGCGGTTCTCGATAAGGGTCTGGGCAAACGCCACGCGGTCTGCCTCGGTGGGGAACGGCAGCCGGTAGTCGTCGATCTCAAACCAGGCGACGAAGAGGGCGCGAAACTGGCTCTTCCCTTTCCTCGCCGCCTCATATTCCTTATGAAAGAAGTTCTCGGTGCCGTTGGCTGTCGATTCCAAGGCTATCATTGTGAGGGGTTTGTAAAGGATTCCGGAGGTGGCGGCGCGCATGATCATCTCGGGGGTCTTGAGCGATGTCTTTCGCCATATCCCCACCTCTGAGAGATGCACGAGGTTGTAGTCGCCGCCACGGCAGGCGTCGGGACGCTCGGCGCTCCCCACCTTCACCTTGCAGTTGCGTGCCACGACGCGGAAGGCAGACCGTGAGTTGCCCACGCGCTGCACGCGTTTCTCGGAGTCGGCGAATTCCTCGCCGGCATCGTGGAGCAGCCATGCCGGGTAATAGTCGAGCATGCGGTCAAACATATCCTTGATCTCATCGGTGGCGGTGTTCTGATGGGCGAGGATCAGTGAGTTGAGTCCTTTCTGGTGCAGGAGCTGCAGCCACGCCATGTAGAGCTGGATGCAGGTGCTGCCGCCCCACTGCCTGGCTTTCAGCAGGATGATGCGCAGTGGCTTACCCTCGCGGCGCATCTTCTCGAGGATACCCACGAGCTTGCGCTGGGCGCGGCAGAGCACGAGCGTCACGTCCTCACCACCACCTTTCTTCTTTATGTAGGCGAAGGAGGCAGCCCAGAAGGGGAAGTCGTGGAGGCACCGCAGGCGTGTCCACTCGCGAAGTATGTTCTCGCGGAAGATGTCGGCGTTGCCCCCTTTGCGCGCCACGTAGGCGTCGAGGCTGCCGGCTTGCAGCAGCTCGCGGGTCAGGGGGTTGTCAGCCATGGTTTTCGGTATCCACGACTCCATGCCGCGCACGTTGAAATGGAATCTGTTTGGGTCGTGGGGATTACCCCCGATGGGGTCGTAGGGGGTGTTGATGACGGCGTTGCGCCTGGCATCCTCGGCGAGGAGCTCTTTCAGGGTTATCGTTGTTGTCGTTGTTGTCATTGTTGTCGTTGTTTTTAGGAGATGTCTCGAGATATCTCGATTGGACTCGAGATATCTCGGATTATCTCGATCTATATATTATAGATCGGACGCGGTGCCAGGTGATGTAGGAGCGGGGTGCCGGGGCGTTCACCACGTCGAAGATGAGTGAGGCGATGGAGCTTTCCGGATAGATCTTCCGGAGTTGGCGGAAGCGGCGGTAGATCTCGAGATACATCTCCTTTTTCTCTGGGTGCATTCCGGGTGTGGGGTCGATGCCGGCGAGCATCTTGCCGATGACGGAGGCGGCGCGCCGTTCCGACACCCAGAAGCGGGGTGCCGGGGCGTCTGCCACCATACGGAAGGTTTTTTCAGCGGAAATCCGCGACTGTTCGGCGAGTGCGCGCCGGAAGTTCTCGATGAGGAATTTGCGGCGATGCGCCTCAAATTCAGCGTTGCAGTTCTGTTTCTTCATAATCTTTGTTTTGATGGAATCGGGTGCAAAGGTAATACAAAATTTATTAAAAACAATAGCAATGCTAAAATAATTTTAGAAATAATTTAGAAAGTGGTAAGATATACATAACAACGCTAAAATGCACCCTAACTTTGCACCGTCAAACAGAGATTATGGCCATAAACTCGGTTTTCGATTTAAACTTTTAAACTTTCAAAAACAATGAGCGAAGAAAAACAGACAACGCAAACCGACACCCAGACCTCCCCCCTTGCGGGGGGACAGAGGGGGGTAAAAGGGATCCTAAACTGGATCCGTGAGCTACTCGGCATCCACGAGAAAGAGCTCTCCGAAATGGAGTCGCCACCCACAGAAGAGGTGGTGGCAAAGCTAATCGACAAGGCCGTAACCGGCAAGTTAGGCAATGAAAGTGAAGCAGTCGAGTCCGACCAGTCCGACCAGTCCGACCAGTCCGACCAGTCCCAAACTTGCTCCTACGCCATCAAGCGCAACATCGTAGCCTCCCTGCAGGCTATCCGCGACTTCGCCGTCAAGCACAACCTCGGCGAGAAAATGCTCCGCGCAGTGCTAACCCTCCTCGCCGACCTCGCCGTCGGCACCCTCAAAGGGAGGGTAGGGGAGAAGACCCTCGAGGCTATCCTCAAGGCACTCACTTTCCAGCAGTATGCCGACGAGGCTTACCTCCGGGGCAGAAACGAGAAAATCGAAATCGAGTATTTCCCCAAGCCGGAAGATATCCCTCACCTCGGCGGCATGGCCCGCGACATCCCCGACGACAACAACATCTTTTCACTCGCCCGCGAGGCGTAGGTCGTAGCCGAAACCAAAAACCAAAAACGAAATACCAATAACAATTATGGAAACAAACACAACACTCACTCCCGGCACTGCCGGACTCAACACCCAGGGCGGGGGTCTTGCTGCCACAGTAACCAATGCAGCACTCGCCACCGGCGGCGTCTCCAACGCCAATTTCATCGGTGTCTCCGTCGATGAGAAGCTCTTCAGCTTCAACGCCGACGACACCCCGCTCATGAACCTCATGCTCCGCGCAAAGCGTGTCGACGTAAACAGCCCGGAGGTAGACCATTACATGCTCGACGAGGCCAAGTCTACCGTCGTGACCACCGCCGACAGTGGCGACGACACCCCCGGCTCGTTTATCCTCCACCTCGCAAAGGCCGACTGCATGCTCATCCGCCCCTACACCACGCTCCTCGTGAAGGGTGTCGATGGTTATGACGTTACCGGTCAGCATGTTACCCCCGGCAGAGACCTCATGCTCTTCGTGGAGAAAACCGAACCGGCCGTCGGGCTCACGGTGCGTGCTGTCAATGGTCAGAAACTCTCCGCCGACGATGAGTATGTCACAGCGCCGGCAATCCCTGCCGGAACCACCATCGTGATCCTCGCCAACTCCCTCTATGAGACCCAGAAGGAGGTAGACCCTGACCTCATCCTCCCTCAGCCCACGCGCATCTATCTCCAGAAGAGGGGTATGAACCAGGTGGTCAGCGACTATTTCGAGAGCCAGAAGAAGAGCCTCCCCTTCTCGAAGGCGGTGATCGCCGAGCAGGCAATCGCCAACTTCAAGGTGCGCGGCAACCGCACGCTCTGGGCAAGCCGTGCCGGTAAGTTCCATATCCAGGTGGAGCGCATGGGGATGCAGACGGTCTATACCACCGAGGGACTGCGCTGGCAGTTTAAGCGTGAGCTCCAGGAGAGCGGCAAATGGACCGTCGACAAGATTATAGCCCTTGCGAAGATGTTCTTCACCGGTGAGGATGTGCCGAAGAGTGCGTTGCTGCTCGCCGGCAAGGATCTCCTCGAGTCGATACAGAAGATTGACTATTCCGACCATCCGGAGATCCACATCACCACCAAGACCAACAGCGTGGGGTGGACAGTTACCAATTTCCACACCGTGTTTGGCGACATCGAGATCAAGCGCGAGCCTACCCTCGACCGCCTCGGCTGGAGCAAGTCGGGGGCGCTCATCGGTGAGAACCGCCTTGTGCATTACGTCTATTCGGAGGAGCATACCTTCAACGATCGTGTTGAGGGTGAGGAGGCATCGCGCAATGGCATCCTCATCTGGGACGCACTGGCACTGAAGGGCACCTGCCACATCTGGATTGACGGCGAGGAGGAGACGGAGACCACGGCCGCTGAAAAGATTGTGATGTGGGAGTCTGCCGAGGCCCCCACCGTGGATGACTATCCGCAGGGTGGACTCTTCATGCTTGCCGCCGACTGCCCGGCGATGGGTGTGGCAGCACAGTCAGGTGCTGTCATGAGGATGACCGTCACCAACGGCATCGCCACCTTCGAGTTAGTCTCCGGTGAAATCTAAAATTTATAAATTATGTGGAAAAAATATCAAGTGAGAGGCCTTCTGGAATGGAAGGCCCTCATCCCCGCCGGGCGGGGATTCATTAGGGTCACTTTCAGCGGTGGGCAGATGAGTGCCTCCGGCATGAGCCCTGCAGAGTTTGTAACCGGCAACCGTGCCCTTCAGCGACTAATCGAGACCAGCGACTACTACCAGTCGGGCCGCATCATCATACACCCCGGCTCAGTAGAAGCCCCGAAAAAAAGAAAAGCCCAGAGTCCTCAGAGTTCTCAGACAGGTCAGACTAGTCCGACAGGTCCGACAGGTCTGACCAGTCAGACAACCCCAACACCAGACAACAATGAAAACATCAGCAACAGCACTGATCCGGCAGACGATGGTCAGGATGGGTGTGGACCCGACGAGTATAACGGATGCTGACGTCAGCGAGGAGGCGACTCTCGCCTACCGTCTGCGCTCGCAACTCGAGGCGTGTGCCGCCGAGGTGATCCTCGCCACGCCTCGCAACGAGCTCACCGGCTGGCAACTCCTCGACGACGCCGCTATCACTGAAATGGAAGATGGGAGCGTTAAGCTCCCGCTTCCAGATGATTTCCTGCTGCTATATTGCCTGCGGCTGAAGGGGTGGGAGAGGGAGGTGACGGAATTCCATACCCCCGACTCCCCGATCGGCAGGCTTCAGGGAAACAGACAATTAGGACTGCGCGGCACGGCGCAACGACCTGTGGCAGTGGTCTTTCCTGACGGCGACGGACGCTGCCTGCGCCTCTACGGCGTCCACACGCAGCCGCCGCAGCTCGCCGACGGCTGGTACATGCCCGCCCCGCGCATCCAGGATGATGACACCATCGACATCCCCAATCCCGAAGCCCTTATCAGGCAATTAATTCTCCTGATGTCCTGATGTCCCCACGTCCCTAAAACAGCGTCTCATGCGTGCGGACTGTGGCTAACACGCGGTAGATGCCGTAGATCGACTCCTTCGGGATGTCGATCGGGGGATACTTCTCGTTGTAGCTCTCAGCCTGGATATATTGGTCGCCATGATCCGAAGGCTTCACAACCTTCAGCAGCACACCGTTTTCCGTGTCGATCACCATCGGGTTGCCCCACGGTATAAACGCGCGGTCGTTGATGCGCTTGATGAAGAGGGTCATGCCGCTGTAGACGTAGGGCTCCATGCTGTCGCCTGACACCTGGATGGCGAAATCCACGTTCTTCACCGGCGACAGTATGATCTCGCAGTCCTCGAGCCTTACGCCCTCCGACCACATCTGGAGGTTGCCGGCATACGCCTCCACGGGCAGCAGCGGCACGGAATATCCGGCGGGAAACCGATCACGCATCTCGGCGGTGGAGAGATACATGTCGCCCTCGCCGTAAAGTAGCCAGTCGCGGTTGAGACGCGGGTAGAGCTCCATCAGTCGCGCCACCTTGTCTTCCGGCATCGACTTGCGCATCGCGCCAACATAGGCTGGCGAAAGCCCCATCTGGCGCGCAAACTCACTGTTGCTGATCCGTTCAGCCTGTAAAAACTGTAGCAGACGGTCTTTTACGGTTTCTTCCAT